>CAJKQY010000001.1:0-96851 GCA_905202145.1 uncultured Collinsella sp.
CGGGATTGGTCAAAATAGTTTGACTATTAGCGGCTAAAATCGCCCGGCGCTAACAGCATGCCGCTAATCGTTATGTAATATCCAGTATGGGGGCTGGGCCTGCAGTTAATGTAAGGGTTGGGATTGCCAATAGAAATGAATGGGCCCATTCTGGAACTCCGCGGGTCGCTTGGTGCCAGACTCGGCAGCTTCCAGTGGGAGGGGAGAGCGAGCTGGTTATCTATTTTGGGGGTGAAGCAAAGCCGGTGATGGAGGCCGGCTATCGCATCCTCGTTACGTACTCGGATATACTCGGAAATCGCTATGTGCAATATTTTTCAATGGCTTTTGATGGGCTGGATGATGTTCTCAAATGCACTGTGGAAAATTCCATTAATCGGATTGGCATTCCTTAGTTTCAGTGTATTCGGGTTATTGCGCTAAGGGGTATTTGGCGTAACGGTCATATCCTGACGATTCTCCCAGCTAAACGCTCTAATATTGAATTTCGAGACAATCATCGAGAACGGAGATCTGATGACCGACGCTAATAGAAAGCCGTGGCTTACGGCGTCTGAGCAGATTGATCACCTTAAATCGAGAGGTGTCCATTTCTCGCTGATGAGCGAAGACGGTGCCAGATCTTATCTGGAGAAGAACAGCAATTATTTTCGTCTGCGCGCGTATCGACTTGGGTTTCCTAAAGTCGAAGAAGGAACCCGCAAAGGAGAGTATGCAAATCTAGACTTCAAGATGTTGGTCGACTTGTCGATTGTCGACATGCTCCTTCGTTATGAAATGCTGCCGCTTACGCTCGATGCAAGATTTTCTAAAAGAACTGCAAGCTTCGTTTGACGAAGCTTTTGCGAGGCGATTTTTTATAAAGAAGGGCGTTCTGTCAAATTGCCGCAACTGTTCGTTCAGATTGGATGAGGGTCGATAGATGTACGACTTGGATATTCGAAAAGACATAATGCGCCTATATTCAGATTATCACCAACGCTTGACTGGGTCTTACGGGTCGGAAAGGGCCATTCTCGCTGAACTGCTAGAAGAAGAAACGATAACTGGATGGCATGCTACCAGAGTGCTCTCTGCGGATGATATTGCGAAAATGGGTTTGAAGGCTTTCTCTAGGGAAGAGGCATTTGAGCAATTTCGCTATCTTTCTGGGGTTGTTGGGTTGAACTTGGGCCAAACTGAGACTGTTCTTCAGAAGGCAAATCATTATTTTGCTGAACATCCACGCAGGACTGGCTGTGTCTGCTTCTACCTGCTTAAATCCATGGCCGGGCAATATTCAAAATATTCAGCAACGTTGGGTGGGGAAACATTTGCGTGGTCTTTAGAGGATGCTGTGGGAGCCGAAGCGGTTGAGGCATTGAAAAGCCTGGGGGTTTCAATCAGGGTCAAATTTGCCTTTTCTTTTGATCGCATTCAGCCTTATGTCCATGATTCAATATTGTCGAGCTTCATTGATGTACTCAGCAGTAATACGTCGACGGATTACTGCCTGCCCAAGATTGATGGAGCGATTGTTGGCTCGATTCCCCCTCATGATATTTTGAGAATTGAGAAAATATCGTAAAGGGTAGCGCATTGACAAGGCTTTCGTTTCTCTATCTGAGGGATCCGGTCGCGGTTTTCAAAATAACCGTTTTGGCTGAGTCATCGATTCGAAACCATGACTGAGTGGCCTGGCGGCACGTACGCTGTTCTTCGAGGCCCTTTTTCTGTTCCAGTTCGCTTATCGATTGCGCTCACTGCATGTCCCCGCAGTTTGCAATAATCGATTAAAGCAGCGATCAAGGAGCATGAACATGCCTGGTTATTCTTTTAAAGTCAATGAACTGGTCACGGTGGACGGAACGACAATAAAGCCAAAGAAAATCACTGTATTTATTGGACCAAATAATTCTGGCAAAAGTAAATCACTTAAAGAAATTCGTTCTGAAATTTTGGGTAATCCAGAGGTGGGCTATTCCGGATGGGAGCCGACCAGGCGCGTTGCCTTTAAAGAAATCCACCTCAATTTCCCAGCAAACAGCAATGAAATAATCGATACATATAGTCTCAATGATAAAGTTGTTCGTTGTAATGGGGGATGGCGTCTCCGCGATTACTGCAACACCGGCATAAATTGGTCTCCGGGTGGAATAGCTTTTTCTCCGAATTATCGTACCCCTTGCTTTTCCCCGACCGATGATTGGCACAAGAGTTTATCTCGGTGTTTTGATGACGACAACTATGAAGGGCCAGAACAAGCTCGCCGCGAGGCGCTGCGCTTTTTTGGATCTGCGATGGTTGACTATGTGGGTACCGAGGATCGCCTGTTGATGTCGGTGGGCGATCAGGCTTATGGAATCAACGACGATAACTACAACAGCCTTAGTTCGGCATACGACACCGATCCTGACTGCGAGTCGATAGCGTCTGAAATTACTACTCTATTTACAGGGACGTTGTTCTGGATGCGAGCACGAGTCGCCAAAGAATCGTGCCCGTCGTGAGCGATTCGTTCGGGGAATATCGTGGCGCATCTCAGGATATGCCGCGTCGCTTGACCATCTTGTCTAACGCTACGCCGCTTCGCGAAGAGGGCGATGGTTTACGTAGCTTTGTTTCCGTTCTATTGAGTTTGATGGGTAGGCGCAAGCCGGTGTTTCTTTTGGATGAGCCTGAAGCTTTTCTTCATCCTCCATATGCGCGCAGGATGGGGGAAATCCTGGGCAAAAACTTTATTGAGAACGAAAGTCTCAACAATGTGTTTATTTCCACGCATAGCTCCTTTTTACTCCAGGGGCTCATCTCGTCTTGTTCTGAGGAGCTTACCATCGTGCGTCTTAACCGAGATGGCGACATGCGCTGCGCAAAAGTGCTCTCCAATAAGGAAATCCTGAGACTAATCGATCGTTCAGATTTTTCAGCCGAGTATCTGGATGCACTATTTTCGAGTGAGGCCGTCCTTGTTGAAGGTCCGAGAGATGCTGCCGTTTATCGTAAACTGATCGCTAAATTTGATGCCAATTACAGCGGCCTTTTTGTTTCTGTTAACGGCAAAGCGGGTTTTGAGAATACTAAGAAGTTCTATGATTCAGCTGGAATTAAATGCAAGGTAATTGCTGATTTTGATTTGCTGGACAATAGCGATATCTTTAAGCGTCTATCTAATCTATTTATTACCAACAGGGATAAACGGAATAAAATCCGAGAGGTGAGGAATTCCCTCGAGCGATTTTATCGAGAGCTTGAAGATTGTCCGGGTGGGCAGCGGGACAAAATGCCAGAAATAGTGAAAAGGCATTATAAGTCCCAAGTTTATGAAAGCCTTCCAGATGATCTGCGTGTGAACGTCGAAGAGATGCTTCGGATTCTTGCACGCGAGGGATTGGTAGTTTTGAGCTCTGGAGAACTCGAATCTTTGTTTGAAGCCTATGGGGTGGAACACGTTCACGGTTCGAATAAATGGCTAGCTAATGCGTTCAGTTACATGGCGAACCATAGCGGTGACGAGCTGCGAGATATTCCTGCCGTCGCTATTATTCTGGAAGCATTTATTTCGGTGAAGCGGCGGGAATAATGGTCTGGTTTTGATACGGGACTTCGGGTCTTCTGCGTCGCGTTGAGGTTAGTCCGTTATTGCGCTGAATAATGGGATGTATTGCCAGCAGATCGGCAAGGGCCAGTTAGCGTAGATGCCCATCCCGTACGCCAACGGCGCTTCCAATGGATCGCCCTGCTCGCCGGGTAGATCATGATAGTAGCCGGCTGCGCGAGAAATTGCGCCCGCAGGGGTCCAGCGCGAGCCTCGGGTGCTTGTCTTCCTCTTTGAGCTGCTTGCAGAAAGCGGTTAGAGCTAGAGTTACAGCTAGTTGTAATTAGCTTAATGACGTTGTGAGACTCTTTACAACGAAACAAATGTTCGATAAAGTATCCCTTAAAAGGAGGCAGGGATGGTCGCTAGTTTATTTTCTGAACTTATTAAATCAACGGTCTCTCCTTATGAAGAGATGCTCGCCTATGAGTATTTATATGCCGATTCAAATGCAACTCTAAAAAGAATTTCCGGCAAGACTGTCGGCCTTGGTAAAACCCCTTCGGAGGTTCTGGAGGAGGAGTCTGGCCTTCTCGACTTGCGGGAGAGCGATAGATACAAAGAAGTTCAGGAAACAATCGATCAAAAACTCGGTACTTTCGACGTGATTGTCAACGGAACGCCGTCTTGGCCGGCCTCCTTAAAGGATTCTGCAAGACCGGTGCCTGTTCTTTACTATAAAGGCGCCGTCTCGCTTCTGGATAGGCCTTCTGTATCTGTTGTGGGATCGCGGAAGGCCTCCCAGAAGGGAAGAGCGCTTGCTGCAAAGATTGCCTCTCAATTATCCGAGCATGGTGTAAGTGTTGTTACGGGAATGGCTCGCGGCATCGATACCGCGGCAACTGAGGCTGCTCTTGAATATAAAGTTGGCGCGATTGGGGTTATCGGTACGCCGGTTGACGAAGTATATCCTCCTGAAAACATTGACCTGTTTAACAGGCTTATTGAGTGTGAGGGGCTCATTGTCAGCCAAGTGCCTTTTTATAAGTATCAGCATCAGCCTTTTGATACAAAAAGGTTCTATTTTCCCGAGCGTAACGAACTGATGGCTGCTATTTCTAATGCGACCATTATTGTTGAGGCTTCTGATACAAGTGGCACGCTCACGCAGGCTCGTGCTTGCGAGCATCAGGGACGGCCTCTTTTTATTACGAGTCATGCCTGCTCCGACCCTTCGGTGACTTGGCCTTCCAAATGGTTGAAAAAGCCCAATGTCTTTGAAATTAATGACGCTATGGACGTTCTTGATATGCTTGGCCCCATCGAGCATTGGGGAGGCGGTTTCAGTGCCTGATTGGAACTGGACTCTAATTGACAAGGTCGGCATGGCTAACCGTAGGTATCTTCGTGAAGACGATGTTTGTTTCTACTATATGCAGCGTGACAGCAGGGGTTATAACGCTTCTCCCGAAAACGACTTGATCAGCAATTTTAAGAAAGATCCGTTCGAGTATCGTGATCGCCCTGATGTGCTCAGATATAAAAACGGCGCCATCCAGTCATGCAGCAGTTTTGTTGTGTCGTTCTTTAGGGATCGCCCTCATATCTTTAGGGATAAGCTGATTGCTCTTGTTCCAATGCCGACATCGAATCCAAGAAACTCAGCAAAATTCGATGACAGACTCGATCAAGTTTGCTGGAACGTGTCTTCCTGCTTCGACAATATTGTCTATGCTCCCGTAATTGATGCTAAAGACAGTGTAACCGCTGCTCACAGAGGTGGCCCCAGAGATCCCGTGCTTCTGCAAGGGTCTCTTGTTATGACTGGCGGCCTTTCACCAGATACCGATATTGTCGTGTTGTTTGACGATGTTCTTACCATGGGCGGTCATTATTCTGCGTGCAAGAATTTGTTACAGCAGAACATGTGGGCGGATCCCAACATACTGGGGCTATTTATGGCGTTGCATACTTGGCCGATCCTTGCCGCTGATAGCCCTGTTTCTGCTTCGTGGTAGTTGCTGGCTTCTTGTCGTTAACTATCGGCGACTGGTATTTCCAGCACGAGGCTGTTTGGCGCCCCTGTTAGGCTCGACACTGCCACCTTCCTGGATAAGCTCGTGCGCGTGCTGCCTAAGTTCAGATCCGCGTGACTATGCTCTTTGATTCAAACGCGGTCGACGCATTTGCTCTAATTTATGATGTGATAAATGAAAAGCGACAACCTGTCAAGGGCCATCGTTTTGCAGGGGGGGTTCCTTCCAAGCGGAGGGCATCCCCTAGTTTTTAGCTAGAGACTGGAGTCGAACGGCCGTATTGCCACTTGTTGTTCTGTTGGTCCGTTTGACGTTACGGTAAAATGTTCTCAGTGATGCAGTCGTCGCGGACTCTATGTGAGGCGATGACAAAGAGGGGTCGTTGTTCGGTTTTCCGGCAACGGCCCTTTGACGTTTCCGCGACAACTGGATGTTGTCGCGGATGACCTATTTATGCTTGCGATCACGATGGGGGCCATGTTTTCCGGAAGTGTGGGGAAAAATCGAAACTCGTCGAGCACAGCCCGATTTTCGACAACAAAACCGCAGGTCGCGGAAGTCTAAAACAGGGGTCTGGTCGGCAGGTCTCGGATTTTCACCGCACTTCCGAATTTGTCGTCTGAAGTTGGCTTCATATCGCCGCAACCTCGCCAAATAATGGACAATAGCGGCAATTCCGTCTCCATACCAAAACGCCGGCAGGGGCGAAATTGCTCCTGCCGGCGTTGGCGTGCCTGCTTGTGCTGTTTTCGGCTCGTGCAGAGGCCCGTTTTGGGTCCTTATGCCTCCGCGGGCTCCACGCCCAGCTCGTTGCGGACGAGCTCGAAGGCGGCGGCGATGGCCTTGTCCATGTCGTAGTACTTGTAGCCGCCCAGGCGACCGGCGAAGACCACGTCGCCCTCCTGCGCCGCCAGCTCCTCGTACTGCTTGTAGAGGGCCTCGTTCTTGGCGTCGTTGATGGGGTAGTAGGGCTCGTCGCCGGGCTTCCAATCCGCCGGGTACTCGCGCGTGATGACGGTCTTCTCCTGCGTGCCGAACTCGAAGTGCTTGTGCTCGATGATGCGGGTATAGGGGACCTCGCGCTCGGTGTAGTTGACCACGGCCACGCCCTGGTGGTCCTGCTCGTCGAGCGTCTCGGTCTCAAAGCGCAGGCTGCGGTACTCGAGCGTGCCCAGCTTAAAGTCGTAGAACGCGTCGATGGGGCCGCAGTAGATCGTCTTGGCGGCGATATCGGGCTCGGCGGCGATCAGCTCCTTGTACTCCACGCCGCAGCGCACCTCGACGCCCTCGAGCATGTTGGCGACCATCTTGGTGTAGCCGCCCATGGGGATGCCCTGGTAGCGGTCGTTGAAGTAGTTGTTGTCGTAGGTAAAACGGCAGGGGAGGCGCTTGATGATGCTGGCGGGCAGGTCCTTGCAGTCGCGGCCCCACTGCTTCTCGGTGTAACCCTTCACGAGCGTCTCGAAGATGTCACGGCCGACGAGCGACAGCGCCTGCTCCTCGAGGTTCTGCGGCTCGCCGATGTTCTCGGCGGCCACCTGCTCGGCGATCTTGGCCTTGGCGTCGGCCGGCGTGACGACGCCCGGCCACATCTTGGCGAAGGTATTCATGTTGAAGGGCATGTTGTACATGTTGCCGTGGAAGTTGGCGACCGGCGAGTTGACGTAGTTGTTGAACTCGGCGAAGCGGTTTACGTAGTCCCAGACGTCCTTCATGGAGGTGTGGAAGATATGCGCACCGTAGCGGTGGACCTGGATGCCCTCGACGTCCTCGGTATAGATGTTGCCGGCGATGTGATCGCGGCGATCGATGACTAGGACCGACTTGCCGGCGCGCTTGGCGGCGTTGGCGAAGACGGCGCCAGAGAGGCCGGCGCCGACGACTAGGTAATCGTACTGGGACATGGATATGCTCCTTTGTATGTCAATTGGACAGCTACTTAAGCTTTGGGACAAACAAACCTGATTATTTAGTCCTAAGGATTAGTGTAGCAGATGCTCTTTCAACAGCTCTAGCGCATGTGCGTAGCCCTGCAGGCCCTCGCCGGTGATGGTGGCGAAGCAGGCCAGGCGGGCGTAGCTCACCTGGCGGAAGTCCTCGCGTGTTTCGACGGCGCTGATGTGGACCTCCACAGCCGGGATGGCGACGGCTTTGAGCGCGTCCAGTATGGCCACGCTCGTGTGCGTGTAGGCAGCCGGGTTGATGACGATGCCGTCGACCTTGCCGTAAGCCTCCTGGATCTTGTCGACGATGCTGCCCTCGTGGTTGGACTGGAAGACCTCGACCTCGTCAAAGCCCTGCGCGGCGCCTGCCTCCTGGCAGATCTGCACTAAGCGGTCGTAGTTGTCGCTGCCATAGATGCCCGGCTCGCGAATACCGAGCATGTTGAGGTTGGGGCCGTTGATGACGAGTGCTTTCATGGTTGCTTCCTTTGCGATTGGAAAACCACCACAAAGGTGCCTGTCCCCTTTGTGGTGGTTTTGGTTAGAGAGCGGGTGGGATGGTGTCGAGGAGGGCTTGGGCGGTGTTGGCGGCGCAGTCGCGTGAGTCGATGATGTAGTCGGCCCAAGCGCGGTAGCGCGGCATGCGCTGCTCGGCGAGTTTGTCGACGCCGTCGCGGGCGGTGATGGGGCGTCCCTTATGAGCGAGTTCGTCGAGCTTGCGGTTGAGCATCACGATCTGGCTGTTCTGGTGCAGCAGCGGGTAGTTCTCGTCGCGCGTTACCACGCCGCCGCCGGTGGAGAGCGCCAGGCCGCTGCGCTTGGAGATGTCGGCCAGCGCCGCCGTCTCCTGCTCGCGGAAGGCGGCCTCGCCGCGCTTGACGATAAAGTCGGCACAGGGCATGCCCAGACGCTCCTCGAGGGCGCGATCCAGGTCGATGTGCTCGCGACCCGTGAGCAGGGCGATCTGCTCGCCCACGCGGGTCTTGCCCGAGCCCGGCATGCCGATCAGCGCGATGTTCTGTTCGCGGCGTGACAGGCGCTCCGTTACGTCCAGGATGCGCTCGCGCGGGGTGACTTGGCCGGTGTAGCGCTCGACAGCTTGTGCCGCCTGGGCAACAAGCATGAGCAGGCCACCGATGCAGGGGATGCCGCAGCGCTCGGCCTCGAGCATGAGTCCCGTGCGAGCGGGGTTGTAGACAATGTCGATAACGCCCTCGAGCGCATCGAGCCCTTCGAGTGTGCAAGGCGCGTCGGGGCAGTGGGGGAACATGCCGGCAGGCGTGCAGTTGACGAGCAGGGCGGCGTCGGACTGCTGCGCGATGTTGCTGTAGTTGACTTCGCTCGTGCGACCCACGGGTACGACGATGGCGCCCATGTCTCCCAGCACCATACTTGCCGTGGTGCCGGCGCCGCCGGTGGCACCGAGCACGAGGGCCTTCTTGCCGGCAACCTCAACGCCCAACTCCTCGACCAGGCACCGAAAACCAAAGTAGTCGGTGTTGTCGCCGCGCAGGCGACCGTCAGGTAGGCGTGTGATGGTGTTGACGTTGCCCATGCGCTCGGCCAGGGGACTCAACTCGTCCAGGTAGTCCATGACGGCGCGCTTGTAGGGGATGGTCACGTTGGTGCCCTCCCATTCGTCGCCGGTCATAAAGGCCTGGAGGTCCTCGGGCTCGCGCTCAAAGCGCACGTACTCAAGCCCCGCGAGCTCCTTGTAGATGGTCGGGGTGTAGCTGTGGCCCAGCACACGGCCCAGTACGCCGTAGGGACGGGTTGCGGCGGTATCGGTCATCTAGAGCACCTCCGTGTAGCTGCCAAAGTAGGTGAAGCTCTCGCACACGTCGTCGATGGAATCGAGCAGGTCGTCGAGGGCCTTGCTGCCAAAGGGGCAGTCCAGATCAAAGTAGAACATAAACTCAAAGTCGCGGCCGGGGATGGGGCGGCTCTCGAGCTTGATGAGGTTGATGCTGAGCGCGTAGAAGCGCTCGAGCACGCGATAGAGGGCACCCGGCTCATTGGCCGTGGTGATCATGAGCGAGGTGCGGTTGGCACCGGGATAGACGCGCGGCTCGCGGCTGATGACGACAAAGCGCGTGTAGTTGTTGTCAGAGTCCTGGATATTGGGTTCCAGCACCTCCAGGCCATAGAGTGCCGCGCAGCTACGCGATGCGATGGCGGCAACATCGGTGCGCTCGGAGCTGGCGACCATCTCGGCCGACATGGCGGTGTTGGGGTACTTGGTGGCGTGCAGACCGTGCGCCTCGATAAAGCTAGCGCACTGCGCGATGGCCTGACCGTGGCTGTAGACCTCGCGTATGTCCGCGAGCTTGGTGCCGGGCTTGACGAGCAAGTTGTGGTCGATCTTGAGGCGCAGCGAGCGCACGATATGGAAGTCGAACTGGGCGAGCAGGTCGTAGACGGCGTTGACCGAGCCGGCGGTTGAGTTTTCGATGGGCAGCACGCCAAACTCGCAGAAGCCGTCGCGTACGGCGCGCATGACGCCCTCAAAGGTCTCAAAGAAGGCGATATCCGGCACGTCGAAGAGCTTGCATGCGGCGATCTGGCTGTAGGCGCCTTCGACGCCCTGGCAGGCGACGGTGGCCGTCTGGGGGAAGGGTGTGTCAAAGGCTGCGGCCGTGGCATGGGCCTTTTGCGACACCGTGATGCCCTTGAGCTCGTTGATGTAGCGCTGCTGCTCGGCCTTGCTCATGCTCATGAGGAGGCGGAACAGGGTGATGGTCTGGGCCTCGTAGCGCTCGGGTGCGCGACTGGCGAGGTTGTTGAGTTTGGAGCGCTCGCGGGCGGGGTCGAAGACGGCCTTGCCCATCTCGATTTTTGACTTGGCGACCTCGGTGGCAATGTCCATGCGCTCGACAAAGCTGTTGAGGAGCGTGGTGTCGATGGCATCGATGGTCTGGCGAATATCGGCAAGGTCCATCTAGACCCCTTTCGTGAATGGTTGCCTGGGGTAGTTAATTTGGGACGGGGCTATTTTAGCTACCCTTTGACTGTCGTCGAATCGATGGGTGCCAAGGCAAATATCAACTGGCATATGGGGGTAGCTAAAATAGCCCCGTCCCAAATTAACTACCCTTGGGGTGGGTGGACTAAAGCTGGCCTGCGTCCTCGAGGAGGGCGTCCCAGATGGCGAGCGCCGCGGCTGCCTCGGCTACGGGGACGGCTCGGGGGACGATGCAGGGATCGTGACGGCCGTGGACCGAGAGCTCGGCATTTTCCATGGCGTCCATGTCTACGGTCTGCTGCTCGCGGCCAATTGAGGGCGTCGGCTTTACGGCCATGCGCCACATGACGGGCGCGCCGGTCGAAATACCGCCCAGGATGCCGCCGGCGTTATTGGACTCGACTTCGATCTCGCCGGTCTCGGCATCGATGCGATACGGATCGTTGTTCTCGCTGCCGCGCATGGCGGCCACGGCAAAGCCCATGCCAAACTCCACGCCCTTTACGGCGGGAATGCCAAACGCGATTTGCGCGATGCGGTTCTCGATGCCGTCGAACATGGGGTCGCCGATGCCCGTGGGAAGCCCGTAAATGCCGCACTCCACGATGCCGCCGATGCTGTCGAGTTCATCGCGCGCGGCCAGAATCTCCTCGCGCATGCGGCCGGCTGCGGCGGCGTCAATGCACGGCAGGTCGTTCGTAAGGATCGCCTTGCGGTCGGCCTCTCGATAGACCATATCGTCCATCGGCAGGTCGGAGATGCCGCCGATCTGCGCGACGTGCGCCATGACCTGAATGCCGCGGGCCTCGAGTGCCTGTAGCGCAATGCCGCCGGCGATGCATAAGGGTGCCGTTAGGCGGCCGGAAAAATGCCCGCCACCAGCAACATCGTGCATGTTGTGATACTTCACGCGCGCGGGGAAGTCCGCATGTCCGGGACGGGGCTTGCAGCGCAGCTCGGAGTAATCATTGGAGCGCGTGTTGGTGTTCTCGATAATCGCGGCAATGGGCGCGCCGGTGGTATGTCCATCGACCACGCCGGCAATGATATGCGCGGCGTCGGCCTCGTGGCGCTTGGTTGCGGTCTCGTCGCGACCGGGGGCACGACGGTCCAAAAAGGCCTGCAGCTGCTCCTGGTCAACGGCAATACCGGCAGGAATGCCGTCGAGCGAGCAGCCGATAGCGGGGGAGTGCGACTGGCCAAAGATACTCAGATGCAAGACGTTGCCAAAGGTCGAGGACATGCTATTCCTCCTCGAGCGTGACCTTACCGCCCAGCAGGCGGTAGTGGTCGAAGAAATCGGGATAGGACTTGTTGACGGCCTCGGCGCCGTGGATCACGACCTCGCCGGTGGCGCGGCTCGCGGCGATGGCGGCCATCATGGCGATGCGGTGGTCGTTGTGCGAATCGACCTCGCCGCCGGTGAAGGCATCGACACCCTTGATGATGAGGTCATCGCCGGCAATGCGCACCTGCGCGCCAAGCGCGGTGAGCTCGCGGGTGGTGGTGACCAGGCGGTCGGATTCCTTGATACGCAGACGGGCGCAATCGCGGATAAAGGTGCGGCCCTGTGCCAGCGAGGCCACGGCCGAGATAACGGGTACCAGGTCGGGAATGTCGTGGGCACTCATCTCAAAGCCGGCGAGCTTGTCGGACTGCACGGTGGCGGCGTTGGTGGAGCGCACGATGCGGGCGCCAAAGCGCGAAAGCGCAGCAAGCACGTTGCGGTCGCCCTGTGCGGAGCTCAGCGACACACCCTCCACGGTGATGGGGTCGGAGCCGATGGCGCCGGCGCACAGCCAAAAGGCAGCGTTGGACCAGTCGCCCTCGACGGCCACGTTGCCGGGCGTGCGATACGAGCCACTGCTCACGCGGAAGTTCGTGACCTCGGGCTGACCGTCCTTGGCGGGAATGCGCTCGACGTTGACCTCAACGCCAAAGGCCTTCATGGCCTGGATCGTTAGGTTGATGTAGGGGCGGCTCTCAATGAGGCCGGTCACCTGCACACAGGAGGGCTGGGCGAGCAACGGGGCTGCCAGCAGCAGGCCCGAGATGTACTGCGAGCTTACGTTGCCCGGCAGCACAAAGGTGCCCGGGCGCATGCGGCCGCTCGTCTTGAGCGGAAAACCGCCCAGACCCTGTAGGTCGCAGCCGGCGGCGATGATCTCGTCCGAGAGCGGGGAGAGCGGGCGTGCGCCCAGACGACCCTGGCCCACAAAGGTGGCCTCTGCGCCCAGCGCGCAGGCGACGGGCAACATAAAGCGGAGCGTGGAGCCACTCTCGCCGCAGTCGAGCGTGCCGCCGGCAAGTGCCTTGAGCAGGCCAAACTCAATACTCTTCATAGTGGGATGGACCTGGAAGCCATCCTCGACGGTCTCGATGCGAGCGCCCAGTGCCGTAAGGCAACGCACCGTAGCCTCGATGTCGGCGCAGGTGGTGTTGCAGGTAACGTGCGTCTCGCCGTTGGCAAGCGCGGCGCAGATGATCAGGCGATGCGCCATCGACTTGGACGCGATGGCGGGAACGGTGCCCTTAAGCGGGGACGGGGTGATGCGGGCTAGCATGCGAATGCGTCTCCCTTCTGGCCGAGGCCCTCGGCAATGAGTTCGTGGAAAGTGGAAAGCGGCGTGCGGTCGATGCTGCAACGGCCAATGTCGTGCGGAATTACCAGGTCGATAGTGTCACCGGCGCGCTTTTTGTCGTGGAGTGCCTCGGCAAAGACGGCGTCGGCCGAAAGCTCGCAGCGGGTCTTGAGGCCGTGGCGCGCGCAGAGCTCCTCGATGCGAGCGGGAAGTTCGGCGTCGCAAATGCCGTGCAAGGCCGCGGCGCGCGTGATGATGCCCATACCGATTGACACGCAGTTGCCGTGCCCCAGCTCAAAATTCTCGCAGGCTTCGACGGCGTGTCCGGCGCTGTGTCCAAAGTTGAGCAGCTTGCGCTGGTTGGTTTCGCACTCGTCGGCGACGACGACGGCGCGCTTGATGTCGATATTGCGGGCGATGATGAGTGCTACGCGGGCCACATCGCGGTTGAGTAGCTCCAGCGTGAGCGGAGTCTTCTCCAGCTCGGCGAAAAGCTCCGGGTCGGCGATCACGGCGTGCTTGACGACCTCTCCGCAGCCGTCGGCGAACTGCTCGGGCGTGAGGGTGGCCAGGCACCCCACGTCGGCGATTACTACGCTCGGCTGCCAAAAGGCGCCGGCCAAGTTCTTGCCGGCAGCCAGGTCGATGGCGGTCTTGCCGCCCACCGACGAATCAACCATGGCGAGCAGGCTCGTCGGGATCTGCACAAACTTGCAGCCGCGCATGTAGGTGGCGGCCACAAAGCCGGCAACGTCGCCCACGACGCCGCCGCCAAGCGCCACGATCACATCGGAGCGCGAAAGCTCGTGCTCGGCCACAAACTCAAGAATGGCAACGTAGGTCTCGGCGCGCTTATGGGCCTCGCCGGCCTCGAAGGTGCAGATGCTCACCTCGTAGCCTGACGCCTCCAGGCTCTGCTTAACGGGCATCTGGTAGAGCGGGCCCACGTTGGTGTCCGTCACGATGACGGCCTTGGTGCCGCCGGCAGTGGCGCGCACGAGCGGTCCCGCCTGCTCCAGCAAAAACGTGCCAACATGCACCTGGTAGGGGCGTGCGGTGTCGATATCGATGGTAATCGCCATAAGCTTCGGTCCTTTCGACCTGGCGTGATAGGTGGTCTAGTGGGAGGCCTCGTCGTCGAGCGCGCGCTTGATGCGGTCGCCCTCGGCAAGGAGATTCTCCAGATAGCGCTGGTCGCGGTCCTTAAGGGCGCGGCTGTAGGCGCCGAGCGATTCGATAAGATGGTCGATCTCGAAGGCGAGCGCATCGGCGTCGTCGATCATAAGCTCGGACCACATCTGAGGATTGAGGTGCGCCACGCGGGTGAGATCGCGGTAGCTTCCGGCCGAAAAGCCGTGGTGGACCTGGGCGGTGGGGCTCTTGACGTAGGCGTTGGATACCACGTGCGCAAGCTGGCTCGTGAAGGCGATGACGCGGTCGTGTTCGGCGGCGCTGGTCACGCTGAACTTGCCAAAGCCCAAGGGGCGCACCATCTCGCGCACCTGGCCCAAAAGCTCCAGCTTAAGGGCATCGTCTACCGCGGGAGGCACGAGCACGAGCGGGGCGCCCTGGAACAGGTCGGCGCGGGAGTGCGCATAGCCCGAGTACTGTGTGCCCGCCATGGGGTGCGCACCCACAAAGTAAAAGCCGTGCTCGCGTGCGAGCTCAAAGGCCCGCTCACACACAATGCCCTTGACGCCCACCGTGTCGATCACCACGGGGCCCATGATGGCCTCGGTATCGGTGGCGTCGGCGAGTGCCTGGGCGTGCGCCTCGAGCCACTCGATGCAGGCTTCGGGGTAACAGGCCAGCACGATGATGTCGCACTCGCCGAGCGTCTCGTCGTTGAGCTCCCCGACGGCAGTGCCCATGCTGGCGGCCGTCATGACATCGTCATCGGGGTCCCAGGCCAGCACGCGGACGCCCGCCTGTGCATAGCCGCGGGCAAAGCTACCGCCGATGAGGCCAAGGCCGACGATGCCGGCGCACTTGGGGCCGCCCTGGTTAACACGCGCGTTTCTCACCGTACCCATGGGCTACTCCATGGTCTCTTGGCAGACAACCTCGCGGATGGCTCGGATGCGGCGCATGGTGTCGTCGAACTGATCGGGGGTGAGGGCCTGGGCGCCGTCGGACCAGGCGCGGCTCGGCTCGTCGTGGACCTCGATCTCCAAGCCGTTGGCACCGCAGGCGGTCGCGGCGAGCGCCATGGGCTCAACGTAGCGGGTGTAGCCGGTGGCGTGGCTGGGGTCGGCGACGACGGGCAGGTGCGACAGGTGGTGCAGCACCGGCACGGCGTTGAGGTCGAAGGTATTGCGGGTGCGGGTCTCGAAGGTGCGGATACCGCGCTCGCACAGGATGACGTTGTCGTTGCCCTCGCTCATGATGTACTCGGCTGCCATAAGCAGCTCGTCGATCGTGCCGGACATGCCGCGCTTGAGTAGAATCGGGGTCTGGGTCTTGCCGACCTCCTTGAGCAGGGGGAAGTTCTGGGCGTTGCGGGCGCCGATCTGCATGACGTCAATCTTCTTGTCCAAGAAGACCTGCACGTCGCGTGGATCCATGATCTCGGTGACGATCGGCATGTCGAGCTCGGCAGACGCCTCGCACAGCAGGTCGAGGCCGGCGGGGCCCATGCCCTGGTAGGCGTAGGGGGAGGTGCGGGGCTTGTAGGCGCCACCGCGCAGCATCGTGGCGCCGGCGGCCTTCACGCGGCGTGCGATGCGGATGAGGTTCTCGCCCTCGACGGAGCAGGGGCCGGCGATGACTTGGAACTGGTCGCCGCCGATCTTGACGCCGTGGCCGCAGTCGATGACGGAGTCCTCGGGGTGGAACTTGCGGTTGGCGCGCTTGAACGGCTCGGAGACGCGCTGCACGCGCTCGACGACATCCATGGACTCGAGCAGGAACGGGTCGATCTTGGTCGTATCGCCCACCAGGCCGATGATCGTCTCGTTCTCGCCGCGCGAGACATCGGTCTTCAGACCCTTTTTCTCAATCCAGCTGACGATATGGCTTACGGCCTCGTCGCTGGCGCTCTGCTTTAAAATTGCAATCATGGTGTGCCTCTCACCTCGATGGATAACTTTTGCAAAAACGGCCCGCATCGCGAGCCGTGTATATATGGTGCATGAGAGTTTATACTATCTGACTCGCTTTTGCCTTCTAAAGTGGGCCGTTGCGCCGCGTCTTCCTCGGAATTGCAAAGCTTTTTCTTTTATTTTGATAGCCCGTGGTGCACTTGGGTATAATGCCAAACGTTGGCCCTATTAGCTCAGGGGATTAGAGCGTCTGCCTCCGGAGCAGAAGGCCGTTGGTTCGAATCCAACATGGGGCACCATCGAACGTAAGACCGTCCGAACCTCGCATGGTCCGGGCGGTTTTTCTTATACCGACGCGACGTGATGGGACGTGGTATGGCAGCAACGGATATCGAGCGCGGACTCTCGACCGCCGAGGTCGAGGAGCGCATCGCCGCCGGTAAGATCAACCGCAACATGGAGCTCAAGACCAAGTCGGTCAAAGAGCTCATCATCGAGAACCTCTGCACGCTGTTCAATTTGATCAACGTGATCTTGGCGTTCCTGGTCATTTTGACCGGTTCGTTTAAGAACCTGACGTTCCTGTTTGTGGTGTTCCTCAATACCGCTATTGGCGTCATCCAGTCCATGCGGTCCAAGAAGATGGTCGATAAGCTCACGCTGCTGACCTCTAAGAAGGCCATCGCGGTGCGCGACGGTGCCGAGGTGGAGCTCGACTTGGACCAGATCGTGCTCGACGACATCATCCGCCTGGGGCGCGGCGACCAGATTCCCGCTGACGCCGTGGTGGTTTCCGGCGAGGCGCTCGTGAACGAGAGCCTGCTGACGGGCGAGAGCGACCTTATTAAGAAGCAGCCCGGCTCCGAGCTCATGAGCGGCAGTTTTATCGACTCGGGCCTGCTGCGCGCCCGCGTGATCCATGTCGGCGCCGACAACTACGTGGCCAAAATTAATAACGAGGCCAAGTGCGTCAAAAAGGTCAATTCCGAGATCATGAACGCGCTTAACGCCATCGTGCGTTTTGCGAGCATCATCATGATCCCGCTCGGTTTGGCGTTGTTTGCCTCGAGTGTGAGCGAACTGTGGGATGCCGCGGGAACCCCGGGCGATAGCGCGCTTTCGTGGTGCTTCTCCGAGCTGTTGGCTGGTCATGTGCCTTCGTCGGCGCTGCTGTCCACGGTGGGCGCCCTGCTGGGCATGATCCCGCAAGGCCTGGTGCTGCTGACCTCGTCGGTGCTCGCCATCGCCACGGTGCGCCTGGCTCGCCGCAAGGTGCTGGCACAGCAGCTCTACTGCATCGAGACGCTCGCTCGCGTTGACGTGCTGTGCCTGGACAAGACGGGCACCATCACGTCGGGCCGCATGGAGGTCGAGGGCACGTATCCGCTGCCGGTTGAGGGCGTGAGCCTAGGCGCCGGCTCGGACGAGGCGGCCGTTCCCGTCGATACCACGGTACTCGATTTTGCGCTGGCTAACGTCGCGCGTGCGACTTCGGCCGATGCCAACGAGACCTGCCAGGCGCTGCTCAACTATTACGCCGATCGCCCGGTCGAGGTGTCTGAGCCGCTGTCGGTCATTCCATTCTCGTCGTCTAAAAAATGGAGTGGCGCTTCGTTTGCGCAGGGCTCCTATGTGATGGGTGCGGCGCAGTTTGTGCTCTCTGATCGTGTTTTTGCCCAGGTCGAGAACCGTGTTGCCGAGCTTGCCGATACCTGCCGCGTGCTCGTGGTGGCGCGCGTGGACGGCTTTACACCCGATGGCGATATGGTGGGCGAGGCCGAGCCCGTGGGCTTTGTGACCATCCGCGACGAGATTCGTACCTCGGCGGCCGAGACTATTGGCTACTTTAACGAGCAGGGTGTGACCCTCAACGTGATCAGTGGCGACGACCCGCGTACGGTGTCGTCGATCGCGCGCGTGGTGGGCGTGCCGGGGGCGGACGCTTATGTGGACGCCACGACGCTCGATACGCCGGCCAAGCTCGATGCCGCAGTGGACCGCTACCATGTCTTTGGTCGTGTGACCCCGCAGCAGAAGCGCGAGCTCGTGCAGGCGCTCAAGCGCCGCGAGCACACCGTGGCCATGACGGGTGACGGCGTCAACGACGTGCTGGCGCTCAAGGAGGCCGACTGCTCCGTAGCCATGGCGGCCGGCTCCGATGCCGCGCGTAACGTAGCCGAAATCGTACTCGTCGACAACGACTTTGCCTCGATGCCCGCCGTGGTGGCCGAGGGCCGTCGCTCCATCAACAACCTGCAGCGTTCGGCCTCGCTGTTCCTGACCAAGACGCTGTTCTCGATGGGCCTGGCGGCGCTGTGCATCGCGCTGCCGCCGTACCCCTTCGAGCCCATCCAGATGACGCTCATTAACTTCTTCTGCATCGGCGCGCCGGGCTTTGTGTTGGGCCTGGAGCCCAACAATGCTCGCGTGAAGGGTGCGTTTTTGACCAACGTACTCAAGCGTGCACTGCCGGCGTCGATTGCGGTCATTTTGGCTGCGGCGCTCGATATCTTTGTGGCGCGCGTGTTTGGCTTTAGCCAGCTCACGCTGTCTACGATGTGCTTGCTTACGTCGTGCGCGGCGAGCGTCAGCCTGATCTGGCGCATCTCGCAGCCTCTCACGCCCTTACGTGTGGTGCTCTTTGTGTTTGTCGTCGCCGGCATCTTGGTGGGCGTTATCGGATTCCCGGAGCTGCTGTCTATTGCCAACCTGTCGATGGGCCAGATGGTTATCTTGGCTGTCATCGTGGTCTTTACCTGCTCGGTGTTCTTTAAGCTCGCCACGATGATGGATTCGCTCAAGCCGCGTCGTCGTCATGCCGCAACTGGTTTTGGCCGTGGTGTGCGCGTCCACCTGGGTCGCGGTGGCGGCAAGGTGAGCTCGACGGGTTCGACGGCCGAGCGTTTTGCCAAGCGCGTCGCCGCCGACATGGCGCAGCGCCGCGAAGATCGCACCGCTCGCGAGGCCGAGGCCCGTGCACTCGAGGGCGTGGCCCAGGCCCAGCCCAAGAAAAAGAAGAATACCGGAGCCAGGCGCTCTCGCGTGACCAAGTCCGCCCAAGGCATCAAAGTCTCGATGCCAAGCAAAAAGAAGAAGTAGCTAGCGCCCTGCCGATGTTGAATTGGTGCCTTGTTCCTGTGGGGCCGTGGCGATGTTATGCTCTAACCTCGATTGTTTGAATTGCTTCGAAAAGAGGATGCCGTGATCTGCCCGCATTGCCTTAAGACTATCGAGGACGGCGCCTCGTTCTGCCCCTACTGCAACGCCTATGTGGGTCCGGGCGATGGCCCCGAGCACACCGAGTTCGTGTTCTGTGAGGGCTGCGGTGCCCGTCTTTCTCCGCATGATCGTACGTGCCCCAAATGTGGACGCCCCGCTCCGGGCATCCTCTCCGAGGACGCGGCCGCATCCGACCTGGCAGCGGGCCGCACGGCGGGCTTTCCGCGCCTAACACAAGAGCAGATCGATACCGAGGTGCCGCATGCGCCGGCCTCTGCCGCTGCGGTGCTTTCGGACGCCGCTGACCCCAATGAGACCTGCGTGCTGCCGGCTTTCGATAAGGATTTCGGTATTCCCAAGGTCGATATTCCCACGCCGGTTTCCCTGCATGACGATGCTCAAAAACCCAAGCGCAAGGTGCATCCCGACGAGGACGCCTATCACAAGCACAAGCGTCATATCCCCAAGCCGCTCATTATCATCGCGGTCCTTGCCGTCGTTTGTGGCGGTGCCTATTGGTTCGTGACGGCCGATCCCATGGGTGTCATGCCTGGCTTCTATGACCAGTTTGGTCAGGCCGCGCAGACGACCTTCCCCACGCGTCAAAAGGGCGAGGCGACTGAGGACGATACCAAGCAGGACGATTCTGCCGAGGTGGTCCAGGAAGAAACCGTGCTGACCGATGATCAGCTCTATACCAGGCTCGACGGTCTGTATCAGACCATCGTGTCCTACGGTGACGAGGACCAGATCGGCGAGGTCATCGATTCCTTTAACAACGGCTATCTCCGATCGCCGCTGTCCACCCGTCAGGAGCTGTCGCAGAGTGCCTACGCCCTGCGCGACCAGATCAAAAAGACGCAAGATGAGCTCAACAACCTTAAGTATCAGGACGATACGGTCTATGCGGATGACATCGCCCACTTAAAGCAGCTTGCCGAGTGGATGTTCGAGCGTGTCGACGTGATCTGTCAGAGCTGGGACATCTCGCTGGCCATTCCCGATGGCGAGTCGATGAGTTCCCACCAAAGCGAGATCCTGGCGCCCATCGCGCAGGGCGGCAACAGCGCGCTGAACCAGTACGACGCCAACGTGGGCTCCTGGAAGCCGCAGCAGCGTTCCTAAAATTAGTTCGCCATAGTCGGCATAACCTACGTGCGCAATTGATGTAAGCGCATGCTTATTGCTACAATTCGTACAAATATGCTTTAAACGCACGAGGAAGGAACCACATGTTTGGTTTTAAGAAAGAGCTCTACACGCCCGAGTATCAGCTTGCCGGCGACGAGTGCGCCGTTATCGAGACGTCGAAGGGTACCATCAAGGTCAAGTTTGACGGCGAGGGCGCTCCCATTCATGTCGCGAACTTCTGCGAGCTTTCCACGATGGGTTTCTATGATGGCCTTAAGTTCCATCGCTATGTGCCCGGCTTTGTCATTCAGGGTGGCGACCCCAATACCCGCGATATGTCCGGCGCCGACGTCGCTGCCGGTCTTGAGGGCCCCGACGGCATGCCCGGTACCGGTGGCCCCGGCTACTGCATCAAGGGCGAGTTTGCCACCAATCCGCGCAACAGCCATGTCGATGGTGCCCTTGCCATGGCACGCTCCATGGATCCCGATTCCGCGGGTTCGCAGTTCTACTTCTGCCTGGGTGCCCAGCATAACCTCGATTCCGGTTACACCGTCTTTGGTACCACGGTCGAGGGTCTCGATGTGATTTCGCAGCTGCGTGCCGGCGACGAGATCGTCCATGTCGAGATCGTTCACGAGTAAAGGGGACTTCCTTGAATAGCCAGCTGATCCAACAGGGCCGCGCCGCTTACCGCGCGGGTGATTTTTCCGCTGCAGCCCAGATGCTTGGGGCGGCAAAGACTCCCGATGAGATTATGGGCGAGGCCGATCACCTTCGTGGCAACGCCTTGATGCACCTGGGCATGTATGCCGAGGCCGCTGAGGCCTATGCCGCCGCCCTCAACGACGGCACCTATGGCAAGCGCGGCGCGCTGCTCACCAACCGCGGCAAGGCACTCGCCGCCGTGGGCGACTACACGACGGCCGCTCAGGCGTTCTCTGCTGCTACGCAGGACGCTTCTTATGCCACGCCGTTCAAGGCCTATCTGGGCTTGGGTAACGCGCTGTTTCAGTCGGGCGACTATGCCAACGCGGGTACTGCCTTCCGTCAGGCTGCCATCGACGGCGCCAATCCGGCTCCTGCCGCCGCACTCGGCGAGCTCGGTCGTTGCTTCATTAAGCTCGGCCGTCCGGCGGATGCCGTGGAGACCTACCGCACGGCTATCGACTTTGCCGGTCCCCGCGACGACACGCGTGCGCTCAACGCCGGCATGGGTCAGGCACTTTCTGCCGCCGGCCGCCCCTCCGACGCACTCGACGCCTTTAACGCCGCTACTGCCGATGGCATCTACCAGCTCACCTCCGAGCAGGCCGATGAGCTTGCCCGCGTTCACGATTCGCTTGCCGCGCTATCCGCCCAGACGGCTATGGCCACGGCTCCGGCGCCCGCGATGGACGCTCCTGCCGTCGATCCGCTCGATCCTACGGGCGCGACCGGTCAGTTTATGCCCGATCCCTCGGACACCGGTTTCTTTACGCTGTCCGAGTCCGAGATGGTCCAGCAGGACCGTCAGGATCGTAAGCAGGCCAAGGTCCGTCGTCGCCATCGCCACACGGGTCTCAAAGTCTTCATTGTGCTGCTTCTGCTCATTTTGATCGCCGCGGGCGGTCTGGGCTTTGCTTACACGCGCGGCTTTGGCTTCCCGTCTCAGGAATCTGTGGTTACCGATCTGTTCCAGGCTGCCGGCGACGGTGACACCGCAAAGGCCGAGTCTTGCCTGGCCTCGAGCCTGTCCGAGGACGCTAAGTCGATGATCATCTCCTCGATTCCGCAGGGTGCCACCGTGTCCGTCGAGGGCATGGATCAGTCCATGACCGAGACGACCGCTAAGGTGAAGGCATCGCTGTCCAAGGGCGGCGAGCAGGAGTACACCGTCAAATTCGTGCGCTCCGACAACCATATCGGCTGGGCCGTTTCCTCGCTCGATATGGATTTCTCGGCTGCTGACAACCAGTAGTGACCTTATGGGATTTAGCTTTGCCCGGCGCTTCACCGCAAGTGAGGTGCCGGGCTTGCGCTAGTATCATGAGCTAGTAGTTTTCCAGCAATCATCCAACACATCAGGAGTTGCGTTGTTTTCTTTGATGGATATGTTCTTCGGTAGCTATGCGGGCGATCTTGCCATCGACCTCGGCACCGCAAATACGCTTGTCTCCGTGCGCGGCAAGGGCATCGTCATTCGCGAGCCCTCTGTCGTCGCCATCGACAAGAACGACGAGCGCATCCTGGCGGTCGGTATCGAGGCAAAGCGCATGCTCGGCCGTACGCCCGGCAACATCGTGGCCGTTCGCCCCCTGAAGGACGGCGTCATCGCCGACTTCGATGTTACCGAGGCTATGCTTCGCTACTTTATCGACAAGGCGTCCGAGAAGCGCTATCCGTGGACCCCGCGTCCGCGCGTTGTCGTCTGCGTTCCCTCCGGCGTCACGTCGGTCGAGAAGCGTGCTGTCTTTGAGGCCACGATCCAGGCCGGCGCTCGCCAGGCCTACCTGATCGAGGAGCCCATGGCTGCCGCTATCGGCGCCGATCTGCCCGTCGAGGAACCCACCGGCTCCATGGTCATCGACATCGGCGGCGGTACCACCGAGGTCGCTGTTATCGCCATGGGCGGTATCGTCGTCTCGCAGTCCATCCGTATTGCCGGTGACGAGTTCGATCAGGCTATCCTCACGCACGTTCGTGATGCCTACAACCTGGCCATCGGCGAGCGTACGGCAGAGGACATCAAGATCAAGGTCGGCTCCGCCGTGCCGCTCAAGGACGAGCTCGACGTCGAGGTCAACGGCCGCGACGTGATTACCGGTCTGCCCAAGACCGTGCGCATCGAGAGCGAGGAGATTCGTCGCGCGCTCAACAAGCCGCTCGACGAGATGGCTAAGGCCGTCAAGGACGCACTCGATGCCACGCCGCCCGATCTTGCCTCGGACCTTATGTACTATGGCATATTGCTGACCGGTGGCGGCGCGCTGCTGCGCGGTCTCGACGTGCGCCTGCGCGATGAGACCGGCGTTTCGGTCAACGTCAGCCCCACGGCGCTCGATAACGTCGTTAACGGCTGTGCCCGCGTGCTCGAGGCCAATGCGTTTGATGGCGGCTTCGTCCAGACCAATGCTTAATTTCCAAAAGGTGGATTCCATTTGGCACGATCTTCGGGTTTCTCCACAAATCTGAATACCAAGCGACAATCAACGGGTATGCGCCCGTTGATTGTTTTCAGCCTGATTTCGGTGTTGCTGCTCACGTTTTACATCCGCGAGGGCGAGGCAGGACCGATTCATGCCGTGCGTTCGGGCGTAACGACGATTACCTCGCCGGTGCGCTTTGTGGGTTCGGCTGTGGCGGCTCCCTTCAATGCGATCGGCAACGTGTTCTCTAACCTTACGGCGTCGCAGGACACGCTTGATGAGCTTAAGAAGCAAAACGAGGAACTGACCTCTAAGGTTGCTGAGCTCTCCGAGGCTCAAAAGACCGCTGAGCGTCTGGAGGGGCTGGTCGGCCTGCAGTCGACCTACAACCTTAAATCGACCGCAGCTCGTATCGTCGGTGCCTCGGGCGATGCCTGGACCTCGACCGTCACGATCGATAAGGGTTCTGCCGACGGGCTTACCATCAACATGCCCGTAACGAGTTCGGCCGGTGTTATCGGCCAGATTATCGAGGTATCGGCCAAAACGTCGACCGTGCGCCTGATTGGCGACGAGAACTCGGGCGTGTCCGCCATGGTGCAGGACACGCGCGCCCAGGGTATGCTGCAGGGTCAGGCTGACGGCACGCTGCGTCTTGAGTACGTGAGCGTCGACTCCGATGTTAAGGTTGGCGACATCATCGTGACCTCGGGCATTGGCGGTGTGTTCCCCAAGGGTCTACCGCTCGGCACCGTCTCGTCGGTTGAGAAATCGGCAAACGACGTGTACTACACCATTGTGGTGCGCGCTCAGACCACGGCCGAGAACAACGAGGAAGTGCTGGTCATCACCTCGCTGACCGACGAACAGTCGGCCTCGGATGAGGACGTGAGCACGGCCAACAGCACGCCGCAGGGAACGTCGCGCGATGCTGCGACCAAGACGAAGGACGAGAGCTCGGATGACAGTTCCGACACGTCCGAGACGACCGATTCCGGCTCGAGCGAATAGGGGGCATGTCCATGGATCTACACGAGCAGGGGATGAGCTCCCGCACGTTTGTGATCGCCGCCATTGTGTGCGTGCTGCTGCAGGCAGGCCTGGCACCGCAGATCTCCATTGCGGGCGGTCGCGTCAACTTCATGATTATCTTGGTGTGCCTAAGCGTGTTCTCGGGCGACCCGACCCGTGCCGTCGTGTGCGGTTTTTGCAGCGGGTTGTTCTATGACCTGTCCGCTGCCGTGCCGGTGGGCGTTATGTCGCTCCTGCTGACCGTGGGTTCTTTTGCCCTGGTGCACAGCGCCGTCGGTCAGACGGGCGGTACCCCGAGTGCGCGCGGCGTCACCGTGGGCGCCTTTGCGCTCGTCATTAATGTGATCTACAGCATCATCTTGCTGTTTATGGGTTTGGAGACGAGCTTTGTCGTGGCGATCTTCGGCCATGCGCTGCCGTCCTCGATCCTGACGGGTCTGGTTGCCATTCCGTTTTTGATGTCCGGCGTCGTGCCGCAGTCCGGCTATGGATTCTCCGCACGTGGCGGACGCCAGACGGGTATGCGCTTTAAGCCCAAGACCCGCAAGCTCAAATAGGGGAGGCCCGTAGATGTCTTCCCAGATGACGGTTATTATCGCCGGTATCGTGCTGGTTGTGGCCATCGTGGTCGCGCTGGTCATCATGCGTCGTGGCAATTCCCGTTTTACCTACGATACACAGCATGGAACGGCCCCGCGCGCCACCGAGGGCGAAGGCAATACCGCGGCGACCGCCTTTAAGGGCCGCTTTTCCATCCTCACCACGGGTGTGGGCGCAATGTTTGCGGCACTTGCCGTCAAGCTGTGGGGCATGCAGATGGTCTCGTCGGACTATTACGAGAAGCAGGCCAATAGTAATCAGACTCGCACCGTTACCACACCCGCTGTGCGCGGTCGCATCCTCGACCGCAATGGCGTGGCGCTTGTCCAGAACCGTCCCTCACTTGCTGTCGTGGCCTACCGCGACCTTGCCGAGGATGAGGTTCTGGTTCGCCATCTTGCCAACGTGCTTGGAATGCCTTACGTGGCGGTCCTTCGCAATATTCAGGACAATACAGAGGGCGCCCAGAGCCTGCATACCATCGCGACGGACGTCCGTCGCTCCACGGTTGCCTATATTCAGGAGCATGCCGGCGAGTTCCCGGGCGTCAAGATTGCCGAGCGTACCGAGCGCCAGTATCCATATGGCGAGACGGCATGTCATATCTTGGGCTATACCGGCACCATTACCTCCGAGCAGCTCGAGGCCCAGAATAAGAAAACCTCTGGCGATGATGATGCTTCTGCTGGCAAGATTACGTACCAGTCGGGCGATATCGTGGGCCAGGCGGGCGTTGAGAGCTACTACGAAAACCTGCTGCAGGGTATTCGTGGCGAGCAGACCGTCAAGGTCGATGCTTCGGGCAATGTGACCGGTCAGGCCGGCGCCGTGCCCGCGAAGGCCGGCTCCGACATTAAGCTCACGCTCGACCTTAAGATCCAGCAGGCCTGTGAGACGGCGCTGGCGAGCGCTATCGAGCTTGCCAAGACCACTGGCTACAGCAATGCCGGCAACGGCGCTGTGGTGTGTCTCGATCCCAACAATGGCGAGATCTTGGGCATGGCGAGCGAGCCCAAGTTCGATCCGTCCGTCTTTATCGGTGGCGTCTCAAACGACGTGTGGACCGAGCTCAATGATGACAAGGGTTCGCACCCGCTGCTCAACCGCGCCATTAGCGGACAGTACATGTCGGCCTCGACCATCAAGCCGCTCTCGGCGCTGGCCGGTCTTGAGTTTGGAACCTACACTTCAACGCAGACAACCAACTGCACGGGCTATTGGACGGGCCTGGGCAAGGCTTGGGGCAAGCGCTGCTGGCTGACGTCTGGCCACGGCACCATGACGCTGCAGTCGGGTATCGCCAACTCGTGCGACCCTGTCTTCTACGACATGGGCAAGGCGTTCTTTTATGACGAGCAACATCCCGAGGGCCTGCAGGAGGTCTTTCGTCGCTGGGGTCTAGGCAAGACCTGCGGTATCGATCTGCCGAGTGAGGGCTCGGGCCGTATTCCCGATGCCGAGTGGAAAGAGTCGTACTTCACCGACGCCTCTGCCGAGGACCGCAAGTGGAATGCCGGCGATATGACCAACATTGCCATCGGCCAGGGCGACATCCTGGTGACGCCCCTGCAGATGGCGTGCGCCTATATGGGTCTTGCCAACGGCGGCAAACAGTACGTGCCTCACGTGTTTTTGTCTGCCGTATCGCGCGATGGTGACGGCGATGCCTATAAGTACAACGGAAAGGGCAAGAAGAAGCGCCTGGAGGCCAAGATCAACAGCGATTCGGATTTGGCTCTTGTTCGCAACGGCATGCACGACGTGATTTACACGGCATCGACGTCCCTAGCGGCTCACTTTGGCACCCTGACGCCGCAGGTATACGGCAAGTCGGGCACGGGCGAGAAAAGCGGCGAGGACGAATACGCGTGGTTCTGCGCCTATGCACCGGCCGATGACCCCAAGTATGTCATCGCTACTGTCCTGGAGCAGGGCGGCGGCGGCTCAGATACCGCGATGCATGTCGTGCGCGACGTGCTCGGCGTGATTTATGGCGAGCCCGATACCTCTTCGGCCTCGGGCGATTCTTCGGTTCGATAGGAGGTTGCGATGGATTTTTCTCCGGCGGATCTGTTCCGTTCAACCAAGACCGGCTCTCGCAGCAGCCTGGACCGTGTCAACAAGCAACTTTCGGCCTCGCGCGGCACGTTTCGCCAAAAGGTGCATATCGGTGTGCTCGTGGCTACTGTGGCGCTTGTCGCCTACGGTGCCATCATTATCTGGTCGGCTTCGCAGTTTAAGGCCGATGCCTCGTTCTCACGCCATCTGCTGGGAATTGGCATCGGAGCGGTGCTGGCGGTGCTGGTCTGGCGTACCGACCTGCGCGGTATTTCCAATTTCTCGACGGCGTTGCTCGTCATTGACCTGATCGTGATTTTCTCGCCCAAGATTCCGGGTCTGTCCTATACGGGCGGTCTGGGCATGACGGGCTGGATCAAGATTCCCGGTATCGGCTTGACATTCCAGCCGGTTGAGCTTGCCAAGCTCATCACCATCTTCTTTATTGCTACGCTTGGCTCGCAGTATAACGGTCGCATCGATACCGTTCGCGACTACGTCAAGCTCTGCGGCATGCTGTCCATTCCGTTTTTGGCCGTCGTTGCCATGGGCGACCTGGGCTCGGGCTTGGTCGTGCTGGTTTCGGGCGCCATCGTCATTTGTATGAGCGGTGCACGCCGCGAATGGGTGCTGTCGACCCTGGCCCTGCTCGTGGGCTTGGTGGCCCTCGTCCTGGCGCTCGATTCGGTCTTTGATTCGTTGCTCGGCCACGATGTGCTCATCAAGCAGTATCAGATGAACCGTCTGACGGTCTTTATCGACCCCGATAATGCCGATTCGGACGATGCGTACAATCTGCAGCAGTCGTTGATCGCGGTCGGCTCGGGCGGTTTCTTTGGTAAGGGCCTGGGGCATGCGACGCAGTCGGCCGGCGGCTTCCTACCCGAGTTCCATACCGACTTCGTCTTCGCCTTTTTGTCCGAGACCTTTGGCTTCTGCGGCTCCTTTTTGCTGCTGTGCTTGTATGTACTGCTCATCTTCTCGACGATCCGCGTTGCCTTTAAGTGCGAGTCTCTGTTCCTACGCTTATCATGCGTAGGTATCGTCGGCATGTGGGCGTTCCAGACCTTCGAAAACATCGGCATGTGCATCGGCATGATGCCGATTACCGGTATTCCGCTACCGTTTATTAGCTTTGGTTCGTCTTCGATGATGATTCAGCTGCTGACGGTGGGTATCGTACAATCCATATGGCGGCATCGTTCGGGCGCCGCGTAACCGCTGGAGGGGTTTGCTATGAAAATTCCCGTAGATAAGCTGACCCGCGCTTTTAAGATGGGCGCGTCCGTTAAGAAGGATTCCGATACGCCGGTGCGCGTCTCGGTCTATCTGGATTCGTCCGCCTCGCGCTTTCTGGCCGAGACGGTGCGTGACGCCTTTGTGCCGCAGACGACCTCGGGTATTGTGCGCGTCGAGCGTCTGGGGGAGGAGCGAATTGCTCCAAAGACCGATACCGATGTGGTGCTGGTGCTCTCGTGTGGTTCCGACCGCTTGGAGAGTGCCGTGCAGGAGCTCGTGATCGCCGGCGCGCCCGTGTGCGTGCTTGCCGAGTCTGCTGTGGAGGTGCCGTTTATCGAGGAGTCCACGCCCATGCTCGGCGTGGTAGCGGCAACCGATAAGACGTATCTGCTCGAGACGCTTGCTCGCTGGATTCTCGATCGCACCGACAAGGAAACGGCTTTTGCGGCGAACTTTGCCTTCATGCGCATTGCGGCAGCCAATCGTATCATCACCTCGTGCGCGCTCACCAATATGGCGACCGGTGCGCTGGTGTTTTTGCCGGGCGCCGATTATCCCGTTATGGCGCTGGCGCAGGTGGGCATGCTCTTTGAGCTCGCTGCCGTCTTTGGACGCGGCATTAAGCCAGAGCGTGGCTACGAGGTCGCGGGCGTGCTTGCCGGCGGTCTTGTGATCCGCGCGGTCACCCGCGCGCTCGTCAAGCAGACGCCGCATATTGGGTTTGCCGTCAAGGCGCTCACTGCCGCCGCGGGCACCTATGGCATGGGCCGTGCGCTCGTTTCGCTCTACGAGCGCGATGTCGACTACAGTCGTGCCAACGAGGTGGTCACTGCCACGTTCTCCCGCGTTCGCGATCTGGTGACCACGGTCGCGGGCGCTACCCGTCCTATGGCGTCCTACCAGGACGCATCCGATCTCGCAGCTTAGGGGTTTTCCGTTGCGCGTTGCATACCAAGACTGTTTTCATTTAATTGAGCCGCTGCTCGCCAAGGTCGAGAAACCGAGCCGCTATATCGATCACGAGTGGGGCACGCTTTCCAAGGCCGATGCCGACTACCGTTGCTGCCTGATCTACCCGGATGTGTACGAGGTCGGTCTGCCCAACCAGGGCATCGCCATCCTCTACAACATCCTTAACCAGGCCGAGGGCATCTCCTGCGAGCGCGGCTATGTGCCGTGGCCCGATATGGGTGACGCCATGCGCGAGGCAGGCATTCCGCTGCTCTCGCTCGAGGGTGCAGCGCCGGTCGCTTCGTTTGATATCGTCGGCCTGCATGTGCCGCACGAGATGGCGGTGACGAACTTCCTCGAGGCACTCGACCTCGCTGGTATTCCGCTGTTAGCGGCTGACCGCACCGAGGACGACCCCATTATCATCGCCGGCGGCCCCTCGGTGTACAACCCCGAGCCGTACGCGGCCTTCTTCGATGCCATCCTCATCGGTGAGGGCGAGGAATCGCTGCTCGATACCTGCCAGCTGCATCGCCGCCTGCGTGACGAAGGGGTCCCGCGCGCGCAGATTGTCGAGCAGCTTGCATCCATTGCCGGCAACTACGTGCCGTCGCTCTATGAGGTTCGTCACGACGAGCCCTGCTCGCCGCATGGCTACACCGTGCCGCGTGAGGGCAAGGATGCGCCGACCGTGGTCTACAAGCGCGTCGTCGAGGATTTCGGCGCCACGAATCCGCTGTCGCAGTCGTGCGTGCCCTATGCACAGCTGGTTCACGACCGCCTGTCTATCGAGATCCTGCGCGGCTGCGCCCGCGGCTGTCGTTTTTGTCAGGCCGGCATGACGTATCGCCCGGTGCGCGAGCGCTCGGCCGACCAGATCGTCTCGTCGGTGATTCAGGGTCTGGAAAAGACCGGCTATGACGAGGTGTCGCTGACCTCGCTCTCCACGACCGACCACTCCTGCATTCGCGACGTGCTCGGCAGGCTCAACCGTCGCCTGGAGGATACGGGTATTCGCGTGTCTATTCCGTCGCAGCGCCTGGATTCGTTTGGCGTGGATATGGCCGAGTCGGTCGCCGGCGAAAAGAAGGGCGGCCTGACGTTCGCGCCCGAGGCCGGCAGCCAGCGCATGCGCGACATCATTAACAAGAACGTGACCGAGGAGGACCTGGACCGTGCGGCCAAGGCGGCCTTCGAGGCCGGCTGGAACCGCATGAAGCTCTACTTTATGATGGGCCTTCCCGGCGAGCGCGATGAGGACATCGTGGCCATCGCCAATCTGGCCGATCACGTGCTGGAGCTCGGTCGTTCCGTGGTGCCCAAGGCTCGTCGCGGCTCGATTTCGGTGTCCATCTCGGTTTCGGTCTTTATCCCCAAGGCCGCCACGCCGTTCCAGTGGTGCCCGCAGCTCGACTACGACGACGTCAAGCGTCGCCAGAAGCTGCTTATCACGAGTGTTCGCAACCGTGCCGTCCGCGTGCATTACCACGATGCCGAGACCTCGCTCATCGAGGCCGCGCTTTCCCGCGCCGGTCGTGACATGACGCCCGTCATCATCGATGCTTGGCGTTCGGGCTCTCGCTTTGACGCCTGGGTAGAGCATTTCTCGCTCGAGAACTGGAAGGAGGCTGCTGCCAAAAACGGCATCGACCTCAACGAGCTCGTACACCTGCCTTACGAGTTGGACTGGCGCCTGCCGTGGGAGCACGTGAGCCCCGGCTGCACGCGTGGCTTCCTCGAGCGCGAGTACCGTCGCTCGCTCGAGGGCGTCACGACTCCCGACTGCACCCGCACGTCGTGCACCGGCTGCGGGATCTGCCCCACGCTCCACGCCAAGAATGTATTGATGGGTGATCGCGCATGAGTGAGCGCCTGACCGACAACCCCTCGCTCTTTAGGCTTCGTGTTCGCTATGGCAAGCGCGATCGTCTTAAGTACCTGGGTCATCTCGAAGTAATCCATACCATTGAGCGCATCGTGCGCCGTGCGGGACTTCCCTATGCCGTCACGCAGGGCTTCTCTCCGCACATGCGCGTTGGCTTCTCTTCGGCGCTACCGGTGGGCACGTCGTCGACCTGCGAGTGGTATGACCTGTTTATGACCGAGTTCGTGGCGCTCGACGAGGCGTTTGGGCGCCTGGCTGCGGCGTCTCCGGCCGATCTGGCGCCCATCGAGGCGGCGTACATCGACGTGCGCACGCCGGCGTTGACGGCGCAGCTCACGCGCCTGTCGTATCGCATCGACCTGCATCTGGACCCCGAGGCGCCCGTAAGCGCCGACGAGGTGCATCGTGCGATCGACACGCTGCGCGCGGGCCATGGCATCGACTACGCGCGCGGAAAAAAGAGCAAGCGCTTGGATTTGGATCACACACTCGTGGGCTATGAGCTCACGGCGGGGGAGCGCCCGGACCATTTGGTGCTCATGCTCGACACCCATGCCGACAACGAGGGCTCCATGCGTCCGGAAATTTTGCTTTCTGCTGCTGATGTTTTGTTGCAGGGCTTGACCCCGGGCGTGGATGCACCTATTGTTTCCACCGGTATGCAAGACCTCGTGACCATCTGCTCCTACGATGTCGAGCGTCAGAATCAAGCATGCGAGGACGACGAGGGCCGACTCGTCAGCCCCATACCTGTGCGAACTTGTGGATTTGCTCCACATACTCGTTGACGGGGGTATTTTCGCCTGCTACTATATTCGGCTGTTGCACTAACTGATGCATGAAGGGCAAGTAAACATGTACGCAATCGTTAACACGGGCGGCAAGCAGTACAAGGTCGCCACCGACGATGTCATCACCGTCGAGAAGATCGAGGGCAATGAGGGCGACAAGGTCACCCTGCCGGTTATCTTCCTCAACGATGGTAAGAAGATCGTCACCGATCCCGACAAGCTGGCTAAGGCCAAGGTTACCGCTCAGATCGTTGAGCAGTTCAAGGGCGAGAAGCAGCTGGTCTTCAAGTTCCACAAGCGCAAGCGCTATCGTCGTCTGAAGGGTCACCGTCAGCAGCTCACCAAGCTGAAGATCGTGAAGGTTCAGGCTACCTCCCGCGCCAAGAAGGCTGTCAAGGCAGAGGCTGAGGCTGTTGCCGAGGCTCCCGTCGCCGAGTAGATTACACTCGTAACGAAAGAGTAGGTATACACAATGGCACACAAAAAAGGACTCGGTTCCTCCCGTAATGGCCGTGACTCCCGCGGTCAGCGCCTTGGCACGAAGCGCTATGCCGGCCAGACGGTAACCACGGGCACGATTCTCGTCCGTCAGCACGGCACGCACATCCACCCGGGTGAGAACGTTGGCCGTGGTAAGGACGACACGCTGTTCGCGCTGGTCGACGGTACCGTTGAGTTCCACAAGGGTATCAAGCACAGGGTCAGCGTACGCCCGCTCGCGAACGCGTAATTCACCCTTCATAGAGCACATATGTGGGAGGCACTTGAGTTTTAGGATTCAAGGGTCTCCCTCTTTTTTGTAGGAGGCGATTCTGTTGTCACAGTTCACCGATATCAGCCGCATTAACGTGTGCGGCGGCGACGGCGGAGCCGGATGCATGTCGTTTAGACGCGAGGCATTTGTCCCCAAGGGCGGCCCCGATGGCGGCGACGGCGGTCGTGGCGGCAATGTCGTCATCCAGGCCGATGCTCAGCTGTCTTCCCTGATCGATTACCGCTTTAAGCATCACTTCCGCGCCGAGCGCGGCACGCACGGGCAGGGTGCCCGTCGTAACGGTAAGAGCGGCGAGGACCTGATTCTCAAGGTCCCTATGGGTACCGTGGTGCGCGAGCTCGATCCCGAGACGCAGACCCCGATGTTCGAGATTGCCGATTTGGTGCACGATGGCGAGCGCGTTGTCGTGGCGCCCGGTGGCGCCGGCGGCCTGGGCAATACCCACTTTGTGACATCGGTGCGCCGTGCGCCCGCGTTCGCCCAGCTGGGCGAGCCGGCCGAGGAGCACTGGATCGAGCTCGAGATGAAGCTCATGGCCGATGCCGCGCTCGTGGGCTTCCCCTCGGTGGGTAAGTCATCGCTCATCGCGCGCATGAGTGCCGCCCGTCCTAAGATTGCCGACTACCCGTTTACCACGCTCGTGCCGAACCTCGGCATGGTGCGTGCCGGCGAATATTCTTACGTCGTTGCCGACGTCCCCGGTCTTATCGAGGGCGCGAGCGAGGGCAAGGGCCTGGGTCACCAGTTCCTGCGCCACATTGAGCGTACGGCCCTGATCATGCATGTCGTCGACATGACGGGCGGTTTTGAGGATCGCGATCCGGTTGAGGACTATCGCATCATCAACCGCGAGCTCGAGCAGTATGGCGCCGAGCTTTCGGAGCGTCCGCAGATCGTCGTTGCCAACAAGTGCGACGCGCCGGGCACGGCCGACAAGATTGCCGACCTCAAGCGCGCAGCGCTCGACGATGGACATATGTTCTTTGCCGTGTCTGCTGTTACGGGCGCCGGCCTCAACACGCTGATGCTTGCCGTGGGCGAGCAGGTGGCTAAGCTGCGCGCCGAGCTGTCGGTCTCCGATGAGCCGGTCGTTCTGCGCGACGATGAGTGGGAGCGCCGTCGCCTGCAGCGTGAGAAGCGTTTCCGCATTGTCCAGGAAGAGCCCGGTGCCTTCCGCGTGGTCGGTCGTGCCATCGAGCGCATGGTCATTCAGACCGACTGGGAAAATGAGGAAGCCGTCATTTACCTGCAACATAAGTTTGCGCGTATGGGTGTTGACGACGCGCTCGAGAAGGCCGGTTGCCGTGCGGGCGACGAGGTCCGCATTTGCCAGCGTGCCTTTGACTTTGAGGGCGCTGAGGACTTCTCGGAGTACGAGGAGCTCGAGGATGCTGGCGAGGACGTTGCCGTTGAGGCCATTGACGTGACCGATGCTGCGGATGAGGGCGTCGAGGTTGTCGATGCGGTGGATGCCGTGGACGATGCCGAGACCTCGGAGGGCGAGTAAGCCATGTCGCTGCGCGGTGGAATCGGTCTGCCCGAGCTTCCTCTAGAGGACGGGCAGGAGTTTAGGCTCGGCATTATGGGTGGCACCTTTGATCCCATCCATTACGGGCACCTGGTGACCGCCGAGCAGGCGCGTGAGTCGCTCGACTTGGACGCTGTGCTCTTTATGCCGGCGGGCTCTCCCGCCTTTAAGCTTGACAAGCCGGTGACGCCTGCCGAGGACCGTTATGCTATGACGGTCCTCGCCACCGCCGCGAACCCGGCCTTTTTGGCGAGTCGGTTCGAGATCGACCGTCCGGGCGTAACCTACACGGCCGATACGCTTCATGCCCTTCGCGACTTTTACCCGTCGCAGGTAAAGCTCTACTTTATTACGGGCGCCGATGCGATTATCGATATTGTGACCTGGCACAATGCTGATGAGATTGCCGAACTGGCAACCTTTATTGCTGCTACACGTCCCGGTTTTGACATCGATACGGCCCGGGCGCGGATTAAGGAATCGGGGTTGCCATTCGACGTGCGCTATATTCAGATTCCGGCGCTGGCGATTAGCTCGACCAACATTCGCAAGCGGGTTGCCCGCGGCATGAGCGTGCGCTATCTTACGAGCGAGTCCGTGCTCGGCTACATTCGCAAGCGCAGGCTATATGCCGATTTGGGCCAAGAGGATTTTGAGTGATGGGGGTCTACGTTGTCGGTAGAGGATCAGTTTGAGGGCGATGAGCGCGCGCTGCTCAAGCGCATTCAAGAGCTGCTCGATGTTCGCATGAAGGATAAGCGCAGGCGCTATGTGCATTCGCTGGGTGTTGCCGAGACCGCACTTCATCTGGCCGAGGTCTACGGCGTCGACCGCTTTGATGCCGCTGCCGCCGGCTTGATCCACGACTGGGACAAGGTGCTTTCCGATGACGAGCTGGTCACGCGCGCTCTGCATTACGGCATTAAGATTGCCGGCTCTCCTTCTGCCGCGACGCCGCTTTTGCATGGCCCTGTTGCCGCCTATGAGCTTCCGCAGCTTTTTCCCGAGCTGTCGCCGGCGGTCTTTCAGGCTGTCGACCGTCACACCGTGGGTGCCTGCGATATGACGCCGCTCGATATGGTGGTCTTTGTGGCCGATGCCATCGAGCCCAACCGCCACGGCGACTATGCACGTGCGCTGCGCAAGATGGTGGGGGAGTCGACGCTCGACGAGTTGTTCTTCTCCTGTTTTGCGCAGGGTTTGGTCTATGTGATTCAGTCCGGGCGCTATCTTTATCCCACGGCTATTTCGATTTACAACCATTACGCCCAGCTGCGCTAGCTCGGGCTGTCTAGAAAGAGGTATTCCATGGCCGACGAGACCATGACCGACGAGCAGATTCTTGAAGGTGTGGAGCACAAGAGCTTCGTCGCCACGTCCGACCGCACTGCCGCCTCGCTGTCTGCGAGCGGTGTCGCCGCCGAGGATGTCGCCCGCGCCGCCGCGCAGGCCGCCTACGACAAGAAGGGCGAGGACGTTCAGGTGCTCGACCTGACCGAGCTTTCCGATGTGTGCGACTATTTTGTGCTTGCCACCGGTACCAACAACCGCCAGGTCGATTCTATCGTCGACGAGATCGAGGAGAAGGTCGCCGAGGCTTGCGGCGAGCATCCGTTCTCCATCGAGGGCCGCGAGCAGAAGACCTGGATGCTCATGGACTATGGTTCGGTTGTCGTCCACGTCTTCACTCCCGAAGCCCGCGACTTCTACCGCCTCGAGAAACTCTGGGGAGACGCCCCCCAGCTCCCCCTCAACCTCCTCTAGTAGCTCATTTGAGACGGGGTTTAGCTACCCTCACGCATATCGCCGGGCAGGTGCGGTTTTCCGCACCTGCCCGGCTTTCTTTTTGCCCAAAGGCGGTTAATCGTTGAAGCGGGATTGGCGGCCGAAGGAAAGGGCGGTGTCGCCGAATTTGTCTCGGACGGCGTCGATGGCGACGGAGAGGTCGCGGCGGTCGCTGGATTGGGCTCCGCGGTCATCGATCTCGCAGAACAGGTCAGTCTGGATGCCGCCTTGGTGGTCGAAGTCGCTCATGCCGATGCCCGCTAAGCGAACATGCATGCCATCCTGCCAGATGTTGTCGAGCAGTTCGAGTGCAACCGCCACGAAGATGTTCTCATCGTCGGTCGGATGAGGCAGCCGGCGCTGTGCCGAGCGACCGCTTCCATACGAATACTTGAGCTTGAGCGTCACCGTGGCGCCCGTCAGCCCCTGACGGCGCAGACGGCGTCCCACTGACTCTCCCAACAGCGCAATCGCCGCCTCAATATCCTCACGCTCAGTCAAATCTTTAGCAAAGGTGCGTTCATTGCTGACCGACTTGACCTCGCGCTCTTCATCAAGACTCGTGACTTCGGAGATTTCGAGTCCCAGCGCACGCTGGCGCATGCGTTCGCCGTTGACGCCAAAAATAGAGGCCAAGGTGGATTCCGGTGCACGTGATAGCTCGCCGAGGGTGTAGATGCGCATGCGGCGCAGTCGCTCCTCGGCCGAGCGCCCGATGCCGCTCATGGCAGATACCGGCAGCGCGGCCAAAAAGCGCTGCTCGGTTCCGGGGCGCACGATGGTCAGCCCAAACGGCTTATCCCGCTCGCTTGCGATCTTTGCGACCGTCTTGTTGCAGCCCACGCCAATGGAACAGGTCACTCCCAGCCCTGCCACGCGGTCGCTTATACGCCGCGCAACCAGCAGCGGGTCTTCGGGCGCAAAGCGACCCGGTGTGATATCGATAAAGGCTTCGTCGATGGATACGCGCTCAACACGCGGGGTCTCGTCGGCGAGAATCGCCATGACCTGCGCGCTCACCTCGCGGTATCGGTCAAAGTGCCCGTGTGTCCAAATGGCTTGCGGGCACAAGCGCCGTGCCTCGGCCGAGGCCATGGCAGAGTGCACGCCAAAGCGACGCGCCTCATACGAACACGTGGACACGACGCCACGCGAATCGGCGTCTCCGCCCACGATGAGCGGCTTTCCTCGCCATTCGGGATGATCGAGCATTTCCACGCTCGCAAAAAACGCATCAAGGTCCATGAGGCCAACCGCCGGACCCGTCCAGGGAGGCGGCGTGACGCCCATGGCATCCTCATAACCGTATGTATGTTCGCGTCTTTCCATGTCATGAGTATACCGCGCAGCTCATGTGGGGTGCGTGTATGTGCTTGCAAATCCCGAATTCTTGTCTAAGATATGGATTTGCCCTCGACTACACCGAAGAAGTTGGTCTCACGGACTTCACCTGCCCGCGTCGATGGCGTATTATGTTCAACTGTTTGTTTGTAGTTGCAGCCTAAAGCTGCTTGGTTGGAGGAGTTTCCTTTGGCAGTCAAGATTCGCCTTGCTCGTCACGGCGCTAAGAAGCGTCCGTACTACCGTGTCGTCGTCGCCGATTCCCGCGCCCCGCGTGACGGTCGTATCATCGAGGAGGTTGGCCGCTACAACCCGATGACCGCCCCCAAGACCATCAACCTCGACCTCGAGAAGATCGCCGACTGGCAGTCCAAGGGCGCTCAGCTCACCGACGCCGTCGCCGCTCTGGTCAAGGCCGCCAACGAGGGCGAGAAGACCGAGACCGTCGTCAAGAAGTCCAAGAAGCAGCTCGCCAAAGAGGCCGAGGCCGCTAAGGCTGCCGCTGAGGCCGCTGAGGGCGCCGAGGAGTAAATCGTGCCTGAGGTTGACGCTGCACAGCTCGAGGGTGAGGCAATGCTCTCAGATCGCATCGCCGATCTCGTCGAATATCTCGTTGTTCAGATCGTCGACGACCCGGATTCCGTGAGCCTTGAGGTCATCGATGGTGACGACGCCTCTACGATTGAGGTTTCGGTCGCCGAGGATGACGTCGCTAAGGTCATCGGCCGTCGTGGCCGTACCATCAAGGCCATTCGCACGCTCGCCCGTGCACTGGCCGCTCGCCTCGACACTGCTGTCGAGGTAGAGGTTCTGGGCTAGGACCTTGAGGTCCCAGTACAAAAACATCGCCCGTGTGGTCAAGCCGCACGGAAGGAAGGGGGAGGTCCTCGCGCAGCCGCTGCGGGGGCTTCCTTCTGTATTAGAGCCTGGTATGCGCGTCGCCCTGACGCCGCCGGCGCTCAAGCGCGACCGCTTTTGCACGGTCGTGTCTGTCACCGATACGGGCGATGGCGATCTGGTCTCGTTTGAGGGCATTGACGACTTGACGGCCGCCGAGGGCATCACGGGTTGCTACGTGCTGGCAAATCGTGACGACTTTGAGCTCGATTCGCTCGACGCTGCCTATACCGACCTGATGGGTCGCGAGGTGGTCGACGAGCGCTTCGGTTCGCTCGGCACGATCGTCGAGATCATGTCGACGCCCGCTAACGATGTTTGGGTTGTTGAGGGTGATCGGTACGGCGAGGTACTGATTCCCGTGATCGAGCAGGTCGTGCTCGATCTTCCCGACACAGGAACAATTTCCGTCCACGTTATGGACGGCCTGATCGATATGGACAAGTAGGGAGGACAACATGCTGATCGAGACCCTTTCGGTCTTTCCCGAGATGTTTGAGCCCGTCATGTCCACATCGATCTTGGGCCGAGCCCGCAAGGCCGGCCTTTTTGATTTTAAGGCGTATAACCTGCGCGACTGGACGCACGACCGCCATCGCACCGTCGATGACGAGCCGTATGGCGGCGGGCAGGGCATGCTTATGAAGGTCGAGCCTATCGCTGAGGCCATCGAGGCCATTAGTGCGGAGGGTCCCAAGCCGACGGTGGTGTTCTTCACCCCGTGCGGCGAGCCCTTTACGCAGCATGTGGCCGAGCGCCTGCTCAAAAGCGAGCGCCTGCTGTTTGTGTGCAGCCGTTACGAGGGCGTCGACGAGCGCGCGTATGCGTATGCCGACGAGCGCCTGTCGATCGGCGATTACGTGCTCACGGGCGGCGAGCTTCCCGCTATGGTCGTGGCCGATGCCGTCGTGCGCCTGATTCCCGGCGCCCTTGGTGACGAGATGAGCAACGTCGACGAGTCGTTCTCGACCGCCGAGGACGGTGGCCTGCTCGAGTACGCGCAGTACACCCGCCCCGCCGAGTTCAACGGCGAGGGCGTGCCGCCGGTGCTTGTGAGCGGCGATCACGCCAAGGTCGATGCCTGGCGTCGCAAGAACGCCATCGACCGCACCTGCCGCTGGCGTCCCGATCTGATCGAGACGGCGCGGCTCACGCCCGAGGAGCGCGCTTACGCGCAGGAGATTTTGGACGCTTCGTATTCGCAGAGCGAGGAGTGAGAATGGTTCCATCGCAGCATTCCGCGTTGAGGGGCGCTTTTGAGTGGATCGCGGTCATCGCGATCGCATTGGTCGCCACCTTCTTGATTCGCTCGTTTGTGGTCGAGCCCTTTGTGGTGCCCACCGGCTCCATGGAGTCCACGATCGAGATTGGCGACCAGATCCTGGCACAAAAGGTGAGCCTCGAGCTCGGTCAGCCCGTCAAGCAGGGCGATATCGTGGTGTTTCACAACCCCGATGGCACCTCCGAGCATGATGTTCTTGTCAAGCGTGTTATTGCCACGGCCGGCCAGACGGTCGACCTGCAGGATGGCAAGGTGGTCGTTGACGGCCAAGCGCTCGACGAGGACTATACGACGGGCATGAGCTGGCCACTTTCGGTCCAAGCGCCCGGCGCTCAGGTAAGCTATCCCTACACCGTTCCCGACGGGTGCGTGTGGGTGATGGGCGACAACCGCGAAAACTCTGCCGACTCACGCTACTTTGGTCCCGTCGATCGCTCTGATTTGATCGCTGTGGCGCTTGTGCGCTACTGGCCGCTCAACCGCATCGGCGCTATCGACTAAAAACCGCTATAGTACAGTACCTAACCGTGTAATCGTTTCGACGAGGGGATATTAGAGGCATGAACGCTTCATCGCTTTCCTTCCAAGACATCATCCTGCGCCTCCAGCAGTACTGGGGCGAGCAGGGCTGCGTCATTATGCAGCCCTATGACTCCGAGGTCGGTGCCGGTACCTTCCATACCGCGACCACGCTGCGCTCGCTCGGTCCCGCCGAGTGGCGCACCTGCTATGCGCAGCCCTGCCGCCGTCCCGCCGACGGCCGCTACGGCGAGAACCCCAACCGCATGCAGCACTACTATCAGTTCCAGGTGCTCATCAAGCCTTCTCCGGTCAACGCCCAGGAGCTCTACCTGGGGTCTCTTGCCGCTATCGGTCTGGACCCCAACGACCATGACGTCCGCTTTGTCGAGGACGACTGGGAGAGCCCGACGCTCGGCGCCTGGGGCCTTGGCTGGGAGGTCTGGCTCAATGGCATGGAGGTCACGCAGTTTACGTACTTCCAGCAGGTGGGCGGCATCGAGGTCGACCCCGTGCCCGTCGAGATCACCTACGGCCTGGAGCGTATCGCCATGTACGCCCAGGGCGTTAACTCGGTCTACGACCTGGTGTGGAGCTACCTGCCCGACGGCACGCCCATGACCTATGGCGACGTGTTCCTCGAGAACGAGCGCGAGTTCAGTGCCTATAACTTTGAGGTCGCCAACGTCGAGATGATGCGTCAGAAGTTTGACGACTACGAGGCCGAGTGCCACTCCTGTCTGGAGCGCAAGCTGCCGCTGCCGGCGTACGACTGCGTCATGAAGTGCAGCCACGCCTTCAACCTGCTCGATGCCCGTGGCGCGCTGTCCGCGGTCGAGCGTGCCAACTACATCCTGCGCGTCCGCGCCGTCGCCAAGGCGTGCTGCGAGGCCTACATGGCCGAGGTCGCCGGAGTCAACGAGAATGCCGACCAGGAAGGCGAGGTGGCGTAAGCCATGGCAGACGCTAAGGATTTCCTGTTTGAGATCGGTACGGAGGAAATGCCCTCTGCACCGCTGAACAATGCCGTCAAGCAGCTTGGCACCATGATCGCCAAGGGTCTCGACGAGGCCGGTCTGGCCCACGGCGAGGTCCGCGTGATCTCGAGCCCGCGTCGTTTGGCTGCACTCGTTGCCGACGTTGCCACCGCGACCGATGAGGTTCACGAGGTCAAGCGTGGCCCCGCGGCCAACATTGCCTTCGATGCCGACGGCAACGCCACCAAGGCCGCCCAGGGCTTTGCCCGCAAGTGCGGTGTGGCTGCCGAGGACCTGGTCCGTCGCGAGGACACTGACGGTCGCGAGTATGTGTTCGCCGAGAAGAACATCCCTTCCGCCCCGGCCACCCCGATCCTGACGGCCCTGTGCGAGAAGACTATCGCTGGCCTGCAGTGGCCCAACTACCGCTCTCAGCGCTGGGGTCACGAGCATGCGACCTTTGTTCGTCCGGTCCGCTGGATCTGCTGCCTTCTGGGCGAGGACGTTGTGCCCGTGTCGTTTGCCGACGTGACGAGCGGCAACACCACGCGTGGTCATCGCGTGCTTGGCCCCGGTGACCATGTGGTCGCCAGCCCCGCCGTCTACGAGCAGGTGCTCGAGGACGCCGGCGTGCTTTCTGCCGAGCGCCGTCGCGAGGCCATCCTTGCCGGTATCGCCGAGGTCGAGGCTGCCCGTCCCGGCTGCCATGTCGATACGCCCAAGAAGGTCTTTGAGGAGGTCATCAACCTCTGCGAGTGGCCGACGGTGCTCGTCGGTACCTTCGATGAGGAGTTCCTCAAGGTCCCGCACGAGATCATCTGCGAGTCCATGCTCACCAACCAGCGCTACTTCCCGATCTATGACGGCGAGGGCAAGCTCACGCGTGAGTTCGTGGTCGTCTCCAACAGCAAGCCCGAGAACGCCGAGCGCGTGATCGACGGCAACGAGCGCGTTGTGCGTGCCCGTCTGGACGATGCCAAGTTCTTCTACGAGGAGGACCTGAAGATCTCCCTCGACGAGTTCCGCGAGCGTCTGGCCAAGGTCGCCTTCCAGGAGAAGCTCGGTAGCGTGCTCGCCAAGTCCGAGCGCATTGAGCAGCTCGCGCTCGCTATTGCCCGCGAGGCTCATCTGGGCGCCCATCTTGCCGCTGACGCTGCTCGCGCCGCGCACCTTTGCAAGGCCGACCTGGTATCCAACGCCGTTGTCGAGTTCACGAGCCAGCAGGGCGTGATGGGCGGTTATTACGCGACCGCGATGGGGGAGAACGACGAGGTCGCTCACGCCATTCGCGATCACTATCGTCCCCGCTTTGCCGGTGACGAGCTGCCCGAGGGCACCGCTGGCTGCATCGTGGCCTGCGCCGACAAGCTCGATACCATCGCCGGTATCTTTGCCATCGGCGAGCCCCCGACCGGCTCTTCGGACCCCTACGCGCTGCGTCGTGCCGCTATCGGCATCATCAACATCCTGCGCGACCGCCTGCCGATCGACCCCACGTCGCTCATCGATTTTGCGCTTGAGCTCTATAGCGAGCAAGGCATTGAGTTCGACGCCGCCGAGGTCGCCCAGCAGGTCCGTGACTTCTTCCACGGCCGCCTGGTGAGCATGGCCCGCGACGAAAAGATCCCGGCCGATACCGTTGCCGCCGTCTCCGCGGTGCACATCATCGCCCCGTCCGTCTTCTTCGCCCGCTGCGCTGCGCTCGACGAGGCTCGCAAGAACGATGCCGAGACCTTCGACAACCTGGCTACCGCCTATGCCCGTGCCGCGCACATCTCCAAGCCCGAGCTGGGTACGGAGTACAACCGCAGCCTGATGGGCGAGGCCGAGCTCGCGCTCGCCGACGCCTCCGAGGCTGCTCAGGCCGCCGTCGATGCCGCCCTTGCTGGCGAGGATTACCCGGCCGCATTTGCCGCCCTTGCCGCCCTGCGCGCGCCCATCGACCGCTTCTTCGATGAGGTCATGGTCATGGACAAGGACGAGCAGCTCCGCGATAATCGCCTTAAGCTGCTCAACCGCTTCGAGGCCGTTTTCTCCGGCATTGCCAACATCGGTGAGCTTGCCCGCAAAAAGTAAGCCAGCCTGCGCGTAAGCGCAAAAGGAGCCCCGCATGGATTGCCCGGTCACCGCTCGTCCCACCGTTATCGTTATCTCCGACTCGCTCGGCGATACCGCTTGTGAGGTGGTGCTTGCGGCGTCCGGGCAATTTGATGAAGGGGCTTTTCGCGTTTTACGTCTGCCCAAGGTGACTTCCGTGGAGCAGGTCAAGTCATTTGTGGGGCCGCGCGTCGATGCCGACCATCGCGATATTGCCGTGTTTCACACCATTGTCGATCCGGCGCTTCGCGCCCGTGTGCTCGATTACCTGGGCATGCTGCATATTCGTTCAGTCGACCTGATTGGCCCGACGCTCGCCGTGCTGTCGTCGCTCATTGGCGTGCCGCCCAAGGGCGTTGCGGGCGTGATTCACAAGACCGATGACCGTTACTTTCATCGCATCGAGGCCATGGAGTATTTTGTCGAGCATGATGACGGGCGCGGTTGCGACGATCTGTCGGATGCCGATATCGTGCTGCTGGGTGTATCGCGCACGTCCAAGACGCCGCTGTCGATGTATTTGGCCTATCAGGGTTACAAGGTGGCCAACGTCCCTCTGGCGCACGGCATGGAGCCGCCGAAGTCGATTTACGAGGTTGACCCAATGCGCCTCTTTGGCCTGATTTCGACCGTCGATGTGATTTCCGAAATTCGCGATAGCCGCTTGGGCGATGACTACGTTCGTGCCGTTGCCGGCTCCTATGCCGAGCCCGAGAGCGTGCGCAGCGAGCTTGAGGAAGCTCGTGCCCTCATGAAGCGCCTAAGCTGCTTTGTGGTGCGTACCGACGGCAAGGCCATCGAGGAAAGCGCTGCCGAGATCATTAGCCACTTGGAGGAAATCCAGGAAGCCCGTGCCCGCCGTGCCGCCCGCCGAGCCGCCCGCCGAGCCCAGCAAAGTTAACTCATTTCGGTAGCTAAAAATGCACCGTCTCTAAAAGACTACCTAAAAATAATGCATGATATTGGTATAGCGATTTAGCACAGAACTTGCATTTGACCCGCAATTCTCTTGCATTGGTATCTTCATAAGGTAACCACCTTTACCTACCGTTTACCGCCACATTTACCACGTTTACCAAACCCCGCGCTCTCTACGCAAGCCCGCTCAATGCCCGCCGTATAGTTCCCTCACGGCCCGTATCCGGCGGGTCGATTCGTTACCACGGTCGTGCGCGAGAGCGCATGGAAGGGGAAGTATCGTGAGCGATTGCAAGAGGGTTTACCGTTTTGGAACCGACATCCAGGGCACCTGTGTCACCGAGGGCGACAAGTCCATGAACTTCGTGCTTGGCGGCAAGGGCGCTAACCTTGCCGAGATGAGCCGTATCGGCCTGCCGGTTCCCGGTGGCTTTACCATTACCTGCCAGACTTGTGTCGAGTACTCCGGCGCCGGTAACGTGTGGCCCGAGGGCGCACTCGATGAGATCGTTGCCGCCGAGGCGGACCTCGAGGCCCGCTGTGGCAAGAAGCTCGGCGACGCCTCCGATCCGCTGCTCGTGTCGGTTCGCTCGGGCGCTCCGTTTTCCATGCCCGGCATGATGGACACGGTCCTCAACTTGGGTCTCAACGACGACTCCGTTCAGGGTCTCATTGCTCAGACGCAAAACCCGCGCTTTGCTTGGGATAGCTACCGCCGCTTTATCCAGATGTTTTCCAACGTCGTCATGGGCGTTGATGCCGACCTGTTCGAGAACGCCCTGACCCAGGCCCGCCTGGTCGCCGGCGTCCGCGTCGACTCCGAGCTTTCGGCTGAGGACCTGCAGGAACTCGTCGAGACTTTCAAGGGCATTTTCTCCGACAACGTCGAGGCTGCTCTGTATCCCGAGCTAGAAGTCGTCGACGGCAAGCCCGTCTTCCCGCACGATCCGGAGCTTCAGCTGCGCCTTGCTATCCAGGCCGTCTTTGGCAGCTGGATGAACGAGCGCGCCTGCATCTATCGCAAGCAGCACGGCATTTCCGATGACCTTGGCACCGCCGTCAACGTCCAGGCCATGGCCTTTGGCAATAAGGGCGAGACCTCGGCGACCGGCGTCGCCTTTACGCGCAACCCGGCCGACGGCACCAAGGAGTTCTACGGTGACTTTCTGGTCAACGCCCAGGGCGAGGACGTCGTCGCCGGCATCCGCAACACCGAGCCCATCGCCGACCTCAAGGCCACCCCGGGCCTCGAGTCTGCGGGTGAGGAGCTCGAGCGCGTGTTCCTGACGCTCGAGGGCCATTACCGCGATATGTGCGACATCGAGTTCACCATCGAGCAAGGTAAGCTCTGGATGCTCCAGACCCGTGTGGGCAAGCGCACTGCCACCGCCGCCCTGCGCATTGCCATCGAAATGGTCGAGGAGGGCCTGATCACCCGCGAGGAGGCCGTGAGCCGCATCGATCCTGCGCAGCTCGACCAGCTCCTGCACCCGCAGTTTGACGCCTCCAAGAAGTACGAGGCGCTGGCCTGCGGTCTTAATGCCAGCCCCGGTGCCGCCGTGGGCGAGGTCGTGTTCTCGAGTGACGACGCCGTCACGCGTTCCGCCGAGGGCCACAAGGTTATTCTGGTTCGTTGGGAGACCAACCCCGACGACCTGAAGGGCATGGTCGCCGCCGAGGGCATCCTGACCAGCCACGGTGGCAAGACGAGCCACGCCGCCGTTATCGCTCGCGGCATGGGTACGCCTTGCGTCTGCGGCGTTGAGCGCTTCCATATCGACGCTGCTGAGAAGGTCGTGCGTATCGAGGGCAGTGACCGCGTGCTGCGCGAGGGCGATGTCATCTCCATCGACGGCACCCAGGGTATCGTCGTCGACGGCGCCGTTGATCTGGTTTCGGCCGAGCTTACCGGCGACCTGGACACCATCCTGTCCTGGGTCGACGAGATTCGCTTAGACGAGACTGGCGGCCACGCCAACCATGTGCGCGTCAACGCCGACAACCCCGAGGATGCCGCGCTCGCGCTCGAGTTTGGCGCCGAGGCCATCGGCCTGTGCCGCACCGAGCACATGTTCCTGGGCGACCGTAAGAACATCATCCAGAGCTTTATCCTGTCTGACGATGAGGCCGTGAAGCAGCAGGCCCTGGCCGACCTGCTCAAGGTTCAGACCGAGGACTTCCTGGCGATGTTCAAGACCATGTCCGGTCGCGATGTGGTCGTCCGCCTGCTCGATCCGCCGCTTCATGAGTTCCTGGATAATCCTCGCGAGCTCGAGGTCGCCATTACCAAGAAGGAAGCCGCTGGCGCCAGCGAGGAAGAGCTTGCCGTCCTGCGCGCCCGCCTGCGTCGTATCGACGGCATGGTCGAGTCCAACCCGATGCTCGGCCTACGCGGTGTGCGCCTGTCCGTCGTCTTTAGCGATCTGCCGCTCATGCAGGTTCGCGCCGTCGCCACGGCTGCTGCCCGTCTTATCAAGGAAGGCGTCGATCCGCGCCCCGAGATCATGGTTCCGCTCGTTTCCATCACGGCCGAGCATGTCCAGACCCGCGAGGTCATCGAGCGCGTGATCGCCGAGGTTTCCGACGAAGAGGGCGTCGAGCTCAATATTCCCGTGGGCACGATGCTCGAGCTGCCGCGCGCCTGCATGGTCGCTGACGAGATCGCCCATCACGCAGACTTCTTCTGCTTTGGCACCAACGACCTCACCCAGACCACCTTCGGCTTCTCCCGCGATGATGCCGAGGCCAAGTTCATCCCGCTGTACATGCACAAGAAGATCTTGAAGGACAACCCCTTCGAGACCATCGACGTGGCGGTGCTCGAGCTCGTGCGTATGGCCGTGGAGAAGGGTCGCGCCACCAACCCCGACATGCACTTTGGCGTGTGCGGCGAGCACGGCGGCGACCCCAAGTCCATCAAGGGCCTGTTTAACGTGGCCGACGTGGACTACGTGTCCTGCTCGCCCTATCGCGTGCCCCTCGCACGCCTGGCTGCCGCTCAGGCCAAGCTCGAGGCCAAGCGTTCCGCCTAATGTTCTGGGTTTAGGCGCCTAACGTAGCCCCCTTCATGCCGCCCGTCTCATTCGTGAGACGGGCGGTTATCATGTGCGGGTTTTGTCTTTTTGTCTGCGTAAAAAATTGTTCTTGCAGCAGAAACCCGCGCGTGTATACTCGAATACGTTTGTTCAACTACGTGCCGGCCAAGGTGGTACGGCACCTCTAGAAGAGTAAGGAATTGCACATGGATTACATCCGCGCAATCGAGCGTCAGCAGATCCGCGAGGACATTCCTCAGGTTCGCGTCGCCGACAACGTCAAGGTTCACTACCGCATTAAGGAAGGCGACCGCGAGCGCATCCAGGTCTTCCAGGGCGACGTCATCCGCATGGCCGGCGCCGGTGCCCGCGAGACCTTCACCGTCCGCAAGATGTCCTTCGGTGTCGGTGTTGAGCGTACCTTCCCGCTTCACAGCCCCAAGATCGCCAAGCTCGAGGTCGTCCGTCATGGTCGCGTCCGTCGTGCCAAGCTGTACTACCTCCGCGACAAGGTGGGCAAGGCTGCTCGCATCCCCGAGAAGCGCTAAGAAGATCGCAGCGTCTGTCCACTCGTTTGGACACAAGGGTCACCTTCGGGTGGCCCTTCTTTTTATCTGATTTGCATGCAAGGAGGGCCTGGTATGGCCAACATGACGAGCTCGGTTTCGGCATCGCAGGTTGCCGGTGAGTTGGCGAGCGCAACGTTTGAGGAGATCCCCGCCCTCGTGGAGCATTATCGCGAGGACCCGCGCCAGCAGGTGATCAAGGCTTGCGAGCGTGCTCTTAAACGCCATGCCAAAGAGCTTGCCGAGCGCGAGCGCGTCAATGACATGTACGAGCTTATGCATGAGCTTGGCGGCGATGGGGTGGTCGTTGGTGTCGACGAGGTGGGTCGCGGATCGGTGGCCGGTCCTTTGACGGTATGCGCCGTCTGCCTTCCTATGGAGCCGCGCGTCTGGGGCATCAATGATTCCAAAAAGCTCACGCCGGCGCGCCGCGAGTTGCTCTCAGTGAAGATTGCCGAGGTGGCGACGGCGATCGGTTTTTGCCATATCGCGCCTAAGGATATCGATGAGATGGGCATGGCCCGTGCTATCCGTACCGCCGTTGCGGGCGCCGTGGCCGATACGGGGCTCGAGCCCGATTGCGTGCTTATGGATGGCAACCCCTTGGGCGCCGTTCCTAACGAGCGCGATGTGGTGAAGGGCGATGCCAAGATCGCCTGCATCGCTGCGGCGTCCATCATGGCCAAGGTCACGCGTGACGAGATGATGGTCGAGTACGACGCCGAGTACCCCGAGTACCATCTGGCCGAGTCGAAGGGCTATGCGAGCCCCGAGCACATCGAGGCCATTCGCAAACATGGACTTTGTCCGTTGCACCGCGTGAGCTTTTGCGGAAACTTTCTGCAGACTGAGCGCCTTTTCTAGGTCAATTGTGGAGACAGGGACTTCTGGAGTTTTGTAAACCAGCTGGTAGCGGGCCGTGTGCAACACCATTGTTGCGTACGGCCCGTTTTTTGACGGCATTTGGTCAGCTTTTGGTTTGCTTCCGGTACTTACCCGCATGAAAGGTGCCCTCATCATCGGGGCAATGCAGTGTGCGGGAAAGGAGATCCCATGAGTGCCGCAAGCAAAAAGAGCAAGACGCAGCAGCTCAAGGAGCGTTGGGAAAACGGCGAGCTCGACTCCGGGGCGATGACGCCCGAGTTTATCAAGGGACTCAGTCCCCGCGAGCTGGGCATGCTGGGCGAGCTGATCACCATCGACTACTTTAACGAGCGCGGCTACACCTTGCTGGAGCAGGGTTATCGTTGCACTGAGGGCGAGGCCGACCTGGTGCTGCTCGATGAGCTCGACGATGTCGTGGTGATGGCCGAGGTCAAGACCAGACGCGTTGCGCTGGATTGCAGCACGCGGGTCTTTCCCGAGGAGGCCGTGGACGCCCAAAAGCAACGCCGCTACCGCCGCATCGCAAGTTGCTATCTCATGGAGCATTATCCGCTCAAGGCGATTCGCTTCGATGCTGTGGGTGTCACCATTCGCGGCGGGCATATCGCCGAGATCGAGCACCAGTACAACGCGTTCGATTGGCAGGTTTCGTGATGGCGTTCGAGACGTTTGCCGTTCACGCGGCCTGCATCCGCGGTGTCGAGGCGATTCCCGTCACGGTCGAGGTCTCGCTTGCCGGCGGCGTTCCGGGCATCCAAATGCTCGGCATTCCGAGTATGGAGGTGATGGAGTCGCGCGGTCGTATTCGCTGCGCGATGCGCTCCGCCGGGTTCGAGATCCCGCGCTCGGGCATTACGGTCAATCTGGCGCCCGGCGATATTCGCAAGACCGGTAGCGGCTTTGATCTGCCCATCGCCATCGCGGTTCTGGCAGCCGATGGTCAGATCCCCCGCGACAACCTCGATCGCTGCCTTATCGCCGGCGAGCTCGGCTTGGACGGTACGGTGCTTCCCGTCAAAGGCGAGGTGGCGTTCCAGCTGCTGGCTCGCGACATGGGGCTGTCTTTTATCGCCGGCAGGTCCGACCAGCATGTGCCACTCGCGGGCGTGGATTGCGGCTTTATCGATCATTTGTCTCAGCTTGCTCATGGTATGGGCGATGCCGCCCGGCACTACTTGGATTCCGAGGGCGTCGAGGCGACCTTTGAGCCAGAGCTCGACTATGCCGACGTGTTGGGGCAGGAGGTCGCCAAGCGCGGCATGGCGCTTGCGGCGGCAGGAGAACTCGGCTTGCTCATGATCGGGTCTCCGGGATCGGGCAAGACGATGCTCGCACGCCGTATGACCGGCATCCTGCCCGAGCTTTCCGTTGAGGATCAGCAGGAGGCACTGTGCATCCATTCGGTTTTGGGTGAGAACATTGATGGCTTGTTGGCGGGGCACCGCCCCTTCCGCAGTCCCCACCACAGTATTTCGACCGCAGGCCTTATCGGCGGCGGGCGCCCGGTGCACCCGGGTGAGATCAGCCTTGCTCATGGCGGCGTGCTCTTTTTGGACGAGCTTGCCGAGTTTCCCACTGGCGTGCTGCAGACGCTGCGTCAGCCCATCGAGCGCGGCTACGTGAGGATCGTACGCGTCGACGGGGCTTTTACCTTCCCGTCGCGCTTTCAGCTGCTGGCTGCGAGCAATCCCTGCCCCTGCGGCTTTTTGGGCGATCGCGAGGTGCCGTGTCGCTGCTCGGCGGCGATGGTCGAGCGCTATCGGTCTAAACTGCGCGGTCCTTTGGCCGACCGTATCGACATGATGATCGATGTGACCCGTCCCGACCCTCAAGTGATTATCGAGGGTGCGGAGGGTATGTCGTCGGCCGAGTTACGTGACTACGTTGTGCGCGGTCGTGCCTTTCGCGCCTGGCGCGAGTCCCGTATGGACGATGCGGATGCCGAGGCCGAGGATGACGAGACGCGGTCCATTGACGGCGTCGTTTCGACCTTTGAGCTCGATGATGCTGCCGAGAAATGCGTACTCGGCCTATCCAAACGCACGCATCTCACGGGCCGCGGCATCGTACGCCTGGTGCGTATCGCGCGTACAATCGCTGACGTCGCCGAGAGCGAGCAAGTGACGCGGGACCACGTGCTCGAGGCGGCGATGTACCAGGGAAGGAGGGACCAATGATAGCTGAGGGGACCTTCGAGCTGCATCCAGGTGATGCGTTGTATCCCGAGACCGTTTTGGAGCTTTCTGATGTACCCCAGACGCTCTATGTGCGCGGCAATCCCGAGGTGCTTTCGACACCCGCGCTCTCCATCATCGGCGCGCGCAAGGCTTCGCCGTATGGTCTTGCCGTGGCAGAGCTTGCGGCAAAGGTGGCAGTCGAGGCGGGAGTGACGGTTGTTTCGGGCGGCGCGGTCGGTTGTGACCAGGCCTCGGGTTGGGCTGCGGTCAACGCCGGCGGCAAACACGTCGTGGTGCTGGGGACGGGCGCCGACGTGGTCTACCCGCGTTCGAGCGCGGGGCTTATTACTCGCACGCTCGATACGGGTGGCGCGGTCGTGTCGATCTCTCCGTGGGGCATGGGTCCGCGCAAGTTTGCCTTTCCGCGCCGCAATCGCGTGATCGCTGCCCTGTCGCAAGCCCTCTTTGTATCCGAGGCGGGTATGCCTTCTGGGACGTTTTCTACAGCCGAGGCTGCTATGGATTTGGGGCGCGAACTTCTTGCCGTGCCGGGGTCGATCCTATCGCCCGAGTCGCGTGGCACGAATTACCTCATTGCGAACGGTGCCTGCTGCATCGTCGACGAGGAATCTATCGAGATGGCTATCTCACGCATCTACGGAACCCTGCGCTACTCGCGCCCCGATGCTCCCGGCATTGCCGACCTGGATCCAACGCAGCAGACCGTGATGCATGCGCTCATCGCCTCTCCGCTCAAGGTCGACGATATCGCGGCGCTCGTCTCACTCGATGCTGTCGGCGTACTCAAACTCTTGGGTTCGCTTGAACTCGAGGGCCTTATCGAGCGCATGATGGATGGAAGGTATGCGCCCTCCAAGTTTGCCCTTCACGCCCAGACACCCTTCGGTCACAATGGAAAACGTGTCAATTAGAAAGGTGTTTGCAGATGCAGTTCGATCAGGTGACAGTTATCGGTGGCGGTCTGGCGGGTTCGGAATGCGCGATCCAGCTGGCAGATCGCGGGTTTGCCGTAAAGCTGTGCGAGATGCGCCCCCAGGTGAGCTCCCCGGCCCACCATACTGATCACCTGGCAGAGCTCGTCTGCTCCAATTCGTTTAAGTCGACCCGTCCGGATTCCGCGGCTGGTTTGCTGAAGGCCGAGCTTGAGCGCATGGGTTCAGTCCTGCTCGATTGCGCCCATCGCGCGGCTGTTCCCGCCGGTGGCGCCCTGGCGGTCGACCGCGTCAAGTTTTCCGAGCTTGTCGAGGCCGAGGTTGCCGCTCGTCCCAATATCGAGGTCGTGCACGGCGAGGTCACGCAGATTCCCGAGGGTCACGTGGTCATTGCCGCGGGCCCGCTGTGTTCACCGGCGCTGAGCGAAGAGGTTATGAAGCTCGTCGGTGGCGATGCCCTGGCATTCTTTGATGCGGCGGCGCCGATCGTCGATGCCTCCACGCTCGATATGGACGTTTTGTTCTCGCAGTCGCGCTACGAGGAGCAGGGGAGCGGCGACTATCTCAACGCTCCGCTCAATAAGGAGGAGTACGAGGCCTTTATCGAGGCGCTTACCACGGCCGACCGCGTGGTGCTCAAAGACTTTGAGGGCGGCGATCTGTTCCAGGCCTGCCAGCCTGCCGAGGAAGTTGCGCGCACCGGCAAGGACGCCATTCGCTTTGGCGCCATGAAGCCCGTCGGCCTTACCGACCCGCGTACCGGACGTCGCCCCTGGGCGGCGATTCAGCTGCGTGCCGAGAACAAGGAGAAGACCGCCTATAACCTGGTGGGCTTCCAGACCAACTTGACCTTTGGCGAGCAGAAGCGCGTCTTCCATATGGTGCCGGGCCTGGAGAACGCTGAGTTCTTCCGCTACGGTGTCATGCACCGCAATACCTTTGTCGACGCCCCGCATGTGCTCGATGGCACCTTTGCCGTGCCCGGTACCGGTGTGCGCCTGGCCGGTCAGATCACCGGCACCGAGGGGTACATGGAAGCCGTGGCGACAGGTCTGCTCGCGGCGCTTAACACTTATGCCGAGGCTATCGGTGCCGCGGGCGTCGAGTTGCCGCGTGTGGGCGCCCTGGGTGCGCTCGTGGGCTATGCGACCGATCCTGCCACCGTGGGCTATCAGCCTATGCATGTCAACTTTGGCCTGGTGCCGCCACTCGAGGATGGTAAGCGCCGCAGCAAACGCGACCGCTATCAGGCCTATGCGGACCGTGCGCTCGAGGCCCTCGATGCCTACTTGGCCACGCGTTCCGACTTGTTTGGAGGCGACCGGTCATAGCCTTTGACCTGTACGACACCGTCGACTCTTTTATCGCCTATATCGCACGCGTCGAGGGGCTTTCTCCCAACACGGTGACGGCCTATGGCTCGAGGCTGGAGCGCTTTGCTGCCTGGTGCGAGCGCGAGGATATTGATGCTTTCGCAGCCGACGTGCGCACCATTCGTCGCTATCTTGCCGAGCTTTCGCGTGAGCAGGTGGCTCCCCGAACGCTTGCGGCGCACCTGTCGGCTATCCGATCTCTCTATCGCTGGATGGCTGCCGAGGGGATTGTCGAGGGCGATGCGGTCTCGGCGATCGCATCGCCCAAGCTGCCGCGTGACCTGCCGGGCGTCCTTACGACCCAGCAGGTTGAGGCGCTGCTCAAGACGCCTGATACCTCGACGCCCGCGGGACTGCGCGATGCGGCGATGCTTGAGTTGCTCTATGCCTCCGGCGCGCGAATCTCGGAGCTCGCGGCGCTCAACGTGGAGTCTATTGGTTGGTCCGAGCGAACGCTGCGACTTTGGGGCAAGGGGAGCAAGGAGCGTATCGTCCCTCTGTATCGTCGTGCGCTCGAGGTGACGCATCTCTATATTGAGGAGGGGAGGCCGGAGTTGCTCGCTCAGGCAAAGCGCCGCGACCTCGCTACTGGGCCGCATCCGCTGCTTATATCGGCGCGTGGCAATCGCATGAGCGCCGCCATGCTCCGGCGGCGGTTCCATACGCTGGCGACGCTCGCCGGCATTCCGGCCGACATCGCCCCGCATGCGATGCGCCATACCTTTGCGACCGACTTGCTCGAGGGCGGTGCGGACTTGCGCTCGGTTCAAGAGCTGCTGGGCCATGCGAGCCTATCCACGACGCAGATCTACACGCATCTCACGCCCGACCGGCTAAAGCGGGCTGTGGCTCAAGCCCACCCCCGCGGCGAGTAGGAGAAGAACCTCCTGCGCCTCGCTCAGGTGTGTGGTTTTGATTGCGGGTTGGCAGGAAGATGCATTCCTGCTATCATTCATCGGGTTGCTTCACGGCAACATGTATTTATCACGCACGCGCGGCTACTTCATACCGTGGTGCCCGGGCTTTGGTAGCACATGTCCGGGTTGGTTTTGGAGGATGACCCCGCGCGGAGGCAAACCACAGGAGGTTTAACATGGCTACCAAGATTAATATCCGCACCCTGCTCGAGGCCGGCTGCCACTTCGGTCACCAGACCCGTCGCTGGAACCCCAAGATGAAGCCGTTCATCTTCGGTGAGCGCAACGGCATCTACATCCTCGACCTCAAGCAGACTATCCTCGACGCCGACCAGGCCTACACCTTCGTCAAGAACGTCGCCAAGGGTGGCAACGTGCTGTTCGTCGGCACCAAGAAGCAGGCTCAGGAGGCCGTCAAGAACGCTGCTGAGCGCGCCAACATGCCTTACATCAACCAGCGTTGGCTCGGCGGTATGCTGACCAACTTCGTCACCATCCGCTCCCGCATCAACCGCATGGAGGAGCTCGAGGCCATGGTCGAGGACGGCCGCATGGCTGTTCTGCCCAAGAAGGAGCAGGCTGTTCTCGGCAAGGAGCTCACTAAGCTCCAGACCAACCTCGGTGGCGCCCGCGACATGAAGGGTCTGCCCCAGGCTCTCTTCGTCATCGACACCAAGCGCGAGGAGAACGCCATCAAGGAGGCCCAGCGCCTGAACATCCCCGTCGTCGCCCTGATCGACACCAACTCCGATCCCGACGAGGTCGAGTACGGCATCCCCTGCAACGATGACGCTATCTCCGCTGTCACCCTTATGTGCGAGCTCATGGCTGACGCCTGCCTCGCTGGCTCCGGCAAGGAGCAGGTCTCCGAGGCCGAGATGGCCGCTGAGCCCAAGGCCGAGTAAATCAGTCTTAGTTAATTCTTTTTCATCTCTTTGAAAGGAACCACAATGGCCCAGATTACCGCCGCTATGGTCAAGCAGCTCCGCGAGATGACCGACTCCCCGATGATGGAGTGCAAGAAGGCTCTCGTCGAGGCTGACGGCGACATGGACGCCGCTGTCGACGTTCTGCGTAAGAACGGCCTTGCCAAGGCTGCCAAGAAGGCTGGCCGTGAGACCAACGAGGGCGCTGTCGCCGCGTTCGTCTCCGAGGATGGCAAGACCGGCGCTCTGCTCGAGCTCTCCTGCGAGACCGACTTCGTTGGCTCTAACGCCAAGTTCACCGGCTTTGCTTCCAAGGTCGCTGAGGTTGTCGCTACCACCGAGCCTGCTGACGTCGACGCTCTGCTCGAGAAGCCGATGGGCGAGGAGACCGTTTCCTCCGAGCTCACCGAGATGATTCACATCATGGGCGAGAACATGAAGATCTCCCGCTTCGCTGCCCGCAAGGCTGAGAACGGCGCGCTCGCTTCTTACATCCACATGGGTGGTAAGATCGGCGTCCTCGTCGAGTTCGCCTTCGAGAAGGCCGAGACCGCTCAGGCTGAATCCTTCAAGACCTTCGCTCACGACGTTGCCCTTCAGGTTGCCGCCGTCGCCCCGATCTGCGCTACCCGCGATCAGGTTCCGGCCGAGACCGTCGAGCACGAGAAGCAGATCTACATGGCTCAGGCTGCCGAGTCCGGTAAGCCCGAGGCTATCCAGGAGAAGATGGCTGTCGGCCGTCTGGAGAAGTTCTACAAGCAGTCCGTGCTCACCGAGCAGGAGTTCATCAAGGACAGCTCCCTCACCATCAAGAAGTACGCTGAGCAGGTCTCCAAGGAGCTCGGCGACACCATTACCGTCGTTGCCTTTGACCGTCTGGTCCGTGGCGAGTAAATAAGCTCTTGTAGCTGGTAATGAGCAGGCTGTGGGTTTTACTCACAGCCTGCTTTTTCATGGCTCTTATCAGAGCCTTTGATATCATATTGAGAGTCTAATTAAAGGAGGATCGCTTTGTCCGACATCCGATATAAACGCGTGCTTCTTAAGCTTTCCGGCGAAGCGCTGATGGGCGACGGCCAATATGGCATCGACCCCAAGGTTACCGACCATCTTGCTAAGCAGGTCAAGGAGCTGCTCGCCGTTGGCCATGAGGTCGGCGTCGTTGTCGGCGGCGGCAATATTTTCCGTGGCATGGCAGGCGCTGCCGGTGGCATGGAGCGTGCTCAGGCCGACTACATGGGCATGCTGGCAACCGTTATGAACGCGCTCGCCCTGCAGGATGCCTTCGAGCATAACGATGTTCCCTGCCGCGTGATGAGCGCTATCCAGATGAACGAGATCTGCGAGCCCTATATTCGCCGTCGCGCCATCAACCACCTGTCCAAGGGCAACGTCGTTATTTTTGCCGCCGGTTCGGGCAATCCGTACTTTACGACCGACACCGCCGCGGCTCTTCGTGCGTGCGAGATCGGCGCCGAGATTCTGATTAAAGCCACCAAGGTTGACGGCATCTACGATAAGGATCCCGTCAAGTGCGCCGATGCCGTCCGTTTTGACAAGATTACCTATCACGAGGTTCTCGTCCGCGGTCTGCAGGTTATGGATTCCACGGCTACGGCACTGTGCCAGGATAACCGTATGCCTATTTTGGTCCTCAACATCGATGGCGAGGACACCGTCAAGCGCGCGCTTTCGGGTGAGCCCGTCGGCACGCTCGTCTATCAGGAGGATTAAGCATGGCAGAGAACATCACCGCCCATATGGACAAGTCGCTCGAGTCCCTCAAGCATAACTTCTCCAAGGTCCGTACCGGCCGCGCCAATGCCAACATTCTGTCCGACATCACCGTCGATTATTACGGTGTTCCCACGCCGGTCACGCAGGTTGCCGCCGTCAAGACCCCCGAGGCCCACATGCTGCTCATCGAGCCGTGGGACAAGGCACTCATCAATGCTATCGTCAAGGCCATCGGCGCTTCCGATCTGGGTATTACCCCCAACTCCGATGGCACCGTCGTTCGTCTTCCGTTCCCAGCTCCCACTGAGGAGCGCCGTCGCGAGCTCGTCAAGGAGTGCCGCGAGTACGCCGAGCAGGCCAAGGTGTCTATCCGTAACATCCGTCGCGACTTCAACAACAAGCTCGAGCGCGATGAGGAGCTCACCGAGGACGATGTCCGTCGCGAGCAGGCCAAGGTCCAGAAGCACACTGATGAGTATGTCGCCAAGGTCGAGGAGCTTCTGAAGGAAAAAGAAGCCGAGGTCATGGAGATCTAAGGTGCAATACGACGAGCATAAACTGGTCGAGTACTTTGCCGACGCCCCTGCGGGCGTCGGTTTTTCCGACCTTGACCTCAATAACATTCCGCACCATATCTCGTGCATCATGGACGGTAACGGTCGTTGGGCCACGTCGCGCGGTCTTGCACGCACCGAGGGCCACAAGGCGGGTATCGTCTCCCTGCGCGAGATCATTACCGCATGCGTGCGCCTGGGCGTCGACGTGCTTTCGGCCTATGCGTTTTCCACCGAAAACTGGAATCGTCCGCAGCACGAGGTCAACGTCTTGATGCATTTGTTTGCCAAGACGTTTATCGATGAGTTGCCGCTGCTTAAGCGCGAAAACGTTCGCGTTGTCTTTTTGGGCGATATTTCCGCACTGCCTAAGAAGACCCGCGATGTCTTTGAGCGAGGTCTTGCCGAGTGCGCCAATCACACCGGCATGACGCTGGCGCTTGCCGTCAACTACGGCGCGCGTGCCGAGATTACCCGCGCTGTCCGTCAGATCGCACTCGACGCTGCCGCCGGTAAGATCGATCCTGGCGCAATTGATGACGACATGGTGGCTTCCCACCTCTATACCGCCGGTCTTCCCGATCCTGAGCTTGTGATTCGCACCTCTGGTGAGCTGCGCCTTTCGAACTATCTGCTGTGGCAGGTAGCTTATTCCGAGTTCTACGTCACCGATACCTATTGGCCCGACTTTGATCGTTGGGGCCTTGTCGACGCCATTTTGGCCTATCAGGGCCGTGACCGTAGGTTTGGTGGACTGAGCAAGACCGAGGAGGCTTAATCGTGTCCGATCGTCCCAAGGCATCTGCTCCCAAGACGCCTGCGCGTAAAGCTGCCACTGCGGGAGCGCCTGCAGCGAAGGGCGGCACCGGTTCGTGGCTGGCGGGCTTTATTACCCGTGCCGCCGCCGGTATCGTCTACGCCGTTGTCTTTATCCTGTGCCTGGTTTTGGGTATCGTGCCCACTGCCATCTTTGTTTCCGTCATGAGTGGTCTGTGCTGTTATGAGTTTTTCCGTATGACGAGGCTCGATGGCAAGATGGCTAACGAGCGCATGGGTATCGCTGCCGCCGTACTCTTTCCGCTGTCGGCGTTGGGCGATTCGATGTTGCTGAATGCCCTGCTTTTTGCCCTGATGCTCGCTGTGGGCATTTGGTATGTCTGGTCGCCGCGTACCCGCATCTCTGATGTGGCCGTGACGCTCATGGGTCCCATCTACACTGGCTTTATGCTGTCGGCTATCGTGCTGCTGCGCGATGCCGTGCCCGGTTTTGCCGGCGCCCTGCTTTCGGTGGGCGTTTGCGCGTCCCTTTGGGTCTCCGATTCGTTTGCCTACATCGTGGGTAGCCGTATCGGCAAGCACAAGATGGTTCCCAAGATCTCTCCCAAAAAGAGCTGGGAGGGGTTTGTCGGCGGCATCCTGGGCTCGGTTTTGATTTGGCTCATCCTGTGGGCGACGCACTTCTACAAGCTCACCCTGCCCTATGCGCTGCTGTGCGGCGTGGTCGTGTCCGTCCTGGGCGTTATCGGCGACCTTATCGAGTCGCGCATCAAGCGTGGCGTGGGCGTCAAGGATTCCGGCAACCTTATCCCGGGCCATGGCGGCATGCTCGACCGTAGCGACTCGCTTATCTTTGGCTGCATTACCGCTCAGCTGCTTTTGATGATCGGAGGCGTGCTGTAATGTCCTTCCAGACGACGTATGGCCCCGATGGACGCCTTCGCGTTGCCATCCTGGGTTGTACGGGCTCCATCGGCACCCAGGCACTCGATGTGTGCCGTCAGCATGCCGATCGCCTGCAGGTGACGGCGCTGTCCGTTAACTCTAGTACCTCCGAGCTCGTTGCCGCTGCCCGCGAGTTCTCGGTTCCGGCGGTTGCCGTGGCCGATGTCGCTCATGGCGATGACGCCGTGCTGCAGGAGTTGCCCGAGGGAACGAAGCTCGGCGTTGGCGCGCAGGCGGTTTGCGAGCTCGCGCGTCGCGACGATGTCGACTGCGTGCTCGTTGCTATTGTGGGCGCCGCCGGTCTCGAGGCGAGCCATGCGGCCTTGACCTCAAATAAGCGCCTTGCTCTTGCCAACAAGGAGTCCCTCGTCGTCGGTGGCGACTTGCTTATGCCGTTGGCACAACCGGGCCAGCTTATTCCAGTCGACTCTGAGCACTCCGCCATCTACCAGTGCTATCTGGGGGAGGACCCGCGCGAGGCTCATTGTATTTGGCTCACCTGCTCGGGCGGTCCGTTCTTTGGCCGCACGCGCGACGAGCTCAATCGCGTGACGCGTGCCGATGCCCTCGCACATCCCACGTGGGCCATGGGTGCTAAGATCACCATCGACTCCGCCACCCTCATGAATAAGGGCCTGGAGCGCATTGAGGCCATGCATCTGTTTAACTGCGACCTCGATTTCATTAACGTGGTCGTGCAGCGTCAGTCCAAGATTCACTCTATGGTCGAGTTTGCCGACGGCTCCGTGATGGCGCATCTCGGTGCTTCCGACATGCGTATTCCCATCCAGTTCGCGTTCTCGTATCCCGAGCGTTGGGATACCCCGGCGCCTCGTATCGATTTCCGCGAGCTGGGGCAGCTCACGTTTGATGCTGCCGACATGGATACCTTCCGCTGTCTGGCACTGGCCGAGCGTGCCGGCAAGACGGGTGGCACCATGCCGTGCGTGCTCAATGCCGCCAACGAGGTCGCCGTCGATGCCTTCCTGCACGATGGCTGCAGCTTTACCGATATCGATCGCATTGTGGAATCCTGCATGGATGCCCACGATATGCAGGCGGTCGATTCGTTTGAGCAGCTTCGCGACATCGATGCGTGGGCGCGTGAAAAGGCTGCGCAGGTACTCGCCGCAACCCGTTCCTAACCCATACGGATTGCTTTTTCGTTTTATGGATACTGTTCTGAGCGTTCTCTCATCGGTCTTTTGGGGCCTGCTGATGCTTTCCGTTCTCGTGTTTTTGCATGAGGGCGGCCACTTTTTGGCGGCGCGTGCCTGCGGCGTCCGTGTGACCGAGTTCTTTTTGGGCCTGCCGTGCCGCTTTGACATCCATTACACGTCACGTCGCATTGGAACCAAGTTTGGCGTGACCCCGCTGCTGCTGGGTGGCTACGCTGCCATCTGCGGTATGGATCCGACCGACGTCTCGTGCGCTGATCGCGTGCTCGCGGCTATCTATCGTCATGGTCGCGTGACCGTGGCCGACCTTGCCGCCGAGCTCGAGCTATCCGAGGAGGATGTGCTCGAGGCATGCGCCTTGCTCTTGGGTTGGGGCTCTATCGCGCCTTGGTATGAGGAAGGGGAGAAGCCCTCGCCGAGCTACTATCCCACCGAGTATCAGACGCTGCCACGAGATGCGGCGGGTTACACCACCTTTGACGGCCGCCGTTTCGATCGAGAGCATGCGACTACCGAGGGCGATGTGTGGGAGCTGCCGTGCGGCGAAGCCGAGTTCCTTGCGCAAGAGCGTTCGCATACCTATCTGGGCCAGGGTTTTCTCAAGCGCGCCTTTATGCTGCTCGCGGGCATTCTCGTCAATATCCTGACGGGCTTTTTGCTGCTTATGAGCATCTACTCTATTGCGGGTGTCACCGTGCCGATGGATACCAACGTGATCGGTCAGGTTGACGAGGGGTCTATTGCCGCCAAGGCGGGTATCGAGGGCGGCGACGCGATCCTTTCGGTTGACGGAGTATCGTGCTCTACCTGGATGGACGTTTACGATGCCATCGGCAAGGCCGCCGGTAAGGACGATATCGCCATTGAGTATGAGCGCGACGGCAAGCAGCATTCGACCACGGTTGCGCTCAAAGAGGACGAGCGCCTAGGTGTGTATGCCTCTACGCAGGTGGTCCGTTTGGATTCCATCACGTCAGCTCGCCTGTCGTTCTCCTATGTCGTGCAGACGGCTGAGGGCGTGATGCGCCTGCTCCAGCCGCAGCATACGATGGAGATTCTCGATCAGTCCTCTTCGATCGTAGGTATTAGCGTTATGTCCTCACAGGCTGCTGCCGCCGGCCCTGCCACGTTCCTTTCGTTTGCCGCCCTCATTTCGTTCTCGCTTGGCTTTATGAACCTGCTGCCCATCCCACCGCTCGATGGCGGCAAGCTGGTCATCGAGATCATTCAAAAGATTGCGGGCCGCGAGCTTCCGCTCAAGGTCCAGACGATTGTGAGCTATGTGGGCATCGCGCTCTTTGCGCTGCTGTTTGTCTATATGCTTCGTTCCGACGTCCTTCGATTTATCCTGTAGGGGAGTGTTTGGATTGTCTTTATCCCATCCTTTGCCTCGCGAGTTGACGCGCCCCGTGCATGTGGGCGGTGTGCAGATCGGTGGCGGCGCGCCGGTGGTGGTCCAATCCATGACCTGCACCGATACCGCTGACGCCCAGGCAACGCTTGCGCAAGTGTGCGCGTTGGCGCAGGCTGGCTGCGATATCGTGCGTGTGAGCGTGCCCACCGAGGCCGCGCTTGAGGGTTTCCGCACCATCTGTGCCGAGTCTCCGGTGCCGATCGTCGCCGATATTCACTTTAACCATAAGCTCGCCATCGGCGCCGTCGAGGCTGGTGCCGCCAAGCTTCGCATCAATCCCGGCAATATCGGCGATTGGGCTAAGGTCGATGCCGTGATCGATGCCGCGGGTGCCGCTGGGTGCGCGATTCGTATCGGCGTCAATGCCGGTTCGCTCGAGCAGGATATCGCCGAGCGCGACGACCTCACGCAGCCCGAAAAGCTCGTGATGTCGAGCGAGCGCTTCGTCAAGCACTTTGAGGACCGTGGTTTTACGAACATTGTGCTTTCGGCCAAGGCCCATAGCGTGCAAACGACGCTTGATACCTATCGAGCCCTGTCGCGTGAGATTCCCCACGTTCCGCTTCACCTGGGCGTGACGGAGGCGGGGACCAAGCTCCAGGGCACCATCAAGAGCTCTGTAGGCTTGGGTATCTTGCTTTCCGAAGGCATTGGCGACACCATGCGTGTGTCGCTCACAGCCGATCCGGTTGAGGAGCCGCCGGTTGCCTGGGGTATTCTGCAGTCGTTGGGCCTGCGTCGCCGTGGCCCCGAGATTGTCTCATGCCCCACGTGCGCACGCTGCCAGGTTAACCTTATTCCCATTGCCGAGGAGGTTACCGAGCGGCTTAAGAACTACTCCGCGTCGCTTTCGATCGCTGTGATGGGATGTGCCGTTAATGGCCCCGGCGAGGCTTCTGATGCCGATCTGGGCGTTGCTTGCGGACGTGGTCAGGCCTTGCTCTTTTCGCATGGCCAGATCATTGGTAAAGTAGCTGAGGACCAAATTGTCGACGCGCTTATGGCAGAGGTCGACAAGCTTATTGAGGAGAAATAAATGACCCGAGCAATGTATATGTCTAAGCTCTATGCGCCGACGCTTAAAGAGGATCCGGCGGACGCTGAGCTCGCCAGCCACCGCCTGCTGCTCCGTGCCGGCATGATCCGCAAAGAGGCTGCCGGCCTGTATTCCTATCTGCCGCTCGCATGGCGCTCGATCCGCAAGATTGAGAATATCGTGCGCGACGAGATGGACGCTGCCGGTGCCCAGGAGCTTATGATGCCTATCATGGTCGACGCCGAGTTGTGGCGTGAGTCCGGCCGCATCGACGCCTATGGCAAGGAGCTTGTGCGCTTTGACGACCGTCACGGTCGCGAGTTCGTCCTGGGCCCCACGCACGAGGAGACCGTCACGGCCCTGGTGCGCAATGAGCTGCGCTCCTACAAACAGCTGCCCGTCAACCTGTACCACATTCAGGACAAGTTCCGCGACGAGTTCCGCCCCCGCTTTGGCCTGATGCGCGGTCGCGAGTTCATCATGAAGGACGCCTACAGCTTCTCCGCCACGCAGGAGAGCCTGCAGGAGGAGTATGACAAGATGAAGCAGGCCTACGCTAACATTTGCGAGCGCTGCTATATCAAGGCCCTGCCCGTTGTTGCCGACTCCGGTGAGATCGGTGGCGATACCTCCGTCGAGTACATGGCTTTGGCCGACGCCGGCGAGGCTTCGCTCGTCTACTGCGACGATTGCGGCTTTGCTGCCGATGACGAGGCGGCAAGCACCAAGGTCGTCGTGACCGAGGGTCCTGGCGACGGTACGCTCACCAAGGTTGAGACTCCGGGCATGGGCACCATCGAGGCCGTTGCCAAGTTCTTCGGCTTCCCCGAGAACGGCACGCGCAAGTCGCTGGCGCTCATCGACGCCGAGGGCAAGCCGGTTGTGGCCATTGTCCCAGGCGACCACGAGCTCAATGACTGCAAGGCCGAGCACGTCTTCGGCAAGGGCTATCGTATGATGACCGACGAGGAGCTCCAGGCGAACGGTCTGCATAAGGGCTTTATCGGACCTGTCAACCTGCCCGAGGGCATCCGTCTGGTGTGCGACGAGAGCCTGCGCGATTCCAAGCAGTGGGCCTGCGGTGCCAACGAGGTCGATTATCACTTTACCGGTGCCTGCCCCGAGCGCGACTTTACCGTCGATGAGTGGGCCGATCTGGTCACCGTTGTCGCCGGCGACCCCTGCCCGCACTGCGGCAAGCCGCTCTCCGCTGCCCGCGGCATCGAGGTTTCCCAGGTCTTCCAGCTGGGCACCAAGTACTCCGAGGCCATGGGGGCCACCTTTATGGACGAGGACGGCAAGGAGAAGCCGCTTATCATGGGTTGCTACGGCGTGGGCGTGTCTCGCTCGCTCGCTGCCGTCGTGGAGCAGCACAACGACGAGCACGGCATTGTCTGGCCGGTCTCCGTCGCTCCGTACGAGGTCGCGGTGATTCCGCTCGACCCCAAGAAGGAGGAGTGCGCTTCCGTCTGCGAGCAGATCGTTGATGGCCTGTGCGCCGAGGGTATCGAGGTTGTCGTCGACGATCGCGATGAGCGTCCCGGCTTTAAGTTTGCCGACAATGACCTTATGGGCTTCCCGTATCAGGTGGTGCTCGGCAAGCGTGGCCTTAAGAACGGCACCGTCGAGCTCAAGGACCGTGCCACGGGCGAGCGCGAGGACGTGGCGATCGACGAGGTCGTCGCCAAGGTCGCCGAGCTTGTGAAGGCTGCGCGCCGTTAATCGGCGATTTCGCTTGTAGTTCGATATACGGGACGGTTCCGCATTTCTCCAGATAGGGGAGATGCGGGGCCGTCCTTTTATCTTGTCGGCGTGCTCAATCGCTAAAAGGAAAAACCCCACAGCCCATGCGAGCTGCGGGGTTTTTCCTTTGTGCCTCCGATGCGAAATGAATCGCTCAGATATTACTGATAATCGACGACGTCGATCCAGTTCTTCAGGAACTCATCGTTTACGTTGCGCTTACGAGCGAGCTCGGAAGCGGCGACGATGCTCGTCCACTGACGCACGACCTGCATGGGCATGTCGGCGCGGTCGCAGTAGAGCTCCAGGTAGGCCTCGCCCTGATCCTTGCTGTTGAGGGCAAAGAGCAGGTAGGTGGTGGCAACGTCGGCAGCAGGGGAGCCTTGGGTGGCGTGTGCCCAGTCGCAGACGTACAGCTGGCCGTCGTCGCCGACGATGACGTTGGAGGGGTTGAAGTCGCCGTGGCAGACCTTGAACTCCTTGGTCATGCCGTCCAGACGCTCCTGAAGGTTGTAGCGCGTGGTGGCATTGAGCTGATCGAGGCTGTCGATCATGCGGGCGAACTTGTCGCGCTGACGGTTGAGCAGCGGGGAGGTGTAGCCGTGGATCTCGATCTGGAGGTCGACGAACATCTCGAGGTACTCACCAAAGCGCTGGGGCTCGGCAGTCATCTTGTCGGCAAGGGTGGTGCCCGGAACCTTCTCGGTCACGAGCGCCCAGCCGTTGGCGTTCTCGAGCTGAGAAACCTCGAGAGCCTTGGGGCTGCGGATGCCGCACTCATTGATGCGGGCAAGATTCAAAGCCTCGTTGAACACGTCAGAGACAGGCTTGGTCTCGTTAAAGACCTTGACGATCTTGTCGCCCAGGTCGTAAACGACCTTGTTGCCACGGCGGACGAGCTCGGTCTTGGAATCGGGTAGCAGCATGGTTGCATCCTTTCAACGATGCGATAGAAGCGACGGCGGGGGTGTGTGAAACACCCGTGCACCCCCGCCGTTAAAAACCGTGCTAAAACTAGCAGACGGCGTAGTCCTGGGGCTCGCGGCCGTAGTAGGCGTCCAGGTAGAGCTCCTTGATCTCGCTCATGAGCGGGTAGCGCGGGTTAGCGCCGGTGCACTGGTCGTTGAATGCCTGCTCGGTCATCTCGTCGAGGGTGTCGAGGAAGTACTGCTCGTCAACGCCGTACTCAGCGATGGTGTGCTTGACACCGATGAAGTCGCAGAGCTCGGTGAGCTTGGCGATGAAGTTCTCGAAGACCTCACGGTCGTCCTTGCCGTCGATGCCGCAGTAACGAGCCATCTCGGCATAGTTGTGCAGCGCGTTGGGGTAAGGATACTGAGAGAAGGTTCCCATCTTGACAGGAGCCTCGGCGGCGTTGTAACGCATGACGCGGGTCAGGATGACTGCGTTTGCGAGGCCGTGGGGCAGATGGTGGAAAGCGCCGAGCTTGTGGGCCATGGAGTGGTTGAGGCCCAGGAAGGCGTTACCGAATGCCATACCGGCCATGCAGGATGCGTTGTGCATCTCCTCGCGGGCATGCGGGTCCTTAGCGCCGTTCGTGAAGCTGGAGGGCAGGTTCTCAAAGACGAGCTTGGCGGCGCGCTCGGAGAGGCCCTTGGTGTAGTCGGAAGCCATGATGGAGACGTAGGACTCGATGGCGTGGGTCATGACGTCGATGCCAGAGGCAGCGGTGAGGCCCTTCGGGGCGGTCATGCAGTTGTCGGCGTCGACGATAGCCATGTTGGGGAGCAGCGCGTAGTCGGCGAGCGGCCACTTGATGCCGGTCTCCTTGTCGGTGATGATGGCGAACGGCGTGCACTCGGAGCCAGTGCCCGAAGAGGTCGGGACGGCGACGAAGTAAGCCTTCTTGCCCATCTCGGGGAAGGTGAAGATACGCTTGCGGATGTCCATGAAGTCCATGGCCATGTCCTCGAAGTTCGCCTCGGGGTGCTCGTACATCATCCACATGATCTTGCCGGCGTCCATTGCGGAACCGCCGCCGACGGCGATGATGACATCCGGCTCGAAGAGCGTCATCTGCTTGGCGCCGCGACGTGCGCACTGCAGGGAGGGATCGGGCTCAACGTCGTAGAAGCAGTCGTGAGCGATGCCCATCTCATCGAGCTTGGCCTCGATGGCACGCGTGTTGCCATTCTTGAAGAGGAACTGGTCGGTAACGATGAAGGCGCGCTTCTTGCCCATTACGGTGCCGAGCTCGTCGAGTGCGACGGGCGTGCAGCCCTTCTTGAAGTAGACCTTCTCGGGTGCGCGGAACCACAGCATGTTCTCGCGGCGCTCTGCCACGGTCTTGACGTTGATCAAGTGCTTCACCCCAACGTTCTCGGAGACGGAGTTGCCACCCCAGGAGCCGCAGCCCAGGGTTAGAGACGGCTTCATGCCGAAGTTGTAGAGGTCACCGATGCCGCCGTGCGAGGACGGGGTGTTGATGACGATGCGGCAGGCCTTCATGACGTGCTGGAACTTAGCGATCTTCTCGCTCTGTGCCGGATGCACGTAGAGAGAGGCGGTGTGGCCCGGGCCACCTGCGAGGACGAGGTGCTCTGCCTTGTCAACGGCCTCCTGGAAGTCCTTGGCGTGATACATAGCGAGGACCGGGGAGAGCTTCTCGTGGGAGAACTCTTCCTTCTCGGGATCGGTGGAGGTGACCTCGGCGATCAGGATCTTGGTCTTGGCGGGAACCTCGATGCCGGCGAGCTCGGCGATCTTGGCGGCAGCCATGCCGGGGATGCGGTGATCGAGAGCGCCGTTCTTGAACATGGCGGCACGCAGGGCCTCCATCTCGGCACCCTGCTTGACGAAGTAGCAGCCGCGCTTCTGGAACTCGGCCTTGACCTGGTCATAGATGGTGTCGATGACGGTGACGGACTGCTCGGAAGCGCAGATCATGCCGTTGTCGAACGTCTTGGAGTGGATGATGGAGTTGACGGCGAGCTTGATGTCCGCGGTATCGTCGATGATGACCGGGGTGTTGCCGGCGCCGACGCCGAGTGCGGGCTTACCGGAGGAGTAAGCAGCCTTAACCATGCCCGGGCCACCGGTTGCGAGAATGATGTCGACGTCGCGCATGACCATGTTGGTCAGCTCGATGGACGGCTTGTCGACCCAGCCGATGATGCCCTCAGGAGCACCGGCCTTGACAGCTGCGTCGAGAACGAGCTTGGCGGCGGCGATGGTGCACTTGGCGGCTGCCGGGTGCGGGGAGATGATGATGGCGTTACGGGTCTTCAGGCAGATGAGCGTCTTGAAGATGGCCGTGGAGGTCGGGTTGGTGGTCGGGATGACAGCGCCAACGATACCGATCGGCTCGGCGACCTTGGTGATGCCGTAAGCGTCGTCGCGCTCGATGACACCGCAGGTCTTGGTGTTCTTGTAAGCGTTGTAGATGTACTCAGCGGCGTAGTGGTTCTTGATGACCTTGTCCTCGAGAACGCCACGGCCGGTCTCCTCGATGGCGAGCTTGGCCAAAGGAATACGAGCCTTGTTGGCGGCCATAGCAGCCTCGTAGAAGATCTTGTCTACCTGCTCCTGAGTGTACTCAGCGAATTTAGCCTGGGCCTCACGCATAGATTTGAGTTTGGCCTCAAGCGCCTCCACGTTGTCCACGATGGCGGGAGTAGTGTTTTCCGGTGACTTTTTCACCATTTGTGTCTCCTTGCGATCGGAGATTTACCCTACGCCTTGCATGATAGCAAGAAATTATTCGGCGAACGGTAAGATTCCCGTAAAAGGCACACTAAAACGCTTCAACTAAATGAACCGTTTCAACTAATGCTGCATCGCCCCGCTCATTGGGGACAGACTTACATGAGTGCTTTCACTCATTTGGGACAGACATCGTTTTGCCATTTTGTCGTTCTGGACCTGTTTTTGCCGCTCATTGGATATAAATAGGTTACAGGCTCAGCATTTCGCGTTCCTTCTCTCCTTTTAGGTGTTGCCTGTTCAGTTTTGAAAGGAGAGAATATGCCTCGATGCGCCCGCGCCGTTTCGCTCACCGGCTACTACCACGTTTTTGACCGTGGCAACTCCAAGCAGATTATTTTTGAAGATGACTCCGACCGCTATCGTTTCTTATCGGACATCGCGGACAGGTTTGCACGCCATGAAGTGGCGGTGTTGGCTTGGTGCCTTATGGATAACCACTTCCATTTGATGGTTGATGACCCATATGACAACCTTTCAAAGGCAATGCAGTGCGCATTGACGGCATATGCTAAGTATTTCAATGGGAAAACGGGAAGAACGGGGCATCTGTTTGATAATCGCTATTCGCGGGTCGCGGTTGAGTCGGACACGCAGGCGGTGCAGCTGCTCGACTATATTCATCTCAATCCCGTGAAAGGCGCGCTCGACTCGCTCGAGGCGTACCGTTGGTCAAGCTATAAGGCATACCAGCTGGGCTACGATCCCTTTGACATCTGCAAACACTCATGTAAGTCTGTCCCCAATGAGTGCAAAAAGGCGCCCTCCGCATGGGAGGACGCCTTTGGTAAGTTCTATGTGAACGCGAGGTCTTTGACCCGGAGAGTCCGAGGTACTTGTTGGTAAGACCTTATTTAGGAGCGCGCAACCTTGCCGGACTTGAGGCAGGTGGAGCAAACGTTCATCTTGCGACGGTGACCATCGACGACGACGTAGACGCGCTGGATGTTGGGGCGGAACTTACGGTTGGTGACGCGGTGAGAGTGGCTGATGGAGCGACCGGCAACGGGGTGCTTACCGCAAACTTCGCAAACTTTGGACATAACTGACCCTCCTTGGGCGACAAACGAACATGTCGCGTTAACAAACAAGCCTGAACTATAGCACAGAAGCATGTCTCTGTGCGCAATCTACACAGAGATATTTCTCTTTTGGCGATAGTGCCCACGCCACGGCCCTGGACGTAGATCCGATTTGCGTGCAGCAGAGGGGATTATGCCAGCTCGCAGCAAGGTTTTCAAGCGCGTCCCACAAATATATATAGGTTTATGGAGCGATTGGCTCCGTTTACGGATTGACTTGTATTTATGCTCGCAATTGAGCCCGAGGTTAGCTACACTATGCCTTGACCATTAAAGGGGTACGAGATACCCACATGGAATTACATAGCTGCCAATGAGTAGTACTTCCTGTGGGTGTCTGGTTCCGCTTTGAGCGGTCGGGCATCTATTTTTTTGACTGTGTCAGCAGTCAAGACATGTGAGGAAGGAGATCGATGGGCACGACTTCCCCCAAGGCGGTCATCATGGACGAGACCGCCGTCAACCGAGCGATGACCCGCATCGCGCACGAGATCCTCGAGCGCAACGAGGGCTGTGAAGACCTCGCTCTGGTCGGCATCGTCACGCGCGGCGACCTTCTGGCAAAGAAGCTCGCCGAGGCGATCAAGGAGATCGAGGGTGTCGACGTTCCGCTCGGCAGCCTTGACATCAGCTTCTATCGCGATGACTATGCGACCAATTTCGCTCCCGCGATCCACGCTACCAACATTCCCTTCAGCGTCGACGGCAAGCGCGTCGTGCTGGTGGACGACATCCTGTACACGGGTCGTACCATCCGCGCCGCTCTGGACGCCGTTATGGACCTGGGCCGTCCGAGCCGAGTCGAGCTGGCAGTTCTCGTTGACCGCGGTCACCGCGAGCTCCCTATCTCGCCGGACTTTGTCGGCAAGAACGTTCCCTCGTCGCACGAGGAGAACGTGCACCTATATATGAAGGAAGTCGACGGCCGTACCGCTGTCGAGATCAACGACGTCGCGCCGGGTTCCCACGTGGGCTCCGCGCCGCTGGGAGGTGAGTAGTACCGTGGCGTTCAATCATAAGCATCTGATCGACATTACCGAGTACTCCGAAGAGGACATCAAGCTCATCCTCGAGACCGCCAAGGCGTTCTCCGAGGTCAACGAGCGTGCCATCAAGAAGGTCCCCACGCTCAAGGGCAAGACCATCGTCAACATGTTCAACGAGCCCTCGACGCGTACCCGCAGCTCCTTCGAGCTCGCCGAGAAGCGTCTTTCGGCCGACAGCCTCAATTTCGGCGGCTCTTCGACCTCCACGGTCAAGGGCGAGAGCCTCGTCGATACCGTCGAGACCCTCAACGCCTACAAGATTGACTGCATTGTCGTGCGCGACAAGCATGCCGGTGCTCCCTACATCGTCACGCAGAATTCGCCCGCGAGCGTTATCTGCGCCGGTGACGGTAAGCATAACCACCCCACGCAGGCTCTGCTTGACCTGTACACCATCTGGGAGCACAAGGGTGACTTCCACGGTCTGAAGGTCGCCGTCGTCGGCGACATCTCCCACTCCCGCGTTTGCGGCTCGCTGATCCCCGCCCTTAAGATCATGGGCTGCGAGACCTACGCCGTCGCCCCCGGCACGCTGCTGCCGCCGGCGCCCGAGGTTCTGGGCTGCGACCACGTGACGAGCGACCTCGATTCCGTCCTGCCTGAGCTGGACGTCGTCTACATGCTGCGCGTACAGCAGGAGCGCCTCGAGGGTGCCCCGTTCCCCACGATTCGCGAGTACCACAAGCTCTTCGGCCTGACCAAGGACCGCGAGAAGCTTATGAAGCCCGACGCGATTATCTGCCACCCGGGCCCCATCAACCGCGGCGTCGAGTTCGACTCCTATATGGCCGACCACCCGCAACGCTCCGTCATCCTGGAGCAGGTCTACGCCGGTATCTGCGTGCGTATGGCTATCCTGTATCTGCTGCTTGGAGGTGCCGATAATGGCCTTGCTTCTTAAGAATGCCCACGTCGTCGACCCGTCCGTCGAGCTTGACGGTGTCGTTGACGTCCTGATTGACGGCGACAAGATCGCCGAGGTCGGCGAGAACCTCGCCGCTGAGGGAGCCGAGGTCCGCGACCTTTCCGGTAAGTACCTCGTCCCTGGCCTGGTGGACATGCACGTCCACCTGCGCGAGCCCGGCTACGAGGTCAAAGAGGACATCGAGAGCGGCACCCGCGCAGCTGCCAAGGGCGGCTTCACCGGCGTGTGCGCCATGCCCAACACCGACCCTGTTACCGATAACGGTACCGTCGTTGAGTTCGTTAAGTCCCGCGCTGCCGAGGTCGGCCACTGCCGTGTCTATCCTTCTGGCGCCATGACCCGCGGTCTTAAGGGCGAGGCTATGTCCGAGATGGGCGATATGGTCGCCCACGGCGCCGTCGCCTTCACCGACGACGGTCGCGGCGTGCAGGGGGCTGGTATGCTCCGTCGCTGCATGGACTACGGCAAGATGTTCGGCAAGGTCTTTATGAGCCATTGCCAGGACGAGGACCTGGTCGGTCACGGCCAGATCAACGAGGGCAAGGTCTCTACCCGTCTGGCCCTCGAGGGCTGGCCGGCGGCTGGCGAGGAGCTGCAGATTGCTCGCGATATCGAGATCGCCAAGCTGACCGGTGCCAAGCTGCACATCCAGCACATCTCCACCGCCCATGGCCTGGAGCTCGTGCGTGCCGGTAAGGCAGCTGGCGTGCAGGTCACTTGCGAGGCCACCCCGCACCACATGTTCCTGACCGAGAACGACCTGGACGAGACCTACAACACCTCGCTCAAGGTCAACCCGCCGCTGCGTACCGATGAAGACGCCGAGGCTATCCGTCAGGGCGTCATCGACGGCACCGTAGACGTCATCGTCACCGACCACGCTCCCCACACCCCGTGGGAGAAGGCTCGCGAGTTCGAGCTTGCGCCCTTCGGCATGATCGGCCTCGAGACCTCGCTGGCGCTCGTGCTTACCGAGCTGGTCAACACCGGCAAGATGGGCATGGGTCGCATGGTCGAGCTTATGGCCATCAAGCCGCGTGAGATCCTGGGTCTGGACCAGGTTCAGGTCAAGGCTGGCTCCGTTGCCGACCTGACCGTGTTCGATCCCACCGCCACCTGGACGGTCGGCGAGGACGGCTACGAGTCGCGCGCCGAGAACTCCGGTTTTGCCGGCCGCACGCTCACCGGTCGTGCCACCGATGTGTTTGTCGGCGGTAAGCAGACGCTTGCCGACGGCTGCATCTGCTAGCATAGCCTTATCGCTTTTGTGCGCGGCGCCCTTGCGGTGCCGCGCTTTCTGTTCGCCTGAACCATGCAACCGCATGGGGGATTGGAGCGTCTATGCCCACACCTTCCACTGCACGCATGCACGACTTCGAGGTCGTCTCGAACCAGGAGATCGCCGACGGCATCTTCTCGCTCGTTATCTCGGCTCCCAAGCTTGCAAGTGCGCTCAAGCCCGGTCAGTTCGTGAATATCGCCGTGCCGGGCGATGCTTCCTCGCTGCTTCGCGTGCCCCTGAGCTTCTATCGCGCCGACGCCGAGGCCGGCACCGTCGAGCTGTGGTACGCCGTCGTGGGCGATGATACCCGCCGTCTGTCGCAGATGGCCCCTGGCTCCACCTCCAACTTGCTGGGCCCTGGCGGCCGCGGCTGGTTCGTGCCCGAGGGTACCAGGAAGGCACTGCTCGTCGCCGGCGGCATTGGCGTTCCGCCCGTGCTCTGCCTGGCTGGCATGCTTGCCGAGCAGGGCGTGGACGTTGACGTATGCCTGGGCTTTGGCACCGCGTCCAAGGCCGTGGGCGTCGATGAGTTCCGCGCGCTGGGAGCCACGGTCAACGTGTGCACCGACGACGGCTCGTTGGGCACGCATGGCTTCTGCACCGATCCTGCCGCCGAGCTGCTCGGCGAGGGCGGTTACGATTACGTCGCCAGCTGTGGCCCCGCCGTCATGATGAAGAAAGTCGCCGAGGCTGCCGCCGAGGCCGGCGCGTACTGCGAGGTATCGCTCGAGCGCATGATGAGCTGCGGCTTTGGTGCCTGCAACACCTGCAATGTCGAGACGGTCGACGGTATGAAGGGTGCTTGCATGTGCGGCCCCGTGTTCGATGCTTCCAAGGTGGTGGTCTTCTAGTGGGTACCGTGAACATGGCCGTCGATTTCGGCGGCGTCAAGATGCAGAACCCCATCAACACCGCAGCCGGTACCTTTGGCTACGGTTGGCAGTTCCAGAACTTCTTCGATGTCTCCCAGCTGGGTGCCATCACCACCAAGGGTTGCGCTGCCGAGCCCTGGCCCGGCAATCCCGCACCCCGCATGGCCGAGATCCCCGGCGGCATGATCAATTCCGTGGGCCTGCAGAATCCCGGTGTGGCCGCTTTCGCCCGCGAGTCCGGTCCGTGGCTCGAGCAGCTCTCCAAGGACGGTTGCCAGGTCATTTGCCAGGTTGCCGGTCATTCTGTGGACGAGTTTGTCCGTGCGCTCGAGATGTATGTCGAGCTGTGCCCCTGGGCTGCCGGCTATGAGATCAACGTGAGCTGCCCCAACATTGCCGCCGGCGGTGCCGCCATGGGCTCCACGCCCGAGGGCGCCTCTGGCGTCATGGCCGCCTGCCGCAAGGTGACCGACAAGCCGCTGTTTGTGAAGATGGCCCCGGTCAACGTCGCCGAGATCGCCAAGGCCCTCGAGGCCGCAGGCGCCGACGGCCTTTCGGTCATCAACTCCATCCAGGGTATGGCCATCGACGTTCACACCCGCAAGTCGCGTGTGGCCAAGCCCAAGGGCGGCCTTTCGGGCCCGCTGTGCCACCACATCGCCGTGCGTATGGTCTGGGAAGTCGCTCAGGCTGTCGATATCCCCATCAACGGCGTCGGCGGCGTCATGACCGGTGAGGACGCGGCCGAGTTTATCCTGGCTGGCGCCACCTGCGTATCGGTCGGTATGGCCAACTTCGTCGATCCGTGCGCTTCGCTCAAGATCGCGCGCGAGCTCGAGGCCTGGGCCGAGTCCCAGGGCGTGAAGGACATTAACGAGCTGGTAGGTGCTTTCGAATGCTAGAGACCGATGCCCGCGACCGCGTTATCGTCGCCCTCGACTGCGACCGTGAGCGTGCGCTTGAGCTCGCCCATGAACTTTCGGGCCATGCCGCTTGGCTTAAAGTGGGCATGACGCTCTATTACGCCGAGGGTCCCGAGATCGTCAAGACGTTCAAGGAGCTGGGCTTTAAGGTCTTCCTTGACCTTAAGTTCCATGACATTCCGCATCAGGTGCGCGGTGCCGCTCGCTCGGCCTCGCTTGCCGGTGCCGACCTGCTTTCGGTTCACGGCTTGGGTTCGGGTGCTATGCTCGCCGCCTGCCGTGAGGGTGCCGAGGAGGCACGCGAGGATCGAGCCAAGCTCGTCGCCATCACCGTGCTTACGAGCATGAATCAGGATGCGCTGACCGAGATCGGCGTCGAGTCGCCCGTTGCCGAGGAGGCCGCCCGTCTGGCAAAGCTCGCCCAGGCCAACGGTATCGACGGTATCGTGTGCTCGCCGATGGAGGCTCATGACATGCGTGAGCTGCTGGGTCCCGATGCGCTGATTGTGACCCCGGGCGTGCGTCCGGTTGGTGCTGCGCTGGGCGATCAGTCCCGCGTTGCCACGCCTTCCCAGGCTATTGAGCGCGGTGCGACCCATATCGTGGTGGGCCGCCCCATTACCGGCGCCGACGATCCGGTTGCCGCGTTTGACGCCATCGTTGCTGAGCTGGTCGAAAACGTCGCGTAAAAGATTCCCTTAAGTCACCACTTTTTGGTTTCAATAGCACAAATTAGCCCCTGTGCCTGCGAAAACTTTCCCATCCTTTGTGTGGAATCGCAGGTCGGGGGCTCATCTTTTAGCGCGATATATTGCACTTTTTACGGGTATCGTCTAACCTATGGAGCCGCGATTGGGCATTTTGTACGTTTTACGTGCTAAAATGCCAAATATTGAATCAGATATAACCCAACTACTTGGAGGTACGAATGGCACTCCCTCAGCTTACCGATGAGCAGCGCAAGCAGGCTCTTGAGAAGGCTGCCGCCGCGCGTCACGCTCGCGCAGAGCTCCGTGAGCAGATCAAGAAGGGCGAGAAGTCCCTCGAGTCCGTGCTCAACTCCGATGACCCCATTGCTTCTCGCATGAAGGTTTCCACCCTCATCGAGTCTCTCCCCGGTTATGGCAAGGCTAAGGCCGCCAAGATCATGGAGGAGCTCGGCATCTCCGCTACCCGTCGCGTCCAGGGCCTTGGTGTCCGTCAGCGCGAGCAGCTCCTCGAGCAGCTGACCAAATAAGTGAGCGCTCAGGATTCAAAGCTCTTTGTGATTTCTGGACCGTCAGGCGCGGGCAAGGGCACGCTCGTCACTCGTGTGCGCGAGCGTCGCTCTAACCTGGGCCTGACGGTTTCGGCTACCACGCGAGCCCCACGCAAAGGTGAGGTCGACGGCGTCAATTACTTTTTCCTGACGCGCGAGGAGTTCGACCGCCGCGTGGCAAACGGTGAGTTTGTTGAGTGGGCCGAGGTCCACGGTAACTGCTACGGCACGTTGGTGAGCGAGGTTCAGTCCAAGCTCGCCTCTGGTTCGTCTCTCATCTTGGAGATCGATGTCCAGGGTGCCCTGCAGGTCAAGGAGCGTTTTCCCGAGGCCGTGCTGATCTTTATCAAGCCACCCTCGCTCGAGGTGCTCCGCGAGCGTCTGGTCGGTCGCGGTACCGAGACGCCCGAGACGATCGAGCTGCGTATGGCAAACGCCGCCCATGAGCTTGCCCTTGCCGACCGCTACGACGAAGTCGTGGTGAATGACGATCTCGACCGCGCGACCGATGAACTCGTTCGCGTTCTCGATATGCATGAAAGGATCTGAGGTCCGTGTCCGTTGTAAAGCCTTGCATTGACGATCTTCTGGAGAAGACCGATCACAACCGTTTCCTGCTCGCTTCGCTTGCCTCCAAGCGTGCCTGCGACATTAATAGCATGCTGCGTGGTCAGCATAACCGCGTGCTTGCCGTTCAGGATGTCGACGACATCACCATCGCGCTCTCCGGCGCCGATACCATCTCGATGGCTATGGACGAGATTGTCGACGGCGATATCTCCTACGATGAGGCCCGTTACGAGAAGGCGCTCGGCCATAAGGTTGTTGAAGCCTAAATGGCAGCTCGCGTCTGCCTGGTCCACTATCACGAGGTTGGACTGAAGGGCAAGAACCGCGCACATTTTGAGCATATCCTCATGGATAACATTAAGGTGGCTTTGGCCGCCTTTTCCGTGAACGCCGTGTCTCGAATTTCCGGTTATATCCTCGTGACCTTTAACGAGCATCAGGCCGATGAGGCGGCGCGTGTCATCCGCACCGTCCCCGGCGTTGCCCGTGTGTCCCTGGCGTACCACACCAACCGCGACCCGCAGGAGTACTGCGCCGCCGCCGTCAAGGCGCTGCGCGAGTTTGGCCCCTTTGATTCGTTTAAGGTGCACGCCAAGCGCTCCAATACCGACTATGAGCTCACCTCGATTGATATCAATCGTCAGGTGGGCGAGGTGCTGTGCGAGGCCTTCCCCGATAAAAAGGTTCAAATGCACGACCCTGATGCGATGGTGCAAGTACTGGTGGTACAGGGTAGCGTTTACGTGTACGCGCGCTCCGAGCGCGGCGTGGGCGGTCTGCCGGTGGGTTCTGCCGGCAAGGTCGTGACGCTTCTGTCGTCGGGCATCGATTCTCCGGTGGCGACCTGGATGCTCGCGCGTCGCGGCGCGGTGTGCGTGCCGGTACATTTCTCCGGTCGTCCGCAAACGCCCGATACGAGCGAGTATTTGGTGCAGGACATCATCCGCACGCTTGAGCCGGGTGTCCAGATCGGCCGCCTGTACGTGGTGCCGTTTGGCGATTGCCAGCGTGAGATTTCCGTCGCCTGCCCCAGCAATCTGCGCGTGATCATGTATCGCCGCATCATGTATTCGGTTGCCGAGCGCATTGCACATATCGAGGGCGCCAAGGCCATCGTGACCGGCGAGTCGCTCGGTCAGGTTGCCTCCCAGACGCTCGAGAACATCATGGCCGTCAACGAGGCCGTGAAGATTCCCGTGTTCCGTCCGCTCATCGGGTCTGACAAGCAGGAGATCATTGCGCGCGCTCAGGAGATCGGCACGTTCGATATTTCCACCGAGGCGGCGCCCGACTGCTGCACGCTGTTTATGCCGCGCCGTCCCGAGACGCACGCCAAGCTCGATGCCGTGCACGAGGCCTGGGAACTGTTCGACCACGAGGAGATGGTCGAGCGCCTGCTTAAGCAGACCGAGTACATCGACTTCTCCAGCAACACGTATAAGGCCCCTAAGACCTTAAAACGCAAACATTCGGAGCTTGCTCCGCGTGAGATTTACCAAGATCACGAGTAATTGCCTGCATAGACCGACGATGCGCCTGTATCGTCGGTCTTTTGCTATCTGGGCAAATGATGCCAAGATGTTCATTCGCTGACGTGTGGCTGAATAAATGGACATGTTCGCGTAAGGTTTTGGTCAGCTTTTGGTTTGACCGCGATAATCAGTGTGGACGTGCGGAGGTTGCGGTGTTCGTTTCCTGACACGATGGTGTTGGGAGGTGTTTGCTATGGCGCAGCGCGAGCAACACGAACGGGTTAAACGCATGGACCGCTGGGCAGAAAAGCTACTCAGGCATAAAACGGTGGTAGTGGCGATTCTGGTTGTCATTGCCGCCGCGAGTGGCTTGGCGATGGCAAGCTTTGGTGGTAGTCCCAGTGGCGTGTCGTTTGAGCGTAGTGATGAGGCGGGCGCCTCGGATGTGCACGGGGCCGGGGATGCGTCTCCTGATGATGCCGATAAATCTTCGTCAAAGGCTTCTGCCGAAACAGAGGTGTACGTCGATGTTGATGGAGCCGTTGCGAGGCCTGGCGTGTACCGGCTCAAAGATGGAGCGCGGGTGTCCCAAGCGATCGATGCCGCCGGAGGGCTTACGGCCGAGGCGGATGTGACAGGGCTTAACCGTGCGTCCAAGATCACGGATGGTCAAAAGATATATGTGCCGACGGTAGGGGAGCAACAAGCGGCTGCGGCGGTCGGCGGGGCCGAAAGTAGTGCTGCCACGACCCCTGGCGCGGGGTCTTCGTCGGGGCTCGTGAACATCAATACGGCAAGTGCGGCGGAGCTGCAGACGCTTTCGGGCATTGGCCCTTCTATGGCTCAGTCGATTATCGATGAACGGACAAAGAACGGTGCTTTTGCCTCAGTCGATGACCTGATGCGCGTATCGGGAATCGGCGAGAAGAAGCTCGCCAAAATCAAAGATTGCATCTGCGTATGAGTACGCTCGAGCGCGAGCATGTGATGCCCCCGCGGCCCTTCATGCCATGGACGATGGCCTTGTGTGCCGGCCTGTGCGTTAGCTGTGTCTTGGTGCTCAACGTGGCCGCCGATTCGATACTGGGGGAGCAGACATCGGCGGTCGGACCGCTTGTGGTTATTTCGGTTGCGGCGTCGCTGTGCATGGTGCTTGCTCGATCTTGTGAGCGACTTGTCCTGTGGAAACGTTGGCTATATGCCGCAGCTATCGGTTTGCTGGCGGGCTCGATTGTTTCGGCGTGGTGGGCTGTGGGTGCGCTAAGTGCCACGAAGGCGCTCGACGGTCGAGCGGCAAGCAGTCTCGAGTTTGTCGTGCAGGGTGATCCGTCCATAAACGATGGGACGTATTCCTACACCTGCGAAACATGCGTGGACGGCAGGCGCTTGGGTGAGGTTCGTCTGTCGTGCGACCGCGAGCTTGGTGCCGGGTCTCATGTGCGTGTTATCGGCCGCGTTTCGCGCTTTGAGAACGATGCGTATGGGCGCTCGCGCGTGCTCCGAGGCGAGGTGCGCAAGGTTAAAGCCGTTCGGATTGTGTCGGTCGATGAGGGCTCTCCGGGGCCGCTGCTTCGGCTGCGAAATGGGCTGCTTGCGTCCATCGCGCCTGCGACCGACCCGGCGCGTGCTCTCATAGCCGGTGTCGTCTGCGGTCGTTCGGCCGAGCTGCGCGCCCAGCCGGCGGGCGACTGGTTTTCGGTGACGGGAACGGCGCATCTTATCGCCGTCTCGGGCAGCCATTTGGCTATCGTTGGCTATTTAATCGAGGGCGTTCTGCAAAAAACTCGCTGTTCACGTGGGTTGCAACGGATACTGTTGGCGCTAACGCTTGTAGCGTATGCCTCCTTTACGGGCGCGTCTTCCTCGGCCGTGCGCGCGTGTTGCATGGTGTTCGCGACGCTTGTCGTAAACGGCGCGGGGCGTCGCCGACATGGCACATCGGCACTCTTCGTAACCATGTCCATCTTTGTGCTGCTCCGCCCAATGGTGCTGTTCGATATGGGTTTTCAACTCTCGTGTGCCAGCGTCTTTGTCATCCTGTGCTTTTGCCCGTACGCCACCTACGCTTTGGGAGAGCTGGGTGTGCCGACGGGTATTGCCAGCATGCTTTCCGTCACACTGTGCTCGCAGTTGGCGACGCTGCCTATCACCATTCCTGCCTTTGGTGCGTTCTCGCTCATTGCTCCGTTGGCGAATGCGGTCATCGGTCCGGTGGTGAGTCTACTGCTCGCTGTGTCGATCGTGCTGGTCCCCTTTTCGCTCGTGGCGCCGTTGCAGGTTTGGGCGCTCGTTGTGCCCATGATTGCCGCGCGTTGCGCACTGTTCTTCGAACAGCTCTTTGCCGCCGTTCCGGGTGCATCCGTGAGCGTGCCGCCCGATAGCATGTGGATTTACCTTGTGCCGTGTTTTCTGGGGATCCTTCTAGTCTGGTGGCCGCGCCCGCAGGCACGGCCTATGGCTGCTGGGCTTGTCTGCTTGGCGCTCCTGGCGGGGATTCCGTACATCTACTGGGATCGCTTCGCTCCGCCTTCGGTAACGGTGCTCGATGTGGGCCAGGCCGATGCGATTCTGATTCGTCAGGGTAGCGCCGTGGTACTCGTCGACAGTGGGCTCGATGAGCGCGTGGTGTCGGCGTTGGTTCGCAATAACGTCCACCATATCGACGCCGTTTTCGTGACACATTGGGACGAAGACCATTGGGGTGGTCTTCCTGATGTGCTCGATCAGTTTTCGGTTGGAACCATTGCGGTCGCGGCTAATGCGCTGGAGGATGCGCCCGCTGAGGTCCTAAATCGCCCGGGCGTAACGTACCGGCAGGTGGCTCGCGGGGACGCGATCGATATCGGCGCATTTCGGGCTCGTGTGATGTGGCCGTTTGACACGGTGGATGGCGAGGGCAATGAAGACTCGCTTGTCTTGCTGCTCAGTTATGTCCAAGGAGGCCAGAGTCTCCGCATGCTACTCACCGGTGATGCCGAGCTCGATCAGGAACGCGAGTTTGTACAGGAGGTGGGGGGTATCGATGTGCTCAAGCTGGGACATCACGGCTCAAAGGTTTCTGTCGACCTAGACCTGCTGGAAACGCTTAAGCCCGAGCTCTCTATCGCGAGTGCGGGCGAGGGCAACCGCTACGGCCATCCATCTGACGCCTGCATCGATGCCGTTAAGGAAGCGGGCGGTGCGTTCGCATGCACCATCGAACACGGTGATATCACCGTCACGCCGACCGCGAAGGGCTTTGCGATGCGATGCCAGCGGCCGTGGTGACATCGTTGGCGCGCGGTGGGACCCTGGGCTAAAATGGCACGGTACGAATTCGAGACTCTGCGAGAGGGGAGCGCAATGTCCGAAACCGGTCTGCTGCCGGCATATCTGATCGTCGGTTCCGATGGGGTCAAGCGCGACCACGCCGTCTCGCGTATGAAAGCTCGCTTGGAAAAGTCGGGTATGGTTGAGTTCAACCTTGATGAACGCGACATGACGAAAGATCCCGATATCGAGTCGATCATCGGCTCACTCAATACCTTTCCCATGGGTAGCGAGTTTCGCCTGGTGATCCTCGACGGCTGCTCAAAACTTGCCAAGGCGGTCTCGGAACCGCTCGTGGAGTACCTCGCAAGTCCCAGCCCGACGACGGTCTGTCTCATTATCGCCGACTCACTTGCCAAGAATACGCGCCTGTATAAGGCAATCGCCAAGATCGATAAGAAGGCTATCGTCGATTGCTCGGGCACCAAGCGCTGGGAACTGCCGCGCCGCGTTCAGCAGATGGCGACGCAGCACGGTAAGTCTATCTCGACGGCTGCCGCCGAGGAGCTTGTCTCGCGTTCGGGCGAAAACACGCGCATGCTCGATAACGACCTGGTAAAGCTCGCCCAGATGGTCGAGGCGCCCCAGATTGAGCTTGCCGACGTGGAGCGTTGGATCGTGCGCACGGCCGAGGTTCAGCCCTGGGACTTTCTCAACGCCGTCTCGGCTCGCGATATGCGGCGTTCGCTCGAGCTCTTTAAGCTTCTGCCCTCCAAGAGCTACGTGTGGACCTACACGCTGCTGTGCGGTCGCATCCGTGAGCTGATTGTTGCTAAGGCGCTCGACTCTCGTGGGCAGGGGCGTGAGCTCGCCGCGACGCTCAAGCTTCAGGCCTGGCAGGTCAAGAATCACCTTACCTGGGCGCGTCGTTTTTCGATGACCGAGCTCGTTGCCGCGCTCGAGGGTGCCGTCGATGTGGAGCTCGCGCTCAAGGGTTCGGCCGATTCTCAGACCGCGCTTTTGCTCTGGATTACGAACATCTTGAGAAAATCGTGATGATACCTGCCTATTTGACAAATTCGTTCTATCCCTTTGAGGGGGAGCGTGCTATAGTAGGCGCTTGCATGACCTCACCGTGTCTCAGAGGTGTCATACATTTTTTGCAAGGAACTCGAAAGGAACTCCAGAAGTGGCAAACATCAAGTCTCAGAAGAAGCGTATCCGCACCAATGAGGCAGCTCGCATGCGTAACAAGGCTGTCAAGTCCGAGCTCAAGACGCTGACCAAGCACGTCCAGTCCGCCGTCGCCGAGGGCGACGCCGAGAAGGCCCAGGCTGCCCTCAAGACCGTCACCAAGCGTCTCGACATGGCTGCCGCTAAGCATGTCATTCACAAGAACCAGGCTTCCAACCGCAAGTCCGGTCTTGCCAAGCTCGTGAACAGCATCAACGCTTAAGTTGTAAATTTCACACCACACAGATTACGCGCATAAATGGAGCCTGTTTTATGGAACAGGCTCCATTTTTTGTACCGCTCGGGTAAGATAGTCCGCATGAATACTTCAATTGACATTTCCCACATCCGCAACTTCTCGATCGTTGCGCATATTGACCATGGCAAGTCCACGATCAGTGACCGCATCCTCGAGCTCACCCATACCGTCGATGAGCGCGACATGGAGTCGCAGCTGCTTGACACGATGGACATCGAGCGCGAGCGCGGCATCACGATCAAGTCCAATGCCGTCCGCGTTTCCTATGACGCCGACGACGGCGAGACGTATCAGTTCAACCTGATCGATACGCCGGGCCACGTGGACTTCACCTATGAGGTCTCGCGTTCGCTGGCCGCATGCGAGGGCGCGGTGCTCGTCGTGGACGCCACTCAGGGCGTCGAGGCGCAGACCGTTTCCAACGCGACGCTCGCCATGAACGCCAACTTGGACATTGTTCCGGCCATCAACAAGATCGACCTTCCCTCGGCTCACCCCGACGAGGTTAAGACCGAGATCGAAGACGACCTGGCCATTCCCGCCGACGATGCCGTGTGCGTGTCGGGCAAGACCGGCGAGGGTATCCACGATTTGCTGGAGTCCATCGTCTTTTTGATCTCGCCTCCCAAGGGCGATGCAAATGGCCCTCTCAAGGCACTGATTCTGGATTCGTACTTCGATGAGTACCGCGGCGTCGTCGCCACGGTGCGCGTCTTTGACGGTTCCATCAAAAAGGGTGATACCCTGCGCATGATGCAGGCCAAGGGCGACTTCTTGGTCGACGGCGTGGGCGTCAAGCGCCCTGCCGAGACGCCGGTCGATGCTCTGACTGTTGGCGAGGTCGGCTATGTGGTCACGGGTCTGAAGGACCCCGAGGCTGTGCGCGTGGGCGATACCCTTACGTTGGCTTCGAACCCCTGCCCCGAGCCGCTGCCGGGCTACCGTGAGGCCAAGCCCATGGTCTACACAGGCCTGTTCCCCATCGACAACAAGGACTATGAGAACCTGCGCGACGCGCTCGATAAGCTGCACGTCAACGATCCGTCGTTGGTGTGGGAGCCCGAGACGTCGGTGGCGCTGGGCTTTGGCTTCCGCGTGGGCTTCCTGGGCCTGCTGCACATGGAGGTCGTCAAGGAGCGCCTGGAGCGCGAGTTCAATCTGGACCTGATCGCCACGAGCCCCTCGGTCGACTACCACGTGTACAAGACTGACGGCGAGATGATCGATGTCCGCAGCCCGCAGGATCTTCCCGAGGCCACGCGCATCGAGCGTATCGAAGAGCCCTACCTCAAGGCAAAGATCATCTGCCCGCCCGAGTATACGGGTGCCGTCATGCAGCTCGCTATCGAGCACCGTGGCGTCACGACCGATATGATCCACCTGACGAGCAAATCGGTCGAGATGCGCTTTGATATGCCGCTTGCCGAGCTCATCTTGGACTTCTTCGATCAGCTCAAGAGCCGCACCAAAGGTTACGCCTCGCTCGACTACGAGTTCAACGAATATCGCCCCTCCGAGCTCGTCAAGCTCGACATCCTGCTTTCGGGCGACGAGGTGGACGCGCTGTCGTTTATCGTGCACAAGGATAAGGCCTACGGTCTTGCCCGCGGCCTGTGCGACAAGCTCAAGGAGATCATCCCGCGTCAGCTGTTCGAGGTGCCTATCCAGGGCGCCATCGGCAACAAGATCATTGCCCGCTCCACCGTTAAGGCACGCCGCAAGGACGTGCTGGCCAAGTGCTACGGCGGCGATATCTCGCGAAAGCGCAAGCTGCTCGAGAAGCAGAAAGAGGGCAAGAAGCGCATGAAGGCCATTGGCTCGGTCGAGGTCCCGCAGGAGGCCTTTATGGCGATTCTCAAGGTGGACGAGTAGGTCCATGGCGCTTTCTGAATACAGCAAGCGGCTGCTGGGCGCCTATGCCGAGCAGCCGTTCCTTATGGCTCCCATGGCGGGCGTAACCGACCCCGCCTATCGCATCATGTGTCGCCGCCGCGGTGCCAACCTTGCCTACAGCGAGATGGTGAGCGTTGCGGGCCTTGCCTATGCCAGCAACAAGACGTGGCGCCTGGTGTTGCCGGCCGACGAGGAGCAGCAGATTTGTGTGCAGCTCTTTGGTTCCAAGCCCGATCAGTTTGCGAGTGCCGTCGCTGCCGTCGAGGAGCGCGTGGGCGATCGCCTGTCATTGATTGATATCAACATGGCCTGTCCGGCTCGCAAGGTCGTTACCAAGGGCGAGGGCTCGGCGCTTATGCGCACGCCCGACCTGGCCGAGAAGATTGTCGAGGCAGCGGTGGGCGCGGCGCATGTTCCCGTGACCGTGAAGATCCGCAAGGGTTTTTATGCCGAGGATCGCAACGCCGCAACGTTTGCCCAGATGCTCGAAGGTGCGGGCGCCTCCGCAGTTGCCGTGCACGGTCGTTGTGCCACGCAACTCTATACGGGCCAGGCCGATTGGTCTGTCGTCGACGAGGTTGCCGACGCTGTCGATATTCCCGTGATTGGTTCGGGCGATGTGTTCTCGGCCGAGGACGCTGCTGAGCATCTGAGCGGCTCGGGTGCCAGCGCGGTGTTTATCGCGCGCGGCATCTACGGCAATCCGTGGGTGTTCGGCGATGCCCGAGCCCTTGCACTCGATGGCACGCCGGTTCCTTCTCGCTCCTCGGTCGAGCGCCTGGAGGCTCTGCGTGAGCACCTGACGTTGACGCACGAGCTTCTGCCGCTTATGTCGCGCGCCCGTACGTATGCAAGCTGGTACTTAAAGGGCATGCCCCATGCCGCCGCTTGGCGCGCTCGGGTGGTGCGCTGCTCCACGTACGAGGATTTTATGGCGCTGGTCGATGATATCGAGCGCGACGTGGTGGTCTGCGAGGCCGCCCTTGCCGCCGGTGAGCCGGTGCCCGCTCATCCGCTGGAGGCTTAAGAGTGGCCGTTACCGCGCTGTATGTGCACGTGCCGTTTTGCGCTCAAAAATGCCGCTATTGCGACTTTGATTCGCGCAGCTTCGCTCCGTGCGACCTGGGTGCTGCTCTCGATGCCTATTTTGAGCAACTGCATGCGCGGCTCGATGCCTTTGGAGACGCCGGGGCGCTTGCGCAGGTCCGCACCGTCTATGTTGGCGGCGGCACGCCGTCGCTGGCGGGGGAGCGTCTGGTAGAACTCGCCCGGCGTATTCGTGCGTGGTGCGCCCCAGTTGAGTTTACCTGCGAGGCCAATCCCGAGTCACTGACCTCCGAGCTTGCCACTGCGCTTGCCGAGGTTGGTGTCACACGCGTCTCTCTGGGCGTGCAAACGCTCGATAACACCGAACTTGCCGCCATCGGCCGTATTCACGATGCCGATCGGGCGCTTGCTGCCATCGCGACGGTCAAGAACGCTGGGCTTGACGTGTCGTGCGATCTTATGTGTGGGCTTCCCGGACAGACTGCAGCGAGTTGGAAGAGCACGCTTGATGGCGTGCTGACGGCGGCTCCGCATCATGTGTCGGTTTACCCGCTCACGCTCGAGGAGGGGACGCCCCTCTATCGCATGGCGTGCCGCGATGAGTCGCTCGAGCCCGATGAGGATTTCCAAGCCGCATGCATGGACGTTGCGCGCGAGCGGCTGAGTTCGGCGGGCTACCATCCGTATGAGGTGGCGAGCTACGCGCTCGATGGGCATGAATGCGCTCACAATATCGCCTACTGGACTGGTCGGGGCTATCTGGGTTTGGGTCGTTCTGCCGCGGGTATGCTCGATACCGAGGATTTCGATCGCTTGGCCGGGCTGTTTCCTGACGTTCCCGCTCGTGGCGATGCGCACCGCGTGCGACTGGTGCAACGTGACGATGGCGCGACAGCGTTTGAGGCCGAGTACCTGTCGCATCGCGAGGCGGCGGCCGAGGATTTGATGCTCGCCTGCCGCATGACACGTGGCATTGGGCCCGAACTGTTGGTTCACTCGGCAAGCGTGATTGCTGCAGACGAGCTGGCGGCGGCCTGCGACCGTGCGCTCGAGTTGGGCCTTGCCACCTGGGTGCCCGATCATGTTGAAGGACATGCGGGGCGCGTCACCTCAAAAGACGTTATCGCAGGTCGCGCCCGCGCCCATTTAGCGCCCACCCACCTGGGCTGGCTCGATGGAAATGTGCTGTTCGAGCTGTTTTGGGGTCTAGCCTAGGCCGCTCGGGTAGAATTACCGCAATATATACGCTGCTGTGAGCAGGAGGTTGCCGCGCATGGCGACGATGAACGAAAAAGATTACTACGAGATTTTGGGCGTCTCCAAGGACGCCACCTCGCGTGATATTCAAAAGGCTTTCCAGCAAAAGGCCCGCAAGCTCCATCCTGACGTCAATAAAGAGCCGGATGCCGAGGAGAAGTTTAAAGAGGTTTCCGAGGCTTACGCCGTTCTCTCGGACGAGCAGAAGCGTGCGCGTTACGACGCCATGCGGTCGGGCAATCCCTTTGCCGGTGCACCGACGGCTTCGCCCTATGGCGGTGGCTATGCCGGCAGCGCCGGTTACGGCAATCCCTTTGACGGCGGTTTTCCCTTCGGGGGCGCCTGGGGTCAGCCCCGTCGCGGCCAGGCGGCCTACAACCCCGAGAGTGGCGCCAACGTGGTCGTCGATATCAAGCTCGACGCCAAGGAGGCTAAGGGCGGTGCCCACAAGACCGTTCGCTACACCCGCTTTGACACCTGCGGACATTGTGGCGGATCGGGCTCCGTTTCGTCAGAGCATGCCCACACCTGTCCGAGTTGCGGTGGTCGCGGCCATATCGATGTTGACCTGTCCTTCCTGTTTGGTGCGGGCACGTTCCAGACGGTTTGTCCTGAGTGCGGCGGTTCCGGCAAGGTCGTTGCCGACCCCTGCCCCGATTGCAGTGGCAGCGGCCGTGTCCGTGTGACCTCCGAACAGACGATTGAGTTTCCCGCCGGCACGCATGATGGCGACGAGGTGCGCATCCCCAACATGGGTCACGCCGGCACGAACGGCGCTTCGGGCGGCGATCTGGTCGGTCGTGCGCACGTCGAGGCCGAGCGCCTGGAGGGTAAGGCTCGCACCGGCTTCTACCTCATGGGCATTATCGCTCCGTTTTTGGTGCTGTCGGCCATCTCGGGCGTGTTCTCCGCCTTCGCCATGATGTGCTTCATTCCGTTTGCCATGGGCTTGTTCATGGTGCTGTCGGACGGCGTGCTTCATCGCAGCCTGCTGTGGTGGAAGCGCGGCGCGATGCAGTTTGCCAATGGTTTTGCCAACGGCTTTATGTTTGCGCTCGTGTCGGTCTGGTTTGCGAGCTGCTCGCAGCAGGCCATGCTTTCGCCCTACGGGATGCAATAACATCAAACCCTCTGTTTGCGGCCGGCCCAGCTTGGGTATAGGACGCACTGTGACAATAATGAAAGTTGGAAGGATTCGGTCGTGTCGGAAAATAGGGATTACTACGAGGTACTTGGCGTTGACAAGGATGCCGACGCGCGGACGATCAAGCGCGCGTTTCTAAAGAAAGCCCGTACGGTACACCCGGATGTTTCGGACGACCCCGAGGCCGAGGCCAAGTTCAAAGAGCTCAACGAGGCCTATTCCGTTCTTTCCGACGAGCAGAAGCGTGCTAACTACGACCGTTACGGCACCGCTGACGGCCCCGGTGGCTCTGGCTATGTCGACATCAACGATATCTTTGGTGGCATGGGCATGGACGACCTGTTCTCGTCGTTCTTTGGCGGAGACGCCGGTGGTGGCGCTCGCAGCCGTCGCGAGCGCCGTCGCGGTCGCGATATGGCCATCTCCCTTTCGGTGACGCTCGAGGAGGCGGCGCTCGGCTGCAAAAAGACGATCAGCTACGACCGTCTTGCCCCTTGCGAGGACTGCAATGGTACCGGTAAGGCCGAGGGCGCGACCGAAAAGCAGTGCAGCCGCTGTCACGGCACAGGCTATGTGACGACGGTCCAGCGTTCTTTCCTGGGCCAGGTTCAGTCCTCTTCGCCCTGTCCCGACTGCCACGGCGAAGGTACGGTTATCGATCATCCCTGCGAGACCTGTGATGGCCAGGGCCGCACGCCTTCTCACGAAAAGATTGACATCGATATTCCCGCCGGTGTTTCGACCGGTCGCCAGCTGCGCGTGAGCGGTTTTGGCGAGGCCGGCCTTCGTGGCGAGCCGTCGGGCGACCTGATCGTCAACGTGCGTGTCGCCGACCACGAGCGTTTTAAGCGTAATGGCGATGACCTGTATCTGGTGAGTGATATCTCGATTGCGCAGGCCGCGCTCGGTTGCGAGATTGAGGTCGAGGGCATTATGCCTGACGAGGTCGTCAAGGTGACGGTTCCCGCCGGCACACAGTACGGTGACACCGTGAGCGTTAACAATTACGGCATGCCGCGTATCGGCGGTGGCGGTTCGCGCGGTCGTCTGGTCGTGCAGCTGCGCGTGGTCGTCCCCACCAATCTCTCCAATAAGCAGCGCGAACTGCTTCGCGCCTTTGCCGACGAGATGGGCGATGACGTCGCCTCCGGTAAGAAGTCGGTGACCGACCGTATCAAGAGTGCCCTCGACGACATCCTCGATTAAGGAGCCCGTGTGCTCGCACCCCATATTTCCGTCGTCAACCTCGGTTGTCGTGTCAACCGGGTTGAGTCCGACCGTATCACTGCCGATCTTATGCGCCTGGGCTTTGCGATGGTGGAGCCCCAGGACGCCGATCTGATCGTTATCAATACCTGTGCCGTGACGGGGGAGGCCGAGGCCAAGACCCGCAAGGCCGTCCGTCACGCCCTGGCCTATCCGGGCGAGCCTTACGTGGTCGTAACCGGCTGCGTCGTCAACCTGCATCCCGAGGAGCTGCTGGAGCTCTCCGATCGCGTGATCGCTGAACCGTCCAAGATTGACGTCGCCGAGCGCGTCTGCGAGGCGCTGGGTGTCGAATCCGATAGCGTGCCCGCCTGCAGCGATGGCGACGTGGTCGATGCGCTCGGTCGTTCGCGGCTGGGTGTGAAGATCCAGGATGGCTGCAACCACCGCTGCACCTATTGCATCGTGTGGAAGGCCCGCGGCCCCGAGCGTTCCGTGCCCGTCGAGTCCGTGCTCGAACAGGTGCGTGAAGCCCAGGAGGCCGGTGTGCCCGAGGTCGTGCTGACCGGCGTGAACCTGGGCGCCTATGACGGCAAGAGCGCGACTGACGAACACGTGGAGATCGATGAGCTGCTCCAGGCCATCATGGAGCGCACCGAGATTGCTCACGTGCGTATCTCCTCGGTGGAACCCATGGATATTTCCGAGCGCTTGCTCAAGGTTATGGCTCGCTACCCGAAGCGTATCGCCCCGTTTTTGCACCTGCCCGTGCAGTCTGGCTGCACGGCGACGCTGCATCGCATGGGCCGTCCCTATAGCGCCGAGGCGTTCGAGGACACGGTGCGCATGATTCGCGCTAACCTGCCCCAGGCTGCACTTTCGTGCGATGTCATCGTCGGTTTTCCTGGCGAGACGGACGAGGAGTTCGAGGAGTCGCTGGCGCTGTGCCGTCGCGTGGGCTTTTCGCGCATGCACGTGTTCCGCTATAGCAAGCGCCCCGGCACCCTCGCCGCCGACATGCCCGACCAGGTACCTCCTGAGGTCATGGCCGAGCGCAGCCGTCGCATGCGCGCCGCCGCACAGGAGCTTGCGATCGCCGATGCCCGCCGCCGCGTGGGCACGGTCGAGCGTGCGGTGCTCGAGTATGGCGACAACCTGACGCTCGGCTCGTTCCATCATGCCCGTCTCGATGATACCTGTGGACTCACAGCCCCGTGCCTGCTCGATGTTGCTATCATCGGAGTCGATGATTCCGGCTTGGTCCATGCACGCAGGGAGGTTCATGGAAGCCTCGAAGATTAGACTTACCGTTCCCGAGGGTATCGACCCCTCGCGCGTTTTGGGCGCCGGCGACGGCGTCCTTCGTGCACTCGAGAACCTGGTGCGCGCCCATGTGGTTGCCCGCGGTGACAGTGTTGCCGTGAGTGGCGATCCGGATGAGGTCGAGCTGGTCGCGCGTTTTTTCGAACATGCCTTTCGTGAGGCTGCTGCCGGGCGTACGCTTTCTGCCGATGATGTCTCGCGCTGTCTGACCGTTCTGCGCGACGGCGAGCATGATGCCTCGTCGCTGCGCGACGACGTGCTGCTGTCGTATCGCGGTCGCGTCATCCGCCCCAAGACGCTCGGTCAAAAGCGCTATGTGGATGCCATCCGCTCTTCTACCATCACGTTTGGCCTCGGTCCCGCCGGTACCGGTAAAACCTATCTGGCCATGGCGCTCGCCGTCGCCGCGCTCAAGCGTCATGAGGTAGGCCGCCTGATCCTGACGCGCCCGGTTGTCGAGGCGGGGGAGAACCTGGGCTTTTTGCCCGGCACCCTCGAGGAAAAGATCGACCCGTATATGCGACCGCTCTACGATGCCCTCTTTGACATGATGGATCGCGAACGCACCGATGAGCTTATGGAGCGTGGCGTAATCGAGATCGCCCCGCTCGCCTACATGCGCGGCCGAACGCTGAGTGATGCCTTTGTGGTGCTCGATGAGGCACAAAACACGACGCCCGAGCAGATGAAGATGTTCCTGACGCGTCTGGGTTTTAATTCCAAGTTCGTGATTACCGGCGACCTGAGCCAGCGTGACCTGGTGGGTCGTCGCGGCGGTCTTGCCGACGTTGAGAAGATTTTGGGCCGTGTCGACGATGTGGCGTTTTCTCACCTGGAGCGCGCCGACGTGGTGCGCCATGCCTTGGTGGGGCGCATCGTCGAGGCCTACGATGCTTATGATGACGTGCGTGAGCAGCGCTCGCGCGACCGAAAGGAGTCCCGTTGAGTGTATTGATCAGCAACGATGCCGAGCTCGATACGCTGCTCGATGCCCAGGAGGTGGAGCACATCTGCGGAGTTGTGCTTGCCGCCGAGGGCGTTGAGCGTGAGGTCGAGATTTCCCTTTCGTATGTCGATGAGGACGAGATGCACGAGCTCAATCTTGAGTGGCGTGGCATAGATCGCACGACCGACGTGCTCTCGTTTGAATGTGACTCGGCCTTTGACGAGGACATTCCTGCCGACGAGACGCTCGAGCTCGGCGATATTATCCTGGCCCCGCAGGTCATTGCCCGCCAGGCCCCCGGCTTTGGCAACAGCCCCGCCGATGAGTGCCGCCTGATGCTCGTGCACGGAATGCTGCACCTGCTGGGTTACGACCACATCGAGGACGATGAGGCCGAGGTCATGGAGGCACGCGAGGATGCCATCCTGCGCGACCTGGCGCTTGAGCGCGGCGAGGACCCCAAACTCGTCCACGTCGGCCCCATAACCAATCATGCCCACGACTAGGAGCCGTCTATGATTCCCGGATCGAACAAGGACCATCCGTCCTTTTTAAAGTCGTTCTCATACGCTATGGAGGGCTTCGTCACCGCCGTCAAGACCGAGCGCAATATCAAGGTCATGCTCGTGGCGGGCGTGTGCACCGTCATCGCCGGCTGCATCGTGGGGCTCGATATTGCCGAGTGGGCTACGGTCATCATCTGCTGCGGCCTGGTGATTCACGGCGAGCTGTGCAATACCGCCATGGAGGCGATTGTCGACCTGGCGACCCAGGAGCTGCATCCGCTGGCCAAACGCGCGAAGGATATCGCCGCTGCCTCTGTATACGTTCTTTCCATTACCGCCGCGATCGTGGGCTTGCTTGTCTTCGCCCACGCGCTCGACTTTATTTAGAAAGGGATTCCCATGTCCGACAATATTCAGCCTACCGATGAAGTTTTGGATGACGAGGTCCTGGACGAGGCTGAAGGTGCCGATTCGTTTGACGAGGTCGAGGAGTTCGACCCGTTTGAGGGTATGAGCGACGAGGAACTCGATGCCCTGTGTGACGAGGATGAGAGCCTCGCGGGTTTTGGCGACGTGGAACCCGGTTTTCGCAGTGGCTTTGTGGCCCTGGTCGGTCGCCCCAACGCCGGCAAGTCCACGCTGCTCAACGCCTGTTACGGCAAGAAGGTCGCCATTACCTCTCCGGTGGCCCAGACGACCCGCCGCCGTATGCGCGCCGTGGTCAACCGCCCCGGTTACCAGCTGGTCTTCGTTGACACGCCGGGTATCCATAAGCCCAAGGACGGCTTGGGCTCCGAGCTCAACAAGAGCGCCCTGTTTGAGCTCAATGACGTAGACGTCGTCGCGTTTTTGATCGACGCCACCAAACCCATCGGCAGGGGAGACGCCTGGGTCGCCGAGCGCGTCAAGAATGCCCGCTCCAAAAAGGTCCTGGTGCTTACCAAGGCCGATGAGGCCGATCCCGCACAGGTCATGGAGCAGCTCAAGGCCGCTCACGAGCTTATGGAATACGATGATGAGATCGTGACGTCGTCGGTCAAGAACTTCAACGTCGATGCGTTTATCGAGACCGTCGCTCACTTCTTGCCCGAGGGCCCGCGCTGGTTCCCCGAGGACATGGGCACCGACGCGTCCGACGAGACCCTCGTGGCCGAGTTTGTGCGTGAGAAGGTTCTGCGTCGCACCCGCGACGAGATCCCTCACTCCGTGGGCGTCATCTGTGACGCGCTCGAGCAGACTAAGAAGGTCCTGCGCGTGCACGCCACGATTTACGTCGAGCGCGAGGGGCAGAAGGGCATCATCATCGGCAAGGGCGGCGAGATGATCAAGCATATCGGCATCGATGCCCGTCGTGACCTTGAGCGCATCTTTGGCACTCAGGTCTTTTTGGAGCTCGACGTAAAGGTAAAAGCCGGCTGGCGCGATGACGAGGCGCAAATCCGCCGCTTTGGCTATAACGCTGAAGATTAAGCCTCGGCGTTCATGGCAGGCTCTCGCACATATCGTACAAAGGTGCTCGTCCTCGACAAGACGAAGCTCAAGGAAACCGACCTGATCTTGACGATGCTCGACGAACGGGGGCGGCAGGTGCGTGCCGTGGCCAAGGGCGCCCGCAAGCCCGGTGGGCGCCTGGCCGCACGCTGTGAGCTTTTCTGCACCGTTGATATGCTGTTGGCGCATGGACGGTCGCTCGACGTGGTTTCTCAGGCGGAGCTTATGGAGGCGCCGCTCGGTGCTGCTCCTGACTACGAGACGACCTGTGCCGCCAGCGCGATTGCCGAGGTTGCGCGTGTGTGCTCGTTCGAGGATGCCGAGGAGCCATTTACCTTTGCCATCACACAGCGGGCGCTCACGCTTGTCGGCAGCGGGCTCGACTCGGCACATATGGACCTGCTCGTGGCGGCCTTTGTCTTTAAACTGCTGTCGCACGTTGGCTACCGACCCGATTTCTCGGCTTGCGTGCTGTGCGGAGACCCCATGCTGTCGTATTTTTCGCCCCAGGCGGGCGGCCTCATGTGCGGCTCATGCGCGTCGAGCGTTCCGGGCGCCGAGTTGGTCTCAACCGGTGAGGTTGCATGGCTTCGCGCTCTGATGTCCATGACGTTCGATAGCCTTATGGACGAGCGGATCGATCCGCATACGGCTGCGTTTTTGCTGGGGCTTTCGCATGTTTGGGCCGCCACGCACACCGATCAGCGGCTCCGTGCGATGGAATTCATGTTGGGTCGGTGATGATGCGCAGGCGCGCGCCGCTTGTGGTAACATACCGACCTGTTGGTACCTCGACCTTGGATGCTCGCTCCACCGGCGGCTTCCCAGTCCGAGGCGAATAGAGTCGCCCGCGGGCGACGCGAAACGAAAGGTGAAACAATGACTGTTTCCAAAGAGCGCAAGGCGGAGCTGACCGCCCAGTTCGGTAACTCCCCGGTCGATACCGGCAACCCCAAGGTTCAGGTCGCCATCCTGTCCGAGCGCATCAAGGAGCTGACCGAGCACATGAAGTCCCACCAGAAGGACTTCCACACCCGTCGTGGTCTGCTCATGCTCGTCGGTCGCCGTCGTCGTCTTCTCTCCTACATCAAGAAGAACGACATCGTCGAGTACCGTGAGCTCATCAAGGCTCTGGGCATCCGCGACAACATCCAGTAAGGATTTGTACATGCTAAGAGCGTCCTGCGCAGCGGGGCGCTCTTTTTGTGTAAGGGCGTGAACAATCACGCTCTGAAGCGTGGCGGGGGCAGGGGGCCCGCGTCACATGAGAAGCCCGCAGGCAAGGGGCCTGTGGGGTAAAGGAGAACAATGACACTCGTATCCAAGACCTTTGAGCTGTACGGCAAGACCTACACCTTTGAGTCCGGCGAGCTTGCCAAGCAGGCCACCGGCGCTTGTCTGGTCAAGCAGGGTGACACCACGATGCTCGATACCGTGGTCGTCTCCAAGGAGCGCAAGAATTACGATTTCTTCCCGCTGACCGTCGACTTCAACGAGAAGATGTACGCTGCCGGCCGTATCCCGGGTGGCTACCTCAAGCGCGAGGGCCGTCCCAGCGAGAAGGCCACGCTCACGGCTCGTATGATCGACCGCCCGATCCGCCCGAGCTTCCCGGACGGCTTCCGCAACGAGGTGCATATCGTCGCCACCTCGCTCGTCGCCGACCAGGTCAACCCCTTCGACGTCATCAATGTCATGGGTGCCTCTTTGGCCATGACGCTCGGCGGCGTGCCCTTCGAGGGCCCGCTTGCCTGCGTGCGCATCGGCCGCAATGTGGAGACCGGCGAGTTTATCGTCAACCCCACCTATGAGGAGCGCGAGAACTCCGACCTGGACCTGGAGCTGGGCGGCTCTGCCGACTTCATCTCGATGGTCGAGGCCGGCGCCGAGGAGATCTCCGAGGACGACATGCTCGCCGCCATGAAGTTTGGTCAGGAGGCCCTCGCTGCCTTCTGCCAGGCCCAAGACGAGTTCGTCGCCGAGTGGGAGCAGGTCAACGGCGCTATCGTCAAGAAGGAGTACCCGCTCGACCAGCCCGTCGAGGAGGTCCAGGAGCGCATCTTCGCCCACTACGACGAGATGGCCGCTGCCCTGCACGACGCCGACAAGCTCTCCCGCATCGGTAAGGTCGAGGCTCTGAAGGAGTCCATCCGCGCCGAGTTCACCGACGAGGAGCAGGCCGCCTGGGAGCGCGAGATCCCCGTGGCGCTCAAGAAGCTCGAGAAGAAGGCCATGCGCACCATGGTCGTCGAGACCGGCGAGCGCGTCGACGGCCGTGCCGCCGACGAGATCCGTCCCATCATGGTGAAGGACAACTACTTGCCGCTCGTTCACGGCTCCGGCCTGTTCCAGCGTGGTCAGACCCAGGTGCTCTCCGTCCTGTCGCTCGGCATGCTCAACGAGGGCCAGCGTCTGGATACCATCGAGCCCACCGAGGGCAAGCGCTACATGCACCACTACAACTTCCCGCCGTTCTGCACCGGCGAGACCGGCCGCATGGGCAGCCCCAAGCGCCGCGAGATCGGTCACGGCAACCTGGCCGAGCGCGCTCTGCTCCCGGTGCTTCCCGACGAGAACGAGTTCCCCTACGCCATCCGCGTGGTCTCCGAGGTCATGGAGTCCAACGGCTCCTCTTCGATGGCATCGACCTGCGGCTCCACGCTCGCCCTTATGGACGGCGGCGTGCCCATTAAGCGCCCGGTCTCCGGTATCGCCATGGGCCTGATCCAGGAGGAGGGCAAGACCGTGGTCCTGTCCGACATCCAGGGTCTCGAGGACTTCCTGGGTGACATGGACTTTAAGGTCACCGGCACCACCGAGGGCATCACCGCCCTGCAGATGGACAACAAGGCCACCGGCCTCACCTTCGACATCTTGGCCCGCGCCCTGCAGCAGGCCAAGGAGGGTCGCGCCTTCATCCTGCAGAAGATGCTCGATGTGATCCCCGAGCCGCGTCATACCACGCGCAGCACCGCTCCGCGCATCGTCTCCATTCAGGTTCCGACCGACAAGATCCGCGACGTCATCGGTTCCGGCGGTAAGGTCATCCGCGGCATCCAGGACGAGACCGGCGCCTCGGTCGACATCCAGGAGGACGGCACCGTCTTTGTCGGCGGCACCGGCGAATCCGTCGACCAGGCCGTCGAGCGCATCAAGCTCATCATCAAGGTTCCCGAGCCGGGCGAGGAGTACACCGGTCGCGTGGTCTCCATCCAGCCCTTCGGCGCCTTCGTGAACCTGCTGCCCGGTAAGGACGGCCTGCTGCACATCTCCCGCGTCGCCAAGGGCCGTGTGGAGAAGGTCGAGGACGTCCTCAACGTGGGCGACGAGGTCAAGGTCGTCGTCATCGAGGTCGACGATCGCGGCAAGATCTCGCTCGATCGTCTCGACAAGCCCGAGGCCCCGGCTCGCGCCGAGGGTGCCTCCGAGGGTGACGGCGAGCACTTCCAGCGCCGTGAGCGTCCGCGCCGCGAGCGCTCCGAGCGCAGCGACCGTCCGCGCCGTCCCGGCGACAACGGAGGCCGCAAGCCCCGCCGTCACCACGACGCCGAGTAATAGCTACACATAAGCAGCTCAACAAGGGCGACTCCGTACAGGGGTCGCCCTTTTGCTTGCGCCCGGGAGGGCCGCATATGAAGTTTCCTGCTCTACAGTCCTGCGCAAGACGGAAAGCACATTAAGTGCTTTCCTTTGCGTG
>CAJKQY010000002.1:0-46646 GCA_905202145.1 uncultured Collinsella sp.
GGCTCCAAAGCAAGGTGTGGGCTCTTGCTTTACAAGTTTCGTTTTTTCACGTCGCTCATTATGCGGTGCCATGAAAAGTCTCGGGTCAGGTACAGTTAATCTGTTAACAAAGCGTAAGGAAGTGCGGGTCCATCCAACCGTACTGATGTACAACTGGATTGGCGTTGATGATGGGGGCACAACATGGATTTTACGGTCGAGAATGCGGGCACCACGATCGCCTGCCGCGAGTATGCCGGCCCGGGTGTATCGTCCGATACACCCGCCTTGGTGTGCGTGCACGGCGCCTGCGTCGACGGCGTCTTTTTTGACGCCATCGCCCGCGAGCTCGCCCGTGACTGTCGCGTCATTGCCTACGACCGCCGCGGTTGCGGCGAGAGCGGCGACGCTGCAGACGGACGCTACGACCTTGCCGCCCAGGCCGCCGACCTGCAGGCTGTTATCGAGCATATTGGCGCTCCGGCAAACGTGCTCGCGCACAGTGCCGGTACGTTGGTGGCCCTGGAGCTTCTCCGCGCAAACCCCGCCATAATCTCGCGTGCGATTCTGCATGAACCCGCCGTGACGGATGAGGGTGCCGGCCTGGGTGCGGCCCCGGTTTTGCTCGAGATGATCGCCGCGGGAAAGGTCTCCAGGGCATTGCGGGCCTTCCTGGGCGCCATCGGCGATTCGGACCCTGAGGCCCCCAAGTTAACCGAGGCAGAAGCCAAGCATGCCCTGCGCAACGGCCGCAGTTTCATGGCGAACGAATACGGGATTACTATGACCTGCGTTCCCGATTGGGATAGCGTTCGCGCGTCGAAAACGGTGGCCGCCGTGCTTTTGGGCGAGCTCTCGATTGGCACGCCCCGCGAGGCGGGCACGAGGATGGCGGCTGAGCTTTTGGACTGTCCGCTCGTAATGGTTCCCGGCGCGCACAACGGCCTGCGCGATCGCCCGGCAGCGGCTGCCCAGACTGTCCGTGGCATCCTGGAGCTCTAGCAGCCGTAAAATTCAAATCAGCCTTCACCCGCAAACGTTTTGGCAGTGTTAAAAAATGTGCTCAAAACCTCACGTCTGCGGCTTCAATCGCACCGTCTGCCAACTCATAAAAATGTAACGACATTCACGTGCTTACCTGCATCGACAAGGTGCTACTCTGGTAGCATTTGGAACCCACCGCTACCAAGCGAAACTATCGAAAGGGCCCCATATGCTCAATAATCACGAGGCCAATCTAACCGACGAGGAGGCTGCCGCCGAGGTCGCCCGCGTCGCGAAGACCTACCCCGTGGTACGTTTGCTGTCGGCCGATCAGATTAAGAGCGAGCCTAGCTGCTTGCTCGCCGGCGATCGCTGCCCTTGTCTGCGTCAGTCGAGTCTTGAGGCCTTGGCAGATTCGGGTGAGGTGTCGGAGCAACTGCTCAACGATGGTGTTGAGTACCGCGCCCGTCTGCGCCCTCTAAAGGTCGAGGGCGAGCCTCACGTCCTGCTGATGGTGCGTCCGATCGATGAGCAAGAGGCCACAGAAGAGGACCTTGTCTACACCGACGTGCTGACGGGCGTGCGCAATCGCCGATATTACGAGGAAAAGCTCCGTAGCGCCCGCATGAAGGCCGGCGTGGCGGTGATCGACCTTGATGATTTTAGGGTCTTCAACGATACGTGTGGCCGTCATGCCGGCGACCTTGCGCTCGGTGCTGTGGCGACAGCCATGCGCAGCGGAATCCGTTCGACTGACGAGCTTGTGCGCTATGGCTGCGACAAGTTTGTGGTTGTCATGCCCAATATTCCCTCCGATGACTTCACCCGTCGCCTGCATCAGGTATCCGATGCCGTTCATGCCACGATTATTCCGGGCCATGAGTACGTGAGCTTGACGGCATGTGTTGGTGGCGTTCTCATTCATGGCGAGACGGTCGATGAGGGCGTTGGCCGCGCTGTCCAGTTATTGAGCCGCGCTAAGGCAAAAGCCGGTACGGTCGTGACCGATGCCGATTCCATCGAGGCCTTCCAAAGCGAAAAGCCTTTGGTGCTTATTGTCGATGACTCCGAGATGAACCGAGTCATTCTCAACGAGATGCTCAAGGACGAGTATTGCATCCTCGAGGTCGACGACGGTCGTGCGGCGCTCGACATGGTCGACCGCTATGGCGATGAGTTGTCGCTCGTGCTGCTGGATATTGTCATGCCGGGCATAAGCGGCTTTGAGGTGCTGACCGATCTATCGCGCCGAACGGCTACTGACAATCTGCCTGTCATCATGATCTCGAGCGAAGATTCCGATGATATGGTTCTGCGCGCGTACGAGCTGGGCGCCTCGGACTATATCAACCGCCCGTTTGACTCCCGTGTCGTGCGCCGCCGTGTAAGCAACACCATCCGCCTATACGCCAAACAGCGCCGCCTGACGAACCTGCTGTCCCAGCAGTACAATGAGCGCGTCAAGAACAGTCGCATGCTCATCGACATCATGGCCGGCGTCATGGAGCTTCGCAACGGCGAGAGCGGCAGGCACGTTACGAACATCGAGAAGCTGACCGAGCTGCTGCTTGGCTGTCTGGTCCGGCGTAGCGGCGCGATCTCCCTCGACAATGAGGAACGCTCCACGATCGCCCTGGCTTCGGCGCTACACGATATCGGCAAGATGTCGATAGACGATGCGATTCTCAACAAGCCCGGACGCCTTACGCCCGAGGAGTTCGAGATTATGAAGACGCATACCACGATTGGCGCCGACATGCTGCGTGAGCTGGGTAGCCATCACGCCGGCAATGCGCTTATGGAATATGCGTACCAGATCGCGCGTTGGCACCACGAGCGCTGGGACGGCAAGGGTTATCCCGATGGCCTTAAGGGCGACGAAATTCCCATTGCCGCACAGGTGGTTTCGGTGGCCGACGTGTACGATGCGCTGACGAGCGTGCGCGTGTACAAGGACGCTATCCCGCACAAGGAGGCGATCCAGATGATCTTGGACGGTAAGTGCGGCACCTTTAACCCGCTGTTGCTCGACTGCCTGCTCGAGGTGCAAGACCGTATTGCCGAGACGTTGGCACGCCCCGCCGACGTTGTCGCGTTTCCCACGATTTAGTTTGACCAAAGGAGTTTTAATCCATGATTTCCATGCGTGAGGCGTATGAGAAGATTGGCGCCAATTATGATGACGCGTGCGCTCGGCTGATGGGCGAGGAAATGCTTAGCCGCTTTGCCCTCAAGTTTTTGGATGACGAGAGCATGGACAAGCTGGAGGCCGCCATGGCGGCAGGAGACGCCGAAGGTGCGTTTATGGCAGCGCACACGCTCAAAGGCGTGAGCCAGAACCTGGGATTCGATAATCTGTACGAGCCGGCGGTCGTGGTGACCGAGGCGCTGCGCGGTGCCGATACCGTTGACGGCGCTCGCGAGGGAATGCATGCGCTGCAGCAGCAATATGCGGCGACGATGTCGGCCCTGCGCGAGGCGGCTGAATAAGGGCTTGCGAGCCTTGGGCTGTGTGCCGGCTACATATAGGTAAAAGGGCTCCCCGTCGGACCATGTGGCCGGCGGGGAGCCCTTGTCTGTTGTGCGGTTCGCGAACTAACGGGCCTGCTTAACCTTTGCCGCTGCCTCGACAAACGACTTCCACAGGTTAAAGTCGGTCTCGAGCGTCTGCCAGGTGTACTCGGGATGCCATTGCACACCCAAGCAGAACGGCTGGCCTTCGACCTCGATGCACTCAGGAACGCCGTCGGTTGCCTTGGCGACCAAGCGCGTGCTTTTACCCAGACGATCGACGCAGCAGTGGTGTGCGGAGTTGGTCTGGATCAGCCTGTGCCCGCCAACCGCGCGTTCAAGCAGCGAGCCCGGCACGACTTCGACGGGATGTACGGGGTCGTTGAGCACGTGGGTATGGCGCCACTGCGTGCGGCCCTCGCGAGCGCCCAGACTTGGCACGTCCATGCACAGGGTGCCGCCGGTGGCGACATTGAGCAACTGCGTGCCGCGGCAGGTGGTAAAGAGCGGCTTTTTGGCACGGAGCACCTCGCCGACCAGCTTAAACTCAAAGCTATCGCGGATCTCGCAGCAGAGGGTGGGATCGTAGGGTCGATCATCGCCCCAACGTTTGGGATTGACGTCGGGGCCGCCGGGGATGGCGATGCCGTCGGCGATATCAACGTAATGACGGATGACCTCAATGTCCTCGGTGATGGACATCTGCAGCGGCAGGCCGCCAGCGGCAAGGATGGCATCGACAAAGACACTTGCGATTTCCTCGTTGGGGGAGAGCATCTCGGTTAAAAACGGCTCTGCCTCTTCCCAGCGCGGCGCGACGAGGATGAGCGGACGGTCGGCGGGGGCAACGTCGACATGCGGGGTGTAGGACGATGAAGTGCGAGTTCCGATCATAGGTGTAGCTTTCGAGTTTGGATGGGCATGGCTGGCGGGCGGGCGGTCTGGTTAGTGGCCCTTGATGGAGTTGAGGAAGTCCTGGGCGCGCTTGGTCTGGGGGTGGTCGAAGAACTCGTCGGGCGTGCTGGTTTCTACGATCTGGCCGTCGGCCATAAACACGACGCGGTCGGCCACGCGACGGGCAAAGTTCATCTCGTGCGTGATGACGATCATCGTCATGCCCTGCTGGGCCAGACGGACCATGACCTCGAGCACCTCGTTGATCATCTCGGGATCGAGGGCGCTTGTGGGCTCGTCAAAGAGCATGGCCTTGGGCTGCATGGCGAGTGAACGGGCGATGGCTACGCGCTGTTGCTGGCCGCCCGAGAGCTGTGCGGGCACCTTATCGGCCTGCTCGGCCACGCCCACGCGGCTCAGCAGGTCCATGGCGCGCTCACGAGCCTCGTCCTTGGAGACGCCCAGCACGTCGACCGGTCCCAGCATGACGTTCTGCAGCACCGTCATATGTGCAAACAGGTTGAACTGCTGAAACACCATGCCCAGTTCGGCACGCATGCGGGCAAGATCCTTGCCTTCTTGCGGCAGGGGCTCGCCCTCGATGAGGATCTCGCCCGAGTCGATGGTTTCCAGGCGGTTGATGGTGCGGCACATGGTCGACTTGCCCGAGCCCGAGGGGCCAATTACAACGACGACCTCGCCGCGGTCGACCGACAGATTGATGTCGTTGAGGACGTGCAGGTCGCCATAGTGCTTATCGACGTGCTTGAGCTCGATCAGCGGCTGATTGCCGGTGGAAGAGGTGCTCTGTGCCATGGTGCTCGGCTCCTTATGACTCGAAATGGTAAAGCGTTAGCGGATGATGGTCGCGCCGGTCTTGTGCGAAACATAGACAGCGGCCTTGTTGATCGCGACGTTGATGAGGATGTAGATGACCGCGATTACCAGGTAGACCGACACGAGGGCGTCGTAGTTGGTAATGAGCACGCGGGCATTTTGCATCAGGTCGGGGTAGCTCACCAAGTAGGCGACGGTGGTGTCTTTGACAACGACCACAAGCTGTGAAATCAACGACGGAATGATAAACCGAATAGCCTGCGGCAACACGATTTTAAAGGTGATTTTAGCCTTGGAGAGACCGAGTGCCTGGGCCGCCTCGACTTGTCCGCGCGGTACGGCGTTGACGCCGGCTCGGAAAATCTCGGCCAGCACACCGGCTGCAGCGAGCGCGACAGGGAGCGTGAGCATCCAAAACGACGGCAGCGCGATCTTGTACTGGGGCAGCACCAAAAAGAAGAAATAGATGAACAGAAGGCTCGGTACGCCGCGGAAGAAATCGGTGAGCACGCGGCAGACCAACTGCAGCGGCTTAATGTCGCTGGTGCGGCCGAGCATAAGGGCCAGGCCCAGCACCAGCGCGATGGCGCCGGCGGTGAGTGCGACTTTAACGGTGCCCTCAAAGCCGGCAAGCAGGAACTTCCAGGTGGTGAGGTGCGTAAAGAAATACCAATAGTGGACCGAAAGCTGACCGGTCACATAAAAGCGCTGCAGTACCAGGGCGACGAGCGCGGCGACGGCGACGAGTGAGATGGCGGTGCCGATGCGAATCTTGGCGCGCATCTTGGGGCCGGGAGCCTCGTAGAGCGCATCGCGCATGGTGAGCGCAGAGGTGGAGTGCTTGCTCATCGGAGGATCCTCACCTTCTTATCGATATAGTTGCCAATGTGGCTCACCACAAAGGCCGTGCCCAGGTAGCCGAGCGCCGAGATAAAGAACGCGGCGACGCCGCCGAGCGAGCGCGTGTTGATGTAGCTCACCACGCCGGTGAGCTCCTGCGGCTTAAGCGGCACCTGGCTGCCGAGTGCGGTAGTGAGCATGACGGCGATAAAGAGGTTGGTCATGGGCAATACGCTTGAGCGCAGCGCTTGCGGAATCACGATCTTGGCGAGGATGCGATTAAAGCTCATGCCGAGCGAGCGGGCGGCTTCGACCTGACCGAAGCCAACGGTGTTGATGCCGCTCATAAAGTTCTCGGAACCAAAGGCCGAGCCCAAAAGGACCGTGGCGACGATAACACAGGTGCGGTAGGGCAGGACGACCTTGAGCGGTGGCAGTGCGTAGACGACGATGATGAGCAGCGCGATGCCGGGGATGTTACGGAAGACCTGGACATACAGGTCGCCAAAGACGCGCAGCGGCTTGAGCGGCGACACGCGCATCACGGTGACGGCGACGGCCAGTACCATGGCGATGGCAAACGACTCAAGCGTCATGCCCCAGGTTGCTAGCAGCGCGTCGATATAGTTCTGGCCATAGAGCGACCAGAGTTCGGAGAGACTCATGCGGACCTCCTGCCGATAAGGAAAGGGGCTCCCGTGTGTACGGAAGCCCCGACAACTCAGTGAGGAAACAGTTTACCGCAATAAAGCGCATCATGCGTTTCCGTATGGTTTCGTTGCGGCCGTTACCAGGCTCGCTGCCTAGGCGCCGATCTCGGGCAGCTCGGGAACATTGGTGTCGCCCGTACGGTCGCCGATGCAGATCTGCCACAGCTCGGTCCAGGTGCCATCGTCCTCAATCTTCTTAAGGAAGTCGTTGACAAAGGCGACACCGTCGGAATCGAGCGGCAGGCCAATGCCATAGGGCTCCTTGCTGCCGAAGGGCTTGCCGGCGATCTTGTACTTGCCGGGCTCGCGGACCAGGGCGCTCTGCTGCATGTTGTTATCGATGACGTAGGCGTCAACGCGGCCCTGCTGGAGTGCCTGGCGGGCCTCCTCGTCGGTCTTGAACTCCTGCTGGCTGGCCTTGGGAGCGAACTCCTCCAGGATGGCGGGGCCGTTGGAGCCGGACTGGACAGCGACGTTCTTGTCGGCCAGGTCGTCGACGCTCTTGATGTCGTCGTTATCGGCGAGTACCAGGATGGCCTGCTGGGTGTAGTAGTAGGGACCGGCAAAGGAGACGAGCTTCTTGCGCTCATCGGTAATGGTGTAGGTGGCGAAGACGGCGTCGACCTGGCCGTTCTGCAGGACGGACTCACGCGTGTCCGAGGTTACCTGGGTGATCTCGACCTTGTTCTCGCCCAGAATGTAGTTGGACAGGAGCTGTGCGATACCGGCATCGAAGCCGCGGGTCTGACCGTCTTTCTCGTTGAGGAGGGAGAAAAGCGTAGAGGTCTGAACGCCGCCGATCTTAAAGACGCCGGCGTCCTTGACGGCCGTGGCCCAGGTGCTGGCGGCGATGGCATCGTCGTCGGCTTTGGGGCCGTTGTCGACGAGCTTGTCGAATGCCTTAGCATCGAGCGTGGTGGAAACTTCGGTATCCTCGGAGCTCTTGGAAGAGCCGGCGGCGGAACCCTTGTCGGCCTCGGCGCTGGTGTCGGAGCAGCCGGCAAGACCAAGGCCGGCGACGGTTGCGAAGGTGGCGGCAACGAAGCCGCGGCGGTCGAGAACGACCTGCTGGGAGAGGTTCTTGCTCATGGTAGAACACCTTTCTCAATAAAATCCCTAGCGGTTGAGTAGAGTTATACCCCATCGCGCTCAAATGGGTCAACACGAAATAACTCAGAAACATACTTACCTTATGGGTAATTCTACCTATCAAAAATGGACAGGTTTATTTTGGCAGGTTTTATCTGGGTAAACGTCGCTTATTGCAGCTGAGATAGCGCTTTGCAGACGGCATGGTCGGTGCGGCGGCATGCCTTGCTGCTTTGTCTCAATCTGTAACAGTTAGACGAGGAAATGGGTTCTACCTGTTACAGATCGAGATTTTCTCTTCAGGGGAATTCGAATGTCTCGATCTGTAACATCTGGACGGCCAAAAGGTCTCTATCTGTTACAGATTGAGACAAAGGTCAGGGACTACGACGTCTTATCTAGATCTGTAACAGTTAGACGGAAATTCGGGCCCTAGATGTTACAGATTGAGATAATCGCGTCGCGAAAATAAAAACCTCCGCAGGGGTGCTTCCCTTGCGGAGGTTTTCTTACTTGTTGAGTAGTCTCACGGCTTCGGCGGCCATATTCTCGACCGTCATGCCGTTTTGAGCGAGCAGTTCGTTGGGGTCGTAGCGGTCGGGGAAGCCCTTGGCGATGCCGAAGGTGCGCGTGCGCAACGGCGTGCATGCCAGATAACATGCCACGCGCTCGCCCCAGCCGCCGTCCAAGACGCCGTCCTCGAGGGTGACGACAACGCGATGCTCGGCGGCAAGACTGTCGAGGAACTCGCGGTCGAGCTCGGTTGCAAAGCGCGGGTTGACGAGCGTGGCCTCGATGCCGTACTCGGCAGTCAGACGGTTTGCCACGCGCTCGCCCAGCTCAAAGAAATCGCCGAGCGCGAGCACGGCTACGTCGCGACCCTGGCGCACCACGTTGTAGCGAACGGCGCTGTAGTCGGTGTCTTCGGCGGGCGCAAGGTCGGGACGGCTCACCAGGCCGATGCCCGGTACGCGGATCGCCACGGGATGCTCGCGGTGGTCGAGCGACCAGCTCAGCATGGACAGATATTCCTCCATGCAGGCCGGCGCCAAGTAGTGCATGTTGGGAAGACCGCCCAGCATGGAAATATCAAAGAACGAGAGGTGCGTCTCGGACGTGGTGCCAAAGATTGACGCACCAAACACCAAAATGGTTGCCGGGGCGTCGTTGAGGCACAGGTCGTGCCAGAGTTCGTCGTAGGCGCGCTGCAAAAACGTGCCGTACACACCAAAGACTGGCTTGGCGCCCGAGCGCGCAAGCGCGGTGGCAAAGGTCACGGCGTGCTCCTCGGCAATGCCCACATCGACGAACTGTTTGCCGGCGGCAGCGCGAAGCTCGGGTGTAAAGCCCATGATGTAGGGTGTGGCGGCCGTGATGCCCACGACCTGCGGATCGCGCTCGATGGCGGCGCTGAGCGCCTCGCCCGTAATGTCGGCGTAGGTGCGCGGCGCAGGCTCGCTCGGATGGCCCGGGCAGAGCTTGCGCCCGGTCGCCATGTCAAACGGACCCACGTGGTGCCAGCGCTCGGGGTCGTTTTGGGCTGGCTCAAAGCCCTTGCCCTTGGCGGTGGAGACGTGCAGCACGATGGGATGATCGATATTGCGCAGTTCCTGCAGCGCGTCGACCAGGGCCAACACGTCGTTGCCGGCGTCCAAATAACGGTAGTCGAGTCCCATCGCGCGGAAAACGTTGCGCTCACAGGTGCCGTTGCTGGTGCGCAGCTCGGCCAGATTGCGATAGAGGCCACCGTGGTTCTCGGCGATGGACTGGTCGTTATCGTTGACGATGATGATCAGGTTGCTGTCGAGTTCGGCGGCATTGTTGAAGCCCTCAAACGCCAAGCCGCCCGAAAGCGAGCCGTCGCCAATGATGGTGATGACGTTGTAGCTGTCGCCCGCCAGATCGCGGGCGTGTGCCAAGCCGCAGCCCAGGCTCACCGATGTGGAGGTGTGGCCCATGGCGAACAGGTCGTGCTCGGACTCGTCGGGATTGGCAAAACCAGAAGCCTCGCCAAAACGTTCCGGATCGATATAGGTATACGCGCGCCCGGTCAGCGCCTTGTGGGCGTAGGTCTGGTGCGAAACGTCAAAGACAATCTTGTCGATAGGGGAGTTAAACACGCGATGAAGCGCAACCGTAAGCTCAACGACGCCCAGGTTGGGGGCAACGTGTCCGCCGACAGCGGCGGAGCTTTCGAGGATGGCGTGGCGAATCTCGCCGCAGAGCAGCGGAAGCTCGGCGCGGTCGAGAGCCTTGACGTCCTCGGGCGTTGTCGTTTGCGTAAGCAGCATCGTTGTGGGTTACTCCATGCGAATCGAGCGCCGGCGCTCCCTCGGCCGACACAATTGCACAAGACAGTCTCGCACATTTTGGCGTTTGATATGTGACGGCGGCGCGGTAATTCGACAACTGGTGGGGCAAAACGTTTTGTCCGATGCCATACTGATAGATTCGATGATGATTTTTTCAATACGTGCAGGCCGTGGCTTGCCGCCGTGAGCCGCTGGAAGGAGGCAGCATGTCCGATGCCGTTCGTGCCGAGAAAATCGCGCACGAGGTCGACGATGCCGCCCGCCAGCTCGCCCAGGCGGGCCGCTTGGACCTGACGCGCGAGTTTATCCAGCATGGCGACGTGACGGTCTATGCACATGTGACCTCGGTGGCACGGGCAAGTCTGTCCTTTGCCGAGCACTTGGCCCGTGCTGGCATTTCGGTCGACCGTGCCTCGTTGCTGCGCGGAGCCTTGTTACACGATTACTTTCTCTACGATTGGCACGACCCCAACCCGAGTCATCGCCTGCACGGATTTCGACATCCGTTTTTTGCCCTGGCGCGTGCCGAGGAAGATTTTGAGCTGACGCCGCGAGAGCGGAATATTATCGTGCGGCATATGTTTCCGCTGGTGCCGGTGCCGCCGACGTGTCGCGAGGCGTGGATTGTTTGTCTGGCGGATAAATGGTGTGCTCTGCGTGAGACGATCGCCGGCCGCTTGCCGCGCAGGGACGAGACGGACGATAGCGTGAGCAAAGCATCGAGCGAAAAGAGGAGAGGGTAGACGGTGGGAACCGCGATTGATATGGCGTTTGGCGGCGCGACGCTTGCCGCCTGCCCGCTCTCGGCACTGGTGCTCTCGTTTGCCTTTTACGGGTTTTGCGGCTGGGCATGGGAGTCGACAGTATGCGCCATGCTCAATCACGGACGATTTGCCAACAGCGGCTTTTTGCTGGGGCCGTGTTGCCCCATCTATGGCGCGGGCGGCATTGCCTGCTGGCTGCTGTTGCGCGGGATTTCTGACGCGTCGAGCCAGTTTGTCGCTGCAGCGCTCGTATGCAGCGTGATTGAGTACAGCGTAGGCGTGCTGTTGGAAAAAACAACGGGCGCTCGCTTTTGGGATTACTCGCACCTGCCGTTTAACTTGCACGGACGCATCTGTCTGTACTGGGCCTGCGCGTTTGGCTTGGGTGCGTTGTGTATTTGCCGTTTAGTGGAGCCCGCATTGCTGGGGCTGCTTGGCCATCTGCCGGTGCTGATTGTGCGGCTGTCCGCCTTTATCGTCGCGGTCGCGATGATGGTCGACGCGGCGTGCTCGTTGGCGAGCTGGCGGCGTCTGTCCGATCAGCTGGAGCGCGTGCGCGCCGACCTTGCCGATCGCATCAACGAATCGCTTGCCGATGCCTCGGACTCAATGCTCGAGCGCATTCCCGAATCGACGATTGACTCGGTGACACAGACGCACATCCGTAGCCGTGCCGTTAACGCGTGGCTGGCCGAGCTGGGCGACGCGACGCTCGATGCCCTTCGTGAGAAGGCTTCGATGCCGACGTTTATCTCGGATGGTGCTCGCGGCCTGGCGCTCGCTGCCCGCCGCGTGGCCGATGCCGCGCCGAGCATGCCGCGTCCGTCGCTCAGTCGTCGCCTTGCCGGCAAGCGCATAAGCCGTCCGGTGCCGAGCGTGTCACTCAGCCGCCGCGACCTACGCTTCTTTAACGCCTTCCCGCGTCTGCGCATCAATCGCTACGAAGGTGTCATTCGAGCAACTAATCTCCGCGACCGAGCCCGCGAGCTGTTCCGCCACTAGCCGGGACGGGCGCACTCACGGCTTCCTTGCTCGCGTATTTCCCGTTCGTTTCGCGTCCGTTGCCGCGCCGTTTCCAAGATTGCGGCGCCGTTTCCATTCGACAACGCCGCGTTTAACAACGCCGTATCTGGTCTACACCAGTTGCCCCTCGGCCGCATTATGGGCGCCGACAACGTTCATGCGACCAAGGGAGAGCGAATGTACGATACGGGATCGACAACGTTTATGCTCATCTGCACCATGCTCGTGTTTTTAATGACACCGGGTCTGGCGTTTTTCTACGGCGGCCTGTCCAGGCGTAAAAATGTCATCAACACCATGCTCATGTGCTTTGGCGCCATTGGCCTGGTTGGTGTGCTGTGGATTGCTGCCGGCTGGTCGCTGGCCTACGGCGGCGACGGCTCGAGCCCGTTTATTGGAGGCTTTGACCAGCTGCTGTGCCTGCCGGTGCTCAACCAGGTGCTGCAGGCGGCCGAGGACAATGCTGCGGACGGTGCCGTCTACCCTCAGATTATTAACATCGCCTTCCAAATGGCGTTTGCCATGATCACTGCCGCTATCGTCACGGGCAGCCTGGCCGGCCGCGTTAAGTTTGGTGCCATGACGGCCTTCCTGGGCATTTGGCTGCTTGTGGCCTATGCGCCGCTCGCCCACATGGTCTGGGGCGGCGATGGCTCCTTTATCGGTGACATTATCGGCGCGCTCGACTTTGCCGGCGGCGACGTGGTACACATCTCGTCTGGTCTTACCGGTCTGATCCTCTGCTTAAAGCTTGGCCGTCGTCGTGGCTTTGGCATGGTGAGCTACCGTCCACATAACGTACCGTTTGTGGCGCTGGGCGCCGGCCTGCTTTGGTTTGGCTGGTTCGGCTTTAACGGCGGCAGCGAGTTTAAGGCCGACGCCGTGGCGGCACTTGCCATCCTCAACACCGTGACGGCCAGCGCGGCGGGCATGGTTTCGTGGCTTGCCGTCGAGCGCGTGCATACCGGCCGCCCCACGCTGGTGGGTGCCAGCACCGGTCTGGTTGCGGGTCTTGTGGTGGTCACGCCCGGGGCAGGCTTTGTCGAGCCGTGGGCAGCGCTGGTCATGGGCCTGATCGTCTCGCCCGTCTGCTACTTGGCCATCAGCCATCTTAAGACCAAGTTCGGCTACGATGACGCGCTCGACGCGTTCGGTTGCCACGGCATCGGCGGCATCTTGGGCGGCGTGCTCACGGGCCTGTTCTGCGTGCCGGAGCTTTCGTGGACCGGTAAGGGCGGCCTGTTCTACACGGGCGACGTGTCGCTGCTCATCTCGCAGATCTTGGGCATTGTGGTGACGGTCGTCATTGTGCTGGTGCTCGATTTGGTGATCGCCGCGGTAGTCAAGGCGCTGTTCCATGGCAGCTTGCGTGTGGACGAGGCTGACGAGGCGCTGGGCCTGGATGCAAGTCAGCACGGCGAGAGCGCATATCCCTCGTTCTCCGGACTCGATTAGCGGCACGGCTTTCCCAGGCACCCGACCTTGCCCCTCAAACCGTCGCTTGCGTACCGAAGTACGCGGCGCTCCTCTTTCGGGGCAATCTCGGGCACCTGGAAAACCCGTGCCATGTGAAGGACAATCAATTTCTTTTATTAAAGAGAGGAATTCACTATGAAGAAGATTACGGCAATCGTTCGTGCCGAGAAGCTTGAGGTTCTTAAAGATGCGCTGTTTGCTGCCGATGTTCGTGGCATGACTATCAACCAAGTGCAGGGCTGCGGCGCGCAGCATGGCTGGAAGGAATACGTGCGCGGCAACGAGTTGCTTGTCAACACGATCCCTAAGGTACAGTTCACACTTATCTGCGCCGATCAGCATGTCGACGGAATTGTCGAGATTATCTGCAACGCTGCACGCACCGGTGCCGTTGGAGACGGCAAGATTTGGGTCGAGCCGGCCGAAGAAGTTATCCGTATCCGCACCGGCGAACACGGCCCCGCCGCGGTGTAGGATCGAACGCCTGCCATCCGCAACGTTAAAATACTGCAATAAGGCACAAGACTTGCGTTGCGGATGGACGGATTATGGGTCGTAATAAATATCCCGAGGAGACGGTCGCGAAGATTCTCGACGCGGCGCTGGAGTTATTCTGCGCACAGGGTTATGAGGGGACGAGCATTCAAGACATCGTCGACCGCCTCGATGGCATGACCAAGGGTGCTGTCTATCATCACTTTAAGAGCAAAGAGGAGATTTTCAACGCCGCATTTGATCGGGCAATGGCTCCGATTGTTGAGCAACGTCGCTCAACGCTTGGTATCGGCAATATGACCGGAGCCCAAAAACTCAAGCGACTGTACGCGCCCGAGTCCGTCGTTCCACAAATTGAGCTATGGGCACGCATGCATCCTGCGGCGGATCCGGTAAAAAGCTCGCGGCTGCTGGCGATGCAGTACCAAGGTTCGTTTGACGAGTCGGCCGATGGCTATCTCTTGCCAGTGATCGAGGAGGGCGTCGCCGACGGCTCCATTGCGTGCGAATGCCCGCGCGAAGCGGCGGAGGCCGTATCGTTGTTGGCGAATCTTTGGCTGCTGCCGCTGTTCCGTCCACTCGAGACCAAGGATCGAATGCTCGCTCGCGCTCAATGTTTGGCGCAGATGGCTGCTGCGGTGGGACTCGATTTGGGGGAAGAAGTGCTTCAGACAACGGCGCTGATTTGGGACGTATGGGACCGTTCCGGGTGGTAATATAGATACCAACGGTATGTAATTGATTTGCGAGGGTAGCCACGGCTGCCCTTTTCAAGTCATTAAATACATACTATCGGTATGTATTTGGGGGCAGGCTTATGGCTGGGATGCGAAGAATTAGCGTTTCGTTGGCGCCAAAAACAGTGCGATCTATCAGGCTTTTTTGCCTTCTTGTTGCACAGCTGTGCGCGTATTCGATGCTGTCGGCACTGTGCTTTGCGTGCCCGCTTTACTTGTTCGATTGCAGCGGCTCATCAACGTTATATGGTGCCGTCGCGGCGATAGCGTTCGTGCCGGGCGTGCTTGCGACTCCGGCTGGCGGAATCTTGGCGGATCGCGGGAGACATCGCGGGGTTCTTGTGGTGCTCGGCATTGTTCTGATGGCTGCATCACTGTTGTTTATCCCAATGAAGCGTTCGCTGCCTCTTGCCGTTGTCGTGGTAGCAATGCTTTGCGTCCAATATAGTATCCAATCGCTGCTGAAACCGATGCTTCAAATTGAGACGGTGCGCATGACGGACCCAGAAAAGGTTGAGCGTGCCACTGCGTTGGTCTCGCAGATAACCATGGCGAGCAATATCTTGGGCCCTGTGGTCGGGACGGCAGTCTATGGGTGCTTTGGTATCGATACTCTATGCGAAACCGCGGCGTTGACATTTGCGATGTCAGCCCTGCTGTTCGGGGGTGCACTCAAGCGAAATGCCTCATCTGGAATGACAGGGGACAGTACGACTTGCTCGACATACCGAAGCGATTTTCGGGAGTCGATTCGGTATCTGTTGCAAAAATCATCATTGGTCGCCGTGATTTTGCTTGCGGCTGTTTTGAACCTTGCGTTGGTTGGGCTAACGATTGGCGCTCCCATTGTTGTTTCAAAGCATCTCGGAATGCAGTCATCCTTTGTTGGGATTATTGAGGTGGCTATGGGCTTAGGTGGTCTTGTCGGCAGTGGTTTGGTCGGTATTTGGCCGCATCGTTTTTCCTTCAAGGGCATATGTCGATATGTTTCGATGATTTGTTTTGGAGTCGTACCGATTATTGTCACGCTACTGAGCGGTCCTGATGAATTAGCGTTTGCCGCGCTTGCGGCCGGCTCGGCATGGGTCATGGCGTGGGCAAGCATTGCATCGGTCGAAATTGTTTCATTTGTTCAGCGGTCAGCGCCAAAGGAACTCTGCGGAAAAGTGCTGGCACTCGTTTATATGATGCTTTCCTGTGCAACGCCTATTGGCCAATTGGTTTACGGGCTCGCATATGATCGATGGACACCGGCGATTGTATTCGCAGGCATGTTTGCGGTGCTGACGTTGACGACGGCGCTGTTTTATCGGCTGAAAAGTCGCTTATGGCGAATGTCTTAAGGCGCTGGGGCACCGTGAATTTGTGGAGGCAGTGGCGCGTCGCGCCGGAACGGCATTGTTTGGGCATGCCTCTCCTTCGTCTACAATATCGTGCAGACGAAGGAGAGGCATGCCCATGATCAAGATGTTCGCGAGTGATTTAGACGGAACGCTGCTGAACGCCCTGCACGAAGCGGATGGGACCATCCGCCGTGCCATTCGCGAGCTGACCGAGGCTGGCCTGCATGTGGTTCCCGCGACCGGGCGCTCGACGCTGCCGGTCGGCGAGCATGGCTTTACGGGCCTGGCGCTCGATGCCTGCTGCTCTAACGGCTCCATCGTGCGCGACAGTCATGGCGAGGTGCTCAAGACCTGGACCATCGATCCGCAGATCACCGAGGAGCTGCTCAAGGAGTTCCCGGACATTTGCTTTGATTGCTCCACGCCCGATGGCATGTTCTCGAGCGGCTCGTTCGAGATGCATCAGGCGGGCTTTAAAAAGGACAGTCCTATCAAGCGCATCGTGATGCGCGGCATGCGTGCACGTGGCGGGTATCACGAGGAACAGTATTTCGACCAGTCGATCGGTGACATTCTGCGCCACGATGTGTGCAAGATCAACTGCCGTGTGATCTCGCCCGAGCTGGAGCGCGACCTTAAGGCGTATTTGGCCGAGCGCTCGGACCGCGTGGTCAACGCGCCGTTTGACCCGGTGATGTTTGAGATCACGGATGTGGCATGCAACAAGGGCGAGAGCGTGGCCTGGCTGGCGGGCTACTACGGCATTGCCGAGGACGAGGTCGCGGTCTACGGCGACGGCGGCAACGACATTGCCATGCTCAAACGCTTCCGCCACAGCTACGCGACCAAAAACGCAAGCGAGGCAGCCAAGGACGCCGCGAGCGCAACTATCGGCAGTTGCATGGTCCACGCCGTTCCCAAACACATGCTTGCCACCATGCACAAGCAGAATTCCTGCACCGTAATCGAATAATGTGACAAAGGGACAGCCCCTTTGTCACAGGTGACGCTGGTCTCTTGAAATACGAACAAACATTCGCATATCTAACTGCGCTTTGATAGAATTGATACTGTTGGCGGCAGTTCCATGTGCCGGGCAACGCCCTCCATCTGATGGGAGGTGATGCCCATGACCGATCTGATTGATTTCGTGAGACTTCTGACCGCTTTGGTCTCGTTCTCCACGGCGCTCGTCGGGCTTTCCGAGGCACTCAAGCAACGTTCGAAGCAACGTAAAAGGGGTCGCCGCCGCTAAGGCGTTGACCCCTTAATCCAAGCAACGGCGCTGCCCAGCTTTCCAGAACTTGGGCTGCCGTCGATACTATTCTACCCACGAATGACATTTTGAACAATCGGCAATGCCGCTCCAAAAGCCAGGCACAACTGGCACAACCTAGGCGGTCGCTGAATGTGACAAAGGGACTGCCCTTTGTCACATTCCAAATATTGCCTTTACGTGTTGATACACACGGTGTGCAATAATACTCGCACTGTGCAATAGCGCACAGGCTGAGTAACAAGGAGGACGTTTGTCCCAGCTCGAGAAATGCGATCGCCGGTCCCTTCGCTCGCAGCGTGCCCTTCGCCAGGCACTTGCCAGCGAGCTTGCCGAAAGCGGCGACCTTTCGCGCATTAATGTCGCGTCGCTCACCGAGCGCGCTGGCCTTACGCGCCGCACGTTCTATTCGCACTACCGCGATATCCCCGACTTTATCAATCAAATCGAGGACGGCTTGCTGGCCGAGATCCGTGAGCGCATTGAGCTCATCACCGCAGCTCAGCTGCCCGATCTCTATCACAACATCGATGAGCTCGAGCCGGCACCCGGTTCGGTTGAGTTGCTGCGCTACCTTGCGGCCAACCGCGATTTAATCGGATCGCTGCTGGGCCCGGGCGGCGACCCCGCCTTTATTAAAAAGATCATCGATACCGCACGCGAGGCCGTGGTGCCGCGCGCACAGACGGGCATTTTGGGCTTGGCGCTGGGCACCTTCTTTGACTACTACGTCACCTATGTCGTGAGTGCCGAGGTCGGCATGATCCAGCGTTGGTTTGAGCGTGACCTTTCTGAATCGCCCGAGACCATGGCGCGCATTATGACGGTTATCGCCTTTGTGCGCCCCGGCGACCTGTATGGCCAACCCATCGATATCAACGTGCCGGAATACGGCATGAAGCTATTGAACCTGCAGCTCGAGGACGCGGTCGACACCACCGCAACCGTCGAGTCCAACAACTAAGAGGAGAGACAATGAGCAAACTCGTCGAGGGCATTAAAGACCGCGTGGTCGCTGCTGCACGCGAGGCCGCGCCCGCCGTGGTGGACGCCGCGCAGAAGGCCGCGACCGCGGCTGCCGAGAAAGTTGCCGAGGCAGTTGCCGATGCCAAGAACGCGGCAGGGGAGACGTCCGTCGCTAGCGAGCCCGTCACTGCCGCTGAGCCCGCAGCCGCCACTGCCGCCCAGGCCCCCGAAGGCGCGATCTTCAACCCCGAGAACGCTCGTGGCAACCTGCACCTGGGCATCGACGTGGGCTCCACCACCGTCAAGCTCGCCGTGCTCAACGACGACAACCAGATCGTCTACGCCAAGTACCAGCGCCACCACACCGACGTCCGCGCTTGTGCCCGCGACCTGTTCGAGGGCGCTGCGACCGTGCTGCCGACGGCCCAGATGACCTGCGCCATTACCGGCTCGGGCGGCCTGCTGCTGTCCCAGTGGCTCGACCTGGAGTTTGTCCAGGAGGTCATCGCCAGCAAGCGTGCCGTCGAGACCCTCATCCCGGCCACCGACGTCGCCATCGAGCTGGGCGGCGAGGACGCCAAGATCATCTACTTCGACAACGGCATCGAGCAGCGCATGAACGGCACCTGCGCCGGCGGCACGGGCGCGTTCATCGACCAGATGGCAACCCTGCTGCACACTGACGCCAGCGGCCTCAACGAGCTCGCGGCCAACGCCACCACCATCTATCCCATCGCCAGCCGCTGCGGCGTTTTTGCCAAGACCGACGTGCAGCCGCTGCTCAACGAGGGCGCCCGCCCCGAGGACGTGGCCGCCTCCATCTTCCAGGCTGTCGTGACCCAGACCATCTCGGGCCTGGCGTGCGGCCGTCCCATCCGCGGCAACGTCGCCTTCCTGGGCGGCCCGCTGCAGTATCTCTCCGAGCTGCGCCACCGCTTCTACCTCACGCTCAATCTGGACGAGGAGCACCGTATCGTGCCCCAAAACGCTCACCTGTTTGTGGCGAGCGGCGCCGCCATGGCGCACGAGTCCAACAAGCTCAGCACGTTCCCGCAGCTCATCGGGGCCATCGATGCCCTGGGTGACACGCAGGGTGCCGAGGTCGAGCGTCTGGATCCGCTCTTTGCCACCGACGAGGACTTTGCCGAGTTCAAGACCCGCCACGACACCGAGGTCGTCCCCAAGGGCAAGCTCGAAGGCTACACCGGACGCGTGTTCATCGGCATCGACGCCGGCTCCACCACCATGAAGGCCGCGCTCGTGGGCGAGGACGGTCAGCTGCTGCACACCTGGTACGGCAACAACAACGGCGACATCCTAGGCACGGCCAAGGTCATCATGGCCGATTTCTACAACCACATCCCCGCGGGCTGCACCATCGGCCACGTGACCACCACGGGCTACGGTGAGGCGCTGCTCATCGAGGCCCTCAAGGCCGATTCCGGCGAGATCGAGACCGTCGCGCACCTGCGCGGCGCCAAGGCGTTCCTGCCCGGCGTCGAGTTCATTCTGGACATTGGCGGCCAGGACATGAAGTGCCTGCGCGTCAAGGACGGCGTCATCGAGCACATCATGCTCAACGAGGCCTGCTCGTCGGGTTGCGGTAGCTTTATCGAGAGCTTCGCCGTCTCTATGAACATGGACGTGCGCGCGTTCGCCAACGCCGCCATCCATGCCAAAGCCCCGGTCGACCTGGGAAGTCGCTGCACGGTCTTTATGAACTCGCGCGTCAAGCAGGCGCAAAAGGAAGGCGCCACGGTGGGCGACATCGCCGCCGGCCTGTCCTATTCCGTCATCAAGAATGCCCTGTTCAAGGTCATTAAGCTGCGCGATCCCAAGGAGATCGGCAGCCAGGTAATCGTCCAGGGCGGCACCTTTATGTCCGATGCCACGCTGCGCGCGTTTGAGCAGCTCACCGGCGTTCATGCCGTGCGTCCCGACATCGCCGGCTGCATGGGCGCCTACGGTGCGGCCCTGCTCGCCCGCGATCGCGCCGGCGCCGACGGCACCTCGACCATTCTTTCGGCTGAGGACATCGCGCACCTCACCGTGACGCAAAAGCATGTCCGCTGCGGCCGTTGCTCCAACAACTGCCAGCTTACCGTCAACGACTTTGGCGGTGGCAGGCGCTTCATTACCGGCAACCGCTGCGAGAAGGGCGCCGGCCACAAAAAGCAGAAGACCGAGGCCCCCAACCTCTTCAAAAAGAAAAACGAGCTGCTCTTTAACCGCGAGGTCCTGAGCCCCGACGAGGCCCCGCGCGGCACCGTCGGCATCCCGCGCGCGCTCAACATGTACGAGAACTACCCCTTCTGGCACGCGTTCTTTACGCGCCTGGGCTTTAGCGTGCAGCTGTCCGACCAGTCGAGCAAGAAGACCTACCAGGCGGGCATCGAGTCCATGCCGTCCGAGAGCGTATGCTATCCGGCCAAGATGAGCCATGGCCACGTGATGAACCTCATCGACCGCGATGTCGACTTCATTTGGATGCCGTGCGTGCGCTGGGAGCGCAAGGAGGATCCGACCGCCGGCAACTGCTACAACTGCCCCATCGTCATGAGCTACCCCACGGCGCTGGCGCTCAACATCGACGAGATTCGCGAACAGAACATCGAGTTCCTGTATCCGTTTGTGCCCTATCACGACAAGACCGAGCTCAAGCGCCGTCTGTACCAGGTGCTCGCCGTCGACCGTGTGGCCGATGCGCAAGCCGGCCGCGGTCGCGTGCGCGGTCCCAAGATCACGCGCTCCGAGGTCGATGCCGCCGTTAACGCTGCCTTTGAGGCCGACGCGCGCTTCCACGAGGACATCCAGACTATGGGCGAGGAGGCTCTTAAGTGGGTCGAGGACCACGGCGGCCACGGCATCGTGCTCGCCGGTCGTCCCTACCATAACGACCCCGAGATCAACCATGCCCTGCCCGAGCTTATCTCGAGCTTTGGCTTTGCGGTCTTTACCGAGGATTCGCTCGCGCATCTCGTGAAGCCCGAGCGTCCGATTCGCGTCGTCGACCAGTGGATGTACCACAGCCGCCTGTACGCCGTCGCCCGTTTTGTGACGATGCGCAACGACCTGGACCTGATCCAGCTCAACTCTTTCGGCTGCGGTCTCGACGCCCTGACTACCGATCAGGTGCAGGAGATTCTGGAAGCCAGCGGCAAGATCTACACCGTGCTCAAGATCGACGAGGTATCCAACCTGGGTGCCGCGCGCATTCGCATCCGCTCGCTCATGGCAGCGCTCAAGGACCAGGAGGCCGAGCGCCTGGCCGAGGCCACGGCCGCGGGCGAGGCCTACGAGCAGGGCGATGCCGCGCCGGTGGCGCCCTCTACGGATGCCCCCGCGTTCGCGAGCCGCAAGTACACGTTTGAGGCTCAGCGCGAGAGCGCTTCGACCGCGTGGCCCAAGGTGCCCTTTACCGAGCAGATGCGCGAGGAGGGCTACACCATCCTGTGCCCGCAGATGGCGCCGATCCACTTTGACCTGGTCAAAGAGGTGTTCCGTGGTGCTGGCTACAACTTGGAGCTGCTGCCCTCGACCGATCACGACGCTGTCGAGGCTGGCCTGCGCTATGTGAACAATGACATTTGCTACCCGTCGATTCTGGTAACGGGCCAGATTATGGAGGCCATCGAGAGCGGTCGGTACGACCTGTCCAAGACGGCCGTGGTTATCAGCCAGACCGGCGGCGGCTGCCGTGCCACCAACTACATCGCACTCATCCGCAAGGCCCTGCGCGAGAGCGGCCACCCCGAGATCCCGGTGATTTCGCTTTCGGCCGTGGCGCTCGGCGAGGATAACCCCGGCTTTAAGATTACGCCGGCGCTGCTTAAGCAGGCAGTCTACGCGGTGCTCTTTGGCGACGTGATGATGCAGATGCTCTACCGCTGCCGCCCGTACGAGGCCACGCCCGGCGCCGCCAACGCGCTCTACGAGGAGTACATGGCACGCGCCCGCAAACTGGCGCCCAAATTCAACCGCCACAACTACACCAAGCTGTGCCGCGAGGCCATCCGTGCGTTCGACACCATGCCGCTTGCGGGCGAGGGCACCAAGCCGCGCGTGGGCGTGGTCGGCGAGATCCTGGTCAAGTTCCATCCCACGGCCAACAACCACGTGGTCGACGTTATCGAGCGCGAGGGCTGCGAGGCCGTAGTACCGGGCCTGCTCGACTTCTTCCTGTACTCCATGAGCAACGCCGAGCTGCAGAAAGACGAGCTGGGAAGCTCTGCCACTACGCGCGCTGGTATGCAGGCGCTCATCAAGCTCGTGGACTGGATGCGCACGCCGGTGGAGGAGATGCTCGAGAAGTCCCGCCGCTTTGAGGCACCCGAGCGCATCGGCACCATGGCCGACAAGGCCCGCACGGTGCTTTCGGTGTGCAACAACATGGGCGAAGGCTGGCTGCTCACGGCCGAGATGCTCGACCTGATTGACCATGGCGCGCCCAACATTATCTGCACGCAGCCCTTCGCGTGCCTGCCCAACCACGTGGTGGGCAAGGCCGTGATCAAGGAGCTGCGCCGCCAACATCCCGAGAGCAACATCGTCGCGGTGGACTACGACCCCGGTGCATCCGAGGTCAACCAGCTCAACCGCATTAAGCTCATGATTAGCGTGGCCAAGGAAAACATGCGCGCCGGTAAAGGCTTTAAGCTCGAGAAGGTGGCGCCGCTCGCGATGGACGAGGTCACCGGCCAGATGCGGGCCCATGATGGCTGCGTGAGCTGTGGACCGGCCAGTGAGGAGGCCGTTGCATCGGTCGCCAAGCGTCTGGGACACGGCATTAAGAAGTAGCTGGCCTGCTATGGGCTGGATATGAGACAAACGGGTGGTAGCCGTAGCGGCTGCCACCCGTTTTTGTTGGACATGGAACCCTGAGATAATGAACAGATGTAGCCGTTCGCCGCAAATTACCGTCCGTTTATAGAACCCACCCCCAGCGCGCGTCATCCTTACGGTTGAATAAATACACACCTATGGAATTACGTGAGAGAGGATCGTTTCTATGAGCTACAAGACCGTTTGCGTTGCCGGCGGCGGCGTGCTGGGAAGCCAGATTGCCTTTCAGGCTGCCTACTGCGGCTTTGATGTAACGATTTGGCTGCGCAGCGAGGGCAGCATCGGCCGCACCCAGCCCAAGATCGATCATGTGCGCGAGGAGTACATCGCGGCTATCGAGGGCATGGCGGACGGCACGGGTGAGTGGTGCGCCGGTATCGCCGATAGTGGCCAGCCCTTCGACAAGGAAGCGGCACTCGCCGCTGTCGAGCGGGTCTACTCCACACTCAAGCTAGAGCTCGATCTTGCCAAGGCCGTGGCCGACGCCGACCTGGTCATCGAGTCTATGGCCGAAGACACCCAGGCAAAGATCGGCTTCTACAAGAAGCTCGCCCCGGTCCTCCCGCAAAAGACCGTTGTCGTGACGAACTCCTCTACGCTGCTGCCGAGCACCTTTGCCAAGTACACTGGCCGCCCCGAGAAGTACCTGTCGCTGCACTTTGCCAACTCTATCTGGAAGAACAACATGACCGAGGTCATGGCACAGGACCAGACCGACAAGCGCTACTTCGATGAACTCGTCGACTTTGCCAACGACATCCGTATGCTGGCGTTGCCCGTCAACAAGGAAAAGAACGGTTATCTGCTCAACTCCATGTTGGTACCGTGGCTGCTTTCGGGCCTTGATCTGTACGTCTCGGGCGTGAGCGATCCCAAGAGCATCGACCTCGCGTGGACGCGTGGCACCGGCGCTCCCAAGGGCCCGTTCCGCGTATTCGACACGGTGGGTATCCAGACGGCCTACAACATCGTCATGCAGTATCAGAAGGTGCCGGGCTTGGTGAGCCCGCTGCTCAAGAAGATGATGATGCCCTACAACTTTAAGGCCATGGCCTCCGTCCTCAAGAAAATGCTCGACGAAGGCAAGCTGGGCGAAAGCTCGGGCGAGGGCTTCTTCAAGTACTAAGAACGATCCCTCGGGGTCGGAGGAAAACGGATCATTTTCGGCCGCCAGCAGTGAGAAGATGGACCCAGAAATAGAAAGGAGTGGCAATGGGCTGGCTCGGGCTTTGAAGACAAGTTATTGCAGGCCCAGGGCGATTTCTCGCTCAATGCAGGCCAGCACAGCGTGACGTATCTGCCGAGTTCTGACACGGCAGCGACTGGTCGCTACCAGGTGCTGCTATACGACAACAACTTTGGTGCGACCGAGCGCTATCCCAAGTTCGACTGGGGCCAGCTGGGCGCCGCGGTGGTGACCGACTACAGCAAGGGAACGCATTCGTTTGGGCGCATCTTTACGGTGGACGAGGCCGCGCGCACCTACGAGCTTGTGGACCAGATCGCAGTGCCGTTCTCGGGTTATGTGAGCAGTGCGCAGCGCGTCGGCGGTTCGAATAGCACGCTCGTGGCATCGGGCATGGCCAAGACCTTTGCCGAGTACGATCGCTATGGACTGCCCATTGCCACGTACGAGATGGAAGCCGAGAAGTACATCTACCGCGTGTACAAGTACGAGCTGTAGGGCCGCGCTTAGGTTTGACCAATGGAGTATGAAAACACGCCGTTCGCCGATGCCCCTTCCGCGAGTGGCAGCCATATGGTTTGATGTTAGAAACATATAGTTGTCGCCAGCCTGCTGGCGACGTTCCCCCTGATATCGGAGGTTCCAGGTCTGTTTCGCGCTCCGTTAAACAGCTATCGGTTGGGCTAACATGGGTCGCCGTGCTATTTCGATAACCCTTGCAGTGGTCTGCCTGGCTGTGCTCCTGGGCGCTACAGGGCTGTTTGCTATAAGCCGAGAAACGTCCTATATGCAGGAATGCGCTTCCGAAGGGTTTGCCATTGACGGTTACTATCGGGACGACAAAACGAGTCGGGAAACCCTGGCTTTTCTTGAGGAGGACAACTGTCGATGGCAGCTGGTCGACCAAAACGGAATCTGCACAGACGGGCAGTTTAAGCGTACGGATGACCCCAACATCCTGGTATTAAAGAAGGAAAACGGCGAAGAATTCGGCACGGTTCACGTTGCGTATATATCGCGCCGACGCAATCAGGGGCAGATTTACCTAATTAGAGATACTAAGGTGACCCGATTTTATCTTGTGAGCACCGATCCGGCGTTTACGGTGGAGTCTGGCGATGTCGATGCGGACGTCTGATTCACGGCAATAAAACGGCGAGTATGGCGCGGGTGCGAACTGCGCCCCGCCATTTGCTCGTGTCCGTATCGCGTCTGCGCCTCGTTGTAACTTGCGTCCGTGCGAGCATTCGTCCCGCGCTGGCATTACTCCACATCAAACTCCACGCGATCGAGTTCGGGCACGTTGAGGTCGATGAGCTTGCGGGCGACGTGGCGGTCGTGCGCCCCGAGCGCCTCGCTTGTCGTCACATGGGCGACAATCTCGCGCTCGACGATGCCCTCCTCGTCGCCTTCGGTGGTCGAGGTTTCGACGGCGACGGTGTAATCCTTAAAGCCCGGCAGCACCGCGGCAAGCTCGCGTGTGGTCTCGGTGACGCCATAGCCGTCCTGCACGCCGGCCTGCGCCGAGCCAATGGACCCCGCGGTCATGACGATGCAGGGGATGGCAAAGACTACCGTACCCACAATGATGCGGCGGCGCACCTTGCGTGACAGCTCGTTGACCTCGGCGTCTTCTTCGGCGGTCACAATGCCGTCGCCGTTAAGGTCGCGCTTGAGCGGCACGCGCAGAAGAAGTAGTACGGCTTCGGCCGCGAGTGCGATAAAGACTACGTTGATGCCAAACTCGTAGAGCGCCGAGAGAAACAGCGACCCGCTTGCGATGGCGATGCCGTAGCCCGCCGCGCACAGGGGCGGCATGAGCGCGGTCGCCACGGCCACGCCGGCGATGAGCGTGGCGGGTTCCTGGTCGCGCGAGTTGCCCAGGCCACCCGCAAAGCCGCCCGCGAGCGCGACGGCAAGGTCCCACACAGTCGGTGTCGAATTGTCGATGATGGCGGCCGTGGTGGTGCCAAGGGGCGAGAGCTTAAAGTACAACGTGGACGTGACCAGGCAAAAGGCCATCTGTAGAGCCAAGCTCGCGACGGCCTCAAGGGTGATCCCGCGGTCGAGCGTGGCGATGCCGTATGCCATGGCAAGGACCGAGCCCATGAGCGGGCAGATGAGCATGGCGCCTACAATGGCGATATCCGAGTCGATATCGAGGCCGATGCTCGCGATCAACATGGCAATGATCAAGATGCATAAGTGTGAGCCAGTCAGGCGCGCCCCGTTTACAAAGCGCTTGCGAATCACGTGATAGGGTGCGCGTCCCTCGCGAATGTTGAATGCCCGCTTTAGAAAGCGGCTTGCGTTCTCCATGGCCTCGCTGTGGGCGGGGCGGATGCCATGGCGCCGATGATGGCGCTCGCGCAGTCGCTTGAGCTGTTGTTTATCGAGTTCCATGTCCACCTCGTATTGCCGCAGGAACGCGGGTGCGTTCGCAGCATGCACTCTACACCGTGACGGGCGGGGCGGTCATCTTGACATGGAACTTAGGCGAGCAGGCAAAGGAAGACACGCCACATGCGAGTACTGCCGAGGGTTTCGGCAGATACAGAAAGAGCGCGGGGCCGGATGGTCTCCGACCCCGCGCTCTGCACGGGTACGTTGTTGTTGGGTTTATCCCAGCAGGCTCAGGCCAACAGAGACAAACGCCAGGATAACGCCGACGATAGACTCGCCGCCCAGCAGGCCGCTGGCGACAACCAGGCCCTGCTCCTGGAAGGCGGCGTCCTTGACGGCCTTCTCCTCGTCCGAAAGACCGGCCTCGGCGTCGCGGTGAGCGGCCCACTTGTCGTAGGCGAGCTTAACGCAGGAGCCCAGGAAGGCCGTGAGCGACATGTAGAACGGCAGGTACACGCCCAGGCCGATCATCATGGCCGGAATGCCGAGCCAGTACATGACGATGCCGGCGATAAAGCCGCCTGCGAACCACGGTACGCTCGGGATACCCGAGACCATGGTGGCGACCACGCTTGCCTGTGCGGCCACAAAGCTCTTGTCGGGGCCAAAGGCGTCCGGACCATAGGCGGTGACGAGCGCGACCATGACGGCGGCGGCGACCAGGGCGCCCACGATGCCGCCAATGGCCTGGCCGACCCACTGCGCGCGCGGGTTGGTGCCCAGCACGGCGCCGGCCTTGAAGTCGTTCATGACGTCGCCCGCAAGGCCGCACGCCACGGCCACGATGCCGGCGATAAAGAACAGCTTGACCTGAGCGAGCTGCGCGAAGGCGGCAACGATGAGCATGACGATGAGGCCGAAGATCTCCATGGGGTCGATGCCCGTCTGGCCGCAGCTCTGCGCACTCATGATGGTGGTGACAAAGGTGAACAGCGTGACGATGACGGCCGGAACGGGGCCAAGGTCGAGCACGATGGCGATGATCACGGCGATGGCGGCAGCGCCCAGGCCGATGATACCGGCGTCGAGCTTAAGGGAGCCCGAGATGAGCGACTGCTCGTCGGTGTCGGTGGAGCTGTCGGCGGCGAGGCCGCGGACGATACCGGCGACCTGCGGCAGGATGTCCTTGAGGACGACGGCGACGCCAAAGCCCATCATGAGGCCCATACCCAGGGACTTAACAATGCCCTGTGCGGTCATAACGTCAAACAGACCGGCAGCGGTGCCGCCGACAATGATGCCAAAATTGCCCAGCAGCGCGCCGGCAAACCAGAACGCGACCGGGGCGAAGCCCACAAGGAAGCCGACGGAGAGCAGCATGGGCGAGTTGTAGATGGCAAAGGTCACGCCAGGGATGTTGAGCGTGCACAGCATACTGGGCACAATGCCCAGAGCATCGCGCAGCACGCTGTAGATGCCGGCGATGGCCATGGAGCCAAAGAGCTGCTTGCCGGTCTTGCCGCCGGCCTCGGTCGCGCGCAGGGTCTGAGCTGCGGCGTTGCCGGTGGGGAACTCCAGCGCGGCGTCCACGATAAAGTGACGGTGGATGAGTGCCGTGGCCAGCAGGCCCAGGATAGTGCCGGCGAGTGCCACGATAAACATGTCGAGCCAGCTGATCTGGTCGGCATAGCCCAGCATCCAGGCGCCCGGGATGGTAAACGCCAGACCGCCGGCGACCATGGCGCCTGCGGACATGATGGTGTGGGTGACGTTGGCCTCGTTGAGGCTGGCGTTGCCCATGAGCTTAAGGAAGAACAGCGAGATGACGGCAGCGAAGACGATCGGCCAGGGGAGTGCGCCCATCTTGAGGGCGGTGTAGGCCGAGCTTGCCGTGATGATCACGCAGCCAAGGACGCCGATGACGACGCCGCGCAGCGTGAGTTGCCCGCGCATCGAAGCGCGGTTCGAGGGATTGCTCATATAGAACTCCTTTGCGTATATCCGCTTCCCCCGGGAGCGCCGTTACGGATACGGCGCGGGAAGTCGGGTTACCAAGGGCCGCCGCGTGAGCTCGCAAACGACCGCGCACCAGTATAGCGGCAAGGTAGTCATTTTGGGATGACTGGTTTAGGTAGGCGATATACTGCTGGGCAGACGAAAGGAGCGCCGACGATGCTTAATGGGTGCGCATATATATTGACGGTCGACGTGGGCAACACGTCCATTCGCTTTGGCCTGTTTGCCGAGGATTCGGCCGCGGCACAGGAATGCCCGCTTGCGACGTGCGAGATCACGACGCCGTCGAGCATCACAGCCGACGAGGCGCGCATGCGTCTCGTGCAGGTCATGGCCGCGCTGGCGGCCGATGCAGGCATGCCAGGTGCGCTTGTGCCTGCGGCTGCTGTGCTGAGCTGCGTGGTCCCGGCGCTCGAGCGCCCGTGGAAGGTGGCGCTTTCCCGCACCTGCACGGGGCGCGTGCTCACCGTGGGGCCGGGCCTCAAGACCGGCATGCCCGTGCACTACGACGATCCGGCCGAAATCGGCCCCGACCGCATCGCCGATGCCGTGGCGGCCCGTGCCGTCTACGGCTCGCCGTGCATCGTGATCGACCTGGGCACGACGACCAATATCGAGGTGATCGACGCGCACGGCACCTTTGTCGGCGGCGTCATCGCGCCCGGTCTGGCGCTCGGCGCCCGCTCGCTTTCGGCGGCAGCAGCGCGCCTGCCTCAGGTTGAGCCCTCGGCGCCGACACACGTCATCGGCCGCAACACGCGCGAGGCCATGCGCTCGGGCGTGGTTTTGGGCGAGGTAGCCCGCATCGACGGCATGCTCGACATGGTGCTTGCCGAGATGCGTGCGACCAAGGCCGCGGGGGAGGGCGATGTGCCCATCGTTATTACCGGCGACGATGCCGAGGCACTTGCGGCGCTGGTCGGCCATAGCCTGACGGTCGACGACGCGCTGACGTTGCGGGGTCTCGCCGAGCTCTACCACATCAACCAAAAGCCCCGCCGCGCGTAGGACGAGGAAGTCGGTGGGGTAAGCGCCCCTATCTTTCACCTGCTACAATGGGTCAAACTATTGCGATTTCGGAGGTGTCTGCCATGTCGGACGATCTTCATCAAACCGCGTCGGGCAAGCGCCGCGACGTCATTAGCTGGGACGAGTTCTTTATGAGCGTGGCCATTGCCGCGCAGCGCCGCAGCAAGGACCCCAACACGCAGGTGGGAGCGTGTATCGCCAGCACCAACCACCGCATCCTTTCGGTGGGCTACAACGGTACGCCCTCGGCGCTCAACGACGACTTTTTCCCGTGGGGCACGAGCGACGACCCGCTGCAGGACAAGCATAACTACGTGGTCCATGCCGAGGCAAACGCCGTGCTTAACTACCGTGGCTCGCTCAAAGACCTCGAGGGTTCCACAGTCTACGTCACGCTGTTCCCGTGCCACGATTGCGCCAAGATTCTGGCGCAGGTAGGTGTAGGCGAGGTTGTCTACCTGGACAACAAGTATGCCGATACCGACGACGGCCGTATCAGCCGTCGCATTCTCGACTCCTGCGGCATCAGCTACCGCCAGGTCATCGTCGATGTCCAGATTGGTACCGGGGGACAGGCTCAGCAGTAGCGCGTGCCAACGCCAGCTGGCGGCAAAACAGCCAAAAGAGCCCCGTCCCAAATTGACTACTCGTGAAAGTCGCGTCTGCGCGCATGGACGGCTCGTGAGCGGGTACATGGCTGTAGTAACATAGCTTCTGTCCGCGGGCGCGCCCGCGTTATTGTGAGAAAGGAGCCCCTGTGGCTGTTAACGAAGAGCTGCTTAAGAAGGTTCTTGAAGAGATTCGCCCCAACCTGCAGGCCGATGGCGGCGATATGGAGTATGTGGGCGTCGACGACGAGGGCGTCGTCAAGCTGGAACTGCAGGGCGCTTGCGCCGGCTGTCCCATGAGCTCGCTAACCCTTTCCATGGGCATCGAGCGCATCCTGAAGGAGCATGTGCCCGGCGTTACCCGCGTTGAGCAGGTCAATGCTTCCGGCGAGGCCGAGGACCTGTACGACGAGTACGCGCCGTTCTAAGATGCGAAAGCTGCGGACGGTACGCTCCGTATAGACGTTACGCCCAAATATGCGGCTGCGAGCGCAAGGCCCGTGGCCGCATTTGTATGTAGGGAGCAGGGGGATCGATATGCTCAACGACCTCTACCATATGCTTGATCCCGTCGCGATCTCGGCGGGCCCCATCACGATCTACTGGTACGGCCTGGCCTACGTGATCGGCGCTCTGCTTACGGCGGTCGTTATGTACCGCACGCAGCGTCGTTGGGGCTTCGACATTACGATCGATGACCTGACGAGCGTCGTGGTCGGTGCGGTCTTTGGTCTCATCATCGGCGCGCGCCTGTTCTACGTCGTCTTTTACGGCGATGGCTACTATTGGACCCACCCGCTCGAAATCTTTGCCACCAACGAGGGCGGCATGAGCTTCCACGGCGGCCTGGTGGGCGGCATCTTGGGCGGCATCATCGTGTGCCGCATGTATAAGCTCGACGCCTGGACCATCGCCGACCTTGCTGTGATCGGTGCTCCGCTGGCGCTGTGCCTGGGCCGTTGCGCCAATTTCGTCAACGGTGAGCTGTGGGGTAAGCCGACCGATCTGCCTTGGGGTGTGGTCTTTGGCGGCACCGCGGGCGATATGCCGCGCCATCCCTCCCAGCTCTACGAGGCGTTTCTTGAGGGCGTCGTGCTCTTCTGTATTTTGCAGGTACTCAGCCGCAAAAAGCCGCTACTGCCCCAGGGTACGTTTATGGGCGTGTTCGTGATGGGGTACGGCATCGTCCGCTTTCTCGTTGAGTTCGTGCGCGTGCCCGATGCCCAGCTGGGCTATCTGCTGGGCGGCGTCATCACCATGGGTCAGCTGCTGAGCCTGCCGCTCGTAATCGCCGGCCTGGCGCTCATCATCTTCGCCCGACACCGCAACCAGCCCCAGCGCGTCTACCTCGACGCCTAACCAAGACCACCACAAAGGGGACAGGCACCTTTGTGGTGGTTTTGCCGAGTTTGATAGGTTTCTAGAAAGGCTTTCGGACTGTGAAGGATCCCGACCTCTCCACAACGGCTGCGCGCGACGCTGCCCGCATCGTCTGGTTTAAGCGCTACCCCGCCAAGCAGACGCTCATCGCATTTTTGCTCGCGCTGTTGGCGACCACGGCGTTTTCCATCGATCCCGCCCCGGTGTCGAGCAACGCAGTCTTGGCGATTGACCCCAAAGCCTCGGGCATGCTGTACGTGTGCTACGAGGTGCTCCTCTCGTTTGCCGGCCATACCGACGCGGTCATGCTGCTTGCGCTTGCCTGCCTGCTCACGCTGCCGTTTCGCTACGTGTTCTTTGGCCGCGGCGACGCTTGGCGTCCCTCGGTGATCCTTCCGTCGCTGTTCTTTGCCGTCTGCATGGTGTTTGGCCGCAGCTACGACCTCACCGATTCGGCCGAGATCGTGCTCGGCGACAAGGCCCGCATCATCTGCGCCTGGATAGGCGGTGCGGGCTGGATGCTCTTGGCGGTCGTTGCCTTCTACCTTGCCTTTGAGTGTCTAGATTGGCTGAGCTCTCGGCGCATTCCGTTTTCCGAAGCGCACTTTGGCCGCGTATGGCGTGTGGCTCACGCCGTGCTCTCGGTCCATTCCTTTGCCGTGCCCTTCCTGGTGCTTATGATCGCCTGGGCGCCCACGCTCATCGCTTCGCTGCCTGGCCTTTTTATGGGAGATACGGGCGCGCAGATTCGCCAGTGGTTCAACTATCCCAACGGCACGAGTGACTACCTGCGTCTGCTCAATCCCAATGTGTTGCTCAACGGACATCACCCCGTGGTGCACACGGCTATCATCGGTTCGTGCGTCCAGCTGGGGCTTTCGTTGTTCAACAGTGCCAACGCAGGTCTTGCCATCTACACCTGCGCCCAGTTCGTCATTACGGCCGCCTGCATGGCCTATTCCATCTCGTCGCTGCGCAAGCTGGGCGTGAGCCTGCCGGTCCGCGGCGTGATCCTGCTGTTCTTTGTGTTTATGCCCATGTTCTCTAACTACGCGGTCCTGCTTACCAAAGATGTGCTGTTTGCCGACGCGTTTTTGGTGCTGTTGGTGCAGACCGTGAAGCTCGTGGCCTGCGGCCTGCCCCGTCGCGATGCCAATGCCGAGCGTGCGGGCGAACAGAGGCCCGTGCTCTTTGCGCGCCATGATTGGCTGCTGCTCGCTCTGGGCGCCATGGGTTCCACGTTTCTGCGTAACGGCGGCCTGGTATTTCCCCTGGCGGCATGCGTAATCGCGTCGGCGTTTTGCGCATGGGACGCGCATGTGGCCCATCGTGCAGCCAGGCAGACTGGTGCTGCGCCTTCGGGCGCCATCCCGCGTTTCCGCTGGGTGGGAGTCCTCGCGGTGCTCGCGCTCTGCCTTGCCTCCAACATGTACTTCACCAAGGTCTTTATGCCGGCGCACGACATCACGCCTGGTTCCAAGCGCGAAATCCTCTCGATTCCGTTCCAGCAGACGGCTCGTTTCGTCCAAAAGCACGACGGCCTCAACTCGGGCGTCAACCCCACGGTTAAGGAGGACGGCACCATCGTGGAGGCTCCTTGCGACGGCTTGGTGACCGACGAAGAGCGTGCCGTGATCGACCGTGTGCTCAAGTACGAGAATCTGGGGCGCCGTTACAACCCGGATAAGTCGGACGCCGTCAAAAATTGCTTTAACGAGTACGCCTCGCAGGAGGACATCAAGGCCTATTTTGAGGTGTGGGCCCAGATGTTCAAAAAGGACCCCGGGTGCTATATCTCGGCGCTCATCAATAACTACTACGGCTACTTTTATCCGAGCGCTCGCGACGCATGGGTCTACAGCACGGCGCGCAGTGCCGAGATCATGGCGAAGCCCGATAACCTCAAGTACTTTGACTTCCATCCGGTCGATAGCAAGGTTGTGCGCTGGTGCGACCACCTGATCAACCTGTATCGCGTGGCAGTACAACGCATCCCGTTTATCTCGCTCACCATGAGCTCGGCCACCTATGTGTGGATCATGATCGCCGTGGTGGTCTATCTGCTACGTCGCCATTCGTGGCGCGGGCTGGCCATTTGGGTGCCGCTGCTGGGCGTGCTCGCCGTGTGCCTGATTGGTCCCTGCAACGGCTCGACCTACATGCGCTACCTGTATCCGGTCATCGCCTGCATGCCCTTTGCCATCGGCGCCACCATCACCCGCAGCGATCTCCTCTGGTCCTAATTTGGTGCAAAGGGGACAGGTTACTTTGCACTAAGGAGCTGCATCATCACGACGCCTTCATTTTGGGGTTTATCTCGCAGGCCAGTAGGTATATCATAACGACGTTTGTTTATATTGCCCGAGCATCTGCGCTGGGCTTTAGGTCGAAACCGATAGGAGACACGTATGTCCGGACACTCTAAGTGGGCCACAACCAAGCATCGTAAGGGCGCGCAGGACGCCAAGCGTTCCGCCCTCTTCTCCAAGCTGAGCCGCAACATCACCGTTGCTGCCCGTCTCGGCGGCGACCCGCTGCCCGAGAACAACGCCAGCCTCGCCGCTGCCGTTGCTAAGGCCAAGGCTCAGTCCATGCCCAAGGACAAGATCAAGTCCGCTATCGACAAGGCCTTCGGTTCGGGTGCCGATGCCGCCGTCTACGAGAACATCGTGTACGAGGGCTACGGTCCCGCCGGTGTTGCCGTCTACGTTGACTGCCTGACCGACAACCGCAACCGCACCGCCGCCGATGTCCGTTCCGCCTTCTCCCACGCTGGTGGTAACCTGGGCACCTCGGGCTCTGTCGCCTTCCAGTTTGAGCGCAAGGGCCAGATCGTCGTCGCCAAGGAGATCCTGGACGAGAACGCCAAGAAGGAGACCATGATCGCCAACGGTCCTGCCGGTGACGAGGATGAGTTCATGATGGCCATCGCCGAGGCCGGTGGCGAGGACTACGAGGACGCCGGCGAGGAGTGGATCGTCTGGACCGCTGCTAACGACGTCATGGCTGTCTCCAAGGCGCTCGAGGAGCAGGGCGTCCAGGTCAAGGGCTCCGAGACCACCATGGTCCCGACTACCCCGACCGAGGTCTCCGGTACCGACGCCAAGAAGGTCCAGCGCCTCATCGACCGTCTCGAGGAGCTCGACGACGTCCAGGACGTCTACAGCACCATGGACATGACCGACGAGGTCATCGCTGCCCTCGAGGAGGAGTAGCGCCTGCACGGGTTAAGCCGTGCATATCTGGGCATAATGAAGTGAGCATGCAAGCCTCGTGGAATAGATGAGCCGGATCCGCGTGCGTACAGCACCGGACCCGGCTCTTTTATAATGATGCGAGCCGTTTTGCATTCTGTGGACCGAAACCTGAAGGGAGCGCGCGTGCGCGTACTCAAACGAGCCCTAGCGATCGTGTATCTTGCCGCCGCCATCGTGGCGCTGGGTACGCTTGCCTGCCAGTTCTGGGGACCGTATACGTATCGCTTTATGCTGCTGTTGCGTGACACCATGCCTCGCGTCGTCGTTACGGTGTGCGCCGCTATCGTGGCACTTGGCGTGCTCATCGGTTTTTTCCGCCTGATGTTCGCGCGCCGCGAGCCGTCCTGCGTGCATCCGGCGGGGGAGCGCAATATCGAGGTCACGCTCGCAGCGCTTTCCTCGTGCGCCCGTGCCGCGGCAGAGTGCGATGATCGCGTGATGGTTGAGCATATCGAGGCACGCGTTCAAGGCTCCGACGAGTCGCGCGTTCGTTTTAAGGTCGAGGCCATCGCGCTCGATGACAGGGACGTTGCCGCTCTTGCCACCTCGATGCAGCAGCGTATCGAGAAGGCCTGCGACACCATGCTCGGCACGCCGGGCACGACCTCGCGCGTCCGTTTTTTGCCGTCCAAGACTACCGTCCAGACCGTGGAGGTTTCCGGTGAGTGATACCAACCAAGACAAGACCGCCCGCACGCCGCGCCTGACGATCGACCAGAACGCTACGCCGGCAGGCGAGTCCGCCGACGCCAAGCCCGAGGCCGGCGAGCAGCACGACAGCGCCGCCAACGACTTTGACGAGGCCATGGGTCTCATCAAAGGTACGGGCGCTGCTATCTGGAGCTACGCCGTGCGCCACCCCAACACTACGCTCGGCGCCTTGGCGGGCTTTATCCTCGCCGTGCTGGTACTTACGTTGGGCCTGTGGGACACGCTCGTCATCGCATTCTTTGTGCTGATCGGCGCCGTGATCGGCCAGATTCGCGACGGCGAGAACGGTATCGTCAACTTCTTCGGCCGCCTGTTTAGCGGCCACTAATACGTATTCGACTGTCGCATCCGCGGCAGGCATAAGGAGGAACCATGGCTTTTAACACGAAGGTCGATGTAGCCGATACCGAGCTCGAGGCGAATGAGGCCGTCGCCGCCGAGGCGGAGGACGTAACGCTCGAGGACGAGGCACTCGTCGAGGCCGAGTCCGATGCGGGCGAGGATAACGAGGAGATGGACGAGGAGACGGACGAGTCCGAGGACTCGCTGACCTATTCCAACGGCGTGATCGAGAAAATCGTCGCCATGGCCACCCGCGAGGTGCCGCACGTTCTGGGCATGAAGGGTAACCTTATGCACTTTGTGCAGGAGCAGTTTGGTGCCGAGAACCTGACCAAGGGCGTGACGGTCGAGGTCACCGACGACAACCGCGTGGTCGTCAACATCTCGGTCATCATCGAGTACGGCGCCTATGCGCCTGCGATTTTTGACGACGTTAAGGCGCGCGTCACCGAGCGTCTGGCCGCGATGACCGGCCTTGAGGTGGCAGGCGTCAACCTGCGCATCGAGGATGTCATCACCCCCGAGGAGTACGAGCACCGCACCAGCCAGCACGAGTAACCTACCAAATAGGGACAGGTTTGTTTCGATAGGTTTTACCTGCGAAAACGCTAAACGGTCGACCGCGCAAGCAAAAGTGCGGTCGACCGTTTTCTATATGCCCCCGATGCAGGCATACCGCTCGTCTAACTAAGGGTTGCAATCTTCGCGTTCCGCGTTACCCTAATGGGCGCATTGTTTCCAAATTGTTAACGAGGGGTTGCCGTAATGGCCGACGAACACGAGACCGAAAGCAAGGCATGGGCGATTGAAGCCGCTGCGGCAGAGGCGGCGTCGCGTGCCGCCGAGGAGATGCATCGTCCTCCGGTGGTGCCGATGGAGCGCGTTGTCGGTCGCGAGGATATCGAACGTGGCGAGCGCGCCGGCCGCAAGCGCAGCCAGGAGCCAGGCTTTCCGCGCTTTTTTGCCGAGCTCAATCTGGGCTTGATCCTCACGGCCTTTGCCATCGTGGCCTTTAAAACCCCCAATCACTTTGCCTTCGGCGGCACCTCGGGCGTGTCGGTCATTCTTTCCACGCTGTTCCCGACTCTGCCCGTCGGCGTCTTTATGTGGATTATCAACGCGGTCCTGGTCATCCTGGGTTTTATCTTTTTGGAGCGCAAGGCAATCCTTTGGAGCGTCTTTGCCTCGTTTGCGCTTTCGGCCTACGTCTCGCTGTTTGAGCTCTTCATTCCGACGGATGTTTCGATGACGGGCGATATGTGGCTCGACCTGTGTTTTGCCGTCATCTTGCCGGCGCTGGGCAGTGCCATTGTCTTTGACATTGGCGCCTCGACGGGCGGCACCGACATCCTTGCCATGATTCTCAAACGCCGCACGACGCTTGAGATCGGCCGTGCCCTGTTGCTGGTCGATATCGGCATCGTGACCATCGCGGCTTTCCTGTATGGCCCGCGCGTCGGCCTGTACTGCGTGCTCGGTCTGTTTGCCAAGACGCTTGTGGTCGACAAGGCTATCGAGAGCATTCACCTTCGTAAGGTCTGCACGATCATTTGCTCCGAGCCCCTTAAGGTCGAGGAGTTTATCGTCAAGCATCTCAACCGCACGGCAACGATCAGCCGTGGCTACGGCGCCTTCTCGGGCAAGTGCGTCACGGTGATTATGAGCGTGCTGAGCCGTCGCGAGGCAGTGCAACTGCGCCGCTATACCCGCGAGATTGACCCTGGCGCCTTCATCACCATCGTCGATAGCTCCGAAATCGTCGGCAAGGGCTTCCGCGGCACGAACTAGCCCGGGCGTACCCTTCGAATCATTGAATAAAGCCACCTGCGTTGCAAATCGGTCATCTTGGGGTATTTGTCCTTACATTGGGCGATAATGATGCCAAAGACATCGTTTGCGATCCAGGTGATTCGCTCTAGATACGAAGGGATGATTTCGATGTTCTGTTCGTAGTGTGGCGCCCCCATGGGCGATAACGACAAGTTCTGCGGCGTGTGCGGTGCCCCTAATACCGAGGTCAAGGCCGCCGGTCCCGCTCCGCAAGCTCAACCTCAGCCGCAGGGTCAGCCGTTTGCCCAGCCGCAGCCGCAGCCGTTCGTTGCGCCCCAGCCGGCTATGAACGCGCCCAAGGGTTGCATGGCTCAGGCCTTCAACGACATGCTTAAGGTTCCCGGCGCCTTGGTTCGCGTATGCCAAATCGCCTTTTTGCCGGCGCTGATCTGTGTTGTCTCGGTGCTGGTGCTGTTTATCCCCGTTATCGGCGGTATCGCAGCGGCCATTGGCTTTTTGCTCGCGTACGTGGCAAGCGTGTGCGGCGCGGGCTTTGCTATCGAGTGGGGTCGTGACCTGTCGCTCAAGGATGATAACGGCATGGAGCGTCCACTGTTGCGCTCGACCTCGTTTGGATTGGGTATCTTCTCGTCTGTCATTACGAACGTGCTCCGGCTCATAGCCATTATTCCGGTGATCGGTGTGGTGTTCTCGGTGCTTGAGAGCGCTGCGATCGGTGCCGTTGGCTCGTACTATTACTACGGTTCGAGCGGCCTCGAGGGTGCACTCATCGGGTCGATGGGTCTGCTTGTCTTTGCCATGATCGTGTCGGTGGTACTGGGCATCTTCTTTAAGATGTTTGGCGATGCCGCTGTGATGCACTTTGCAGTCGCCGGCCGCGTGGAGAGCGCGTTTTCGCTCGAGAAGGTTTGGAAGTCCTATAAGGCCAACCTGGGCAAGTTGTTCTGCGCATCGATTCTCCCCGAGTTTTTGACGGGCATCGTTTCCAATATCATCACTTGGATTTTCACCGCCATCTTTGGTTTTGTTGCCGCGCTGGGCATTAGCAGCTATGGCTACTACGGCTACTATTCTCGTCCTTCGGGTCTCGAGGCAATCATCGAGGGCGGTGGCATTACGCACATTCTGTTCTTGATGATTGTTGCCTTTGTCACGGTGTTCCTGACTGTGTTTGGCAAGATGCTCAAGTATCGCGCCGTTGGCTATTGGGCGGCACGCCATGCCAGCGAGTGGTCCGACGAGGATACCGACGACGTCCTGACGTTTGTGCTCCCGGGTGAGAAGAAGCCTGCTCCTGCGGGATTCAATCCCACGGCCGCCACTGGTGCTGCACCTGCTCCGGCACCTGCCCCTGCACCCGCGCCTGCACCTGCTCCGGCACCTGCCCCTGCACCCGCACCGACGCCCGAGGCGACGCCTGCGGAGCCCGATTGGGATGCCGTTGCCACGCCGGCGGATGAGCCGGGCGATAATCCTGCTGCCGAAAACAATCAAACCGAATAGTCGGTCGAGGCGCCCTGGGCAACTGAGCCCGGGGTGCCTTTTTCTACTGCGAAAGCAAGAAAATGCCTGGGAAAACGGTTGCAGCAAAATTTCTCGGAAATTGGCCAATGTTGCGCAACAACGTCGCGGCTATTGTTGAGAACATAGTCGTGTAAGGTTTGAAGGCGTGCAACGCCTTAGGAAAAGGAGAAGCTTATGTTCTGTCCCACTTGTGGTTCTCCCATTTCGGATGATGCCAAATTCTGCCCCGTCTGCGGTTCTGCCGTCGGTGCCGCTCCCGCTGCTCCTGCTCCGCAGCCCGCGCCGCAGCCTGCACCTCAGCCCCAACCTGCTCCGCAGCCCACGCAGATTCAGCCCGCTCCGGTTCAGGCAGTTCAGCCTGCGCCTCAGCCCCAGCAACAGTACGCCGGGCAGCAGCAGTACGCCGGGCAGCAGCAGTATGCTCAGCAGCCTGCACCTGCCCCGATGGGCTATACTCCGATTAAGACCGACCGTGGCGTGATCGGCTGGCTCCTGCTTTCCATCGTGACTTGCGGCATCTATTCGTATTACTTCCTCTATTGCCTCGCCCGCGACATCAATGTCATGTGCCAGGACGACGGCGATTCCACGCCGGGCCTGGCGGCATTCATCCTGCTGTCGTTCGTGACCTGCGGTTTCTATGCGTACTACTGGTATTACAAGATTGGCAACCGCCTGCAGGCCAACGCTCCTCGCTACGGCCTGATGTTCCAGGAGAACGGCACCACCGTTCTTATGTGGCAGATTGTCGGCGCGCTGCTGTGCGGTCTTGGCCCCATCTTTGCCATGAACATCATCATCAAGAATACCAATGCCATGGCAACGGCTTACAACGTCCGTCTTGGCGCTCGTGCCTAACGATAAGAGCGGCGTGAACAGCTCCCAGGGACATAAGGGCGCGGCGGAACTCATTCGCCGCGCCCTTTCTTGCATCGGCGCGCTCTTTGTCGCCTGGCTCGCACTCTACCTGCTCGATATCGGCTGCGTGTTTCGCCTGATGACGGGCATTCCCTGTCCGGGATGTGGCATGACGAGGGCCTGGCTGGCAGCACTGCGCCTCGATTTTGCGGCGGCCTTTGCCTACCATCCGCTGTTTTGGGTGGTGCCGATTGCGTTTGTGCTCGCGTTCGTGCGCGAGGAGGTGACGTCGAGCAAGCTAAAGCGCGGCATCGACATTGCGGTTATTGTTCTGTGCGTGCTGGTCGTTGCCGTATGGATCGTGCGCCTTATCAACCCGGCAGACGCGGGCCTGCTCTTTGGTGGTCACGCTCCCGCCGGAGTTCCCACCGATATCATCCACTTCGAAACCCCACGCTGGCTCACCATTCTTCACTCTTACCTGTCGTGACGGAGGACGCGCTAGAAAAGCGGTCGACACATAAGCGGGGGTGAACGTTGAGATAACGTTCGCCCCCGCTTTGCTCTAGCTAGGTTGTTATGGGTGGGCGTGACGGCTACTCGTCGCGCTTCTCCTCGTGGCGAGCGGCGGCACGGGCATCGTGAATGCCCTTGATGGCGGCATGGCGGGCGGTGCGGGCGTCGTGTACGGCGTCGCGGGCCTCGGCGGCCGTTGCCTTGGCAGAGCGCAGCTTGGCTGCCAGGTCGGGATTGGTCTCGGCAACCGCGGCGATCGTGGGGCCGTCGAGCTCTTCTTGCGTGGGCTCGGCCAAAAAGTCGATGGCATACTGAGCGGCTACCATGGAGCCCTTGGCGAGCACGCTCTCGTCGATCTTATAGAAGCAGGAGTGCTGGGCATAGGTGGCGCCAATCTGGGGGTTGCGCGTGCCAACAAAGGCGAGCACGCCCGGTACGCGACGCAGGTACTCCGAGAAGTCCTCGCCCGAAAGCGTGCCGCGGTAATGGCCCTCGCCCGCGGGGCCCAAGCACTTGAGCACAGCTTGGCGGCAGCGCTCACTCGAGGCGGCATCGTTTTCGACCTTGTAGTTGGCAATGGTGTAGTCGGTGAGCTCGGCCTCGGCGCCTAGTGCTGCTGCGGTGTGCTCCACGATGCGGCGCATAAGCTCGGGCATCTCCTCATGCGTCTTGTCGCCATAGGTGCGCACCGTGCCGGCGAGGTACGCCGTGCCGGCGATAACGTTGCGCGCGGTGCCGCCGTGCAGTTCGCCGACGGTGATGACGGCGGGTTCGTAGGGGCTAATCTCGCGCGAGACGATGGTCTGCAGGGCGTTGACGATTTCGGCGGCAACCATAACGGCGTCGTGGCCGCGCTGGGGCATGGCGCCATGGCACGAGGTGCCGCGGACGTCGATGCGGAACCAGTCGGTGTTTGCCATGCGCGGGCCGGGCTCGCAGCTTACGGTGCCGGCGTCGACCTCGCTCCAGATGTGCGCGGCGTAGGCGCCGTCGACGCCGTCGAGCACACCCGTGCCGATCATGAGCTTGGCGCCCTGGCCGTTTTCCTCGCTGGGCTGGAAAACGATGCGAATCTCGCCGTGGATGTCATCGGTCATGTGGCGCAGAATCTGCAGCGTGCCGAGCATCATGGCGATATGGCAGTCGTGACCGCAGGCGTGCATGCAGCCCTCGTTGACGCTGGCGAACTCCTCGCCGGTCTGCTCAGTGACGGGCAGGGCGTCGATATCGGCGCGCAGCAGGATGCGGCGGCGCGGCGTGCCGTCCTCGCGGTAGGCATCCGGCGCGGTGCCGCGAAGCGTCGCCACCAGGCCCGTCTTGAGCGGACGCTCGTAGGGGATATTCATGGCGTCGAGCTGGTTGGCGATGTCGGAAGTCGTGCGCTCCTCGGCAAGGCTCAACTCCGGGTGCTTATGGAAGTGCCGGCGCTGCTTGATGATGTAGGGTTCAAACTCGGCGGCGATATCCTGGATGGCCGCGGTGACGTCGTCTGCCGCGCGAACCTCGGTTGCCGCCATAATTTGCTGTGCCTTGGTCTTCGTCATGGTCGATTTGCTCCTTGCTGGGTTGATCGCAAAATCGTACAGGCTTTCTCCAGTATGCCACCTGCCGCTAGGGCTGGTAAAGTTGCCGTTTGCCGCTTGGGGTTTTGTTACAAGGGCGGGGGAGTACACTCGGGGGTGTTGAATTACCTGCCAGAGATGGGGATGCCCATGCGACATATCGATCGGATTATTCGCTCCAAGAACGTCTTTACCGCGCAAGACGGCATCGATACCGCCCGCGAGTTGGCGATCGCCATCGCGGGCGATCGCATCGTCGCTGTCGGCGCGCCCGATGACGTGATTGCCGCCGCACCTGCCGCCACGCCGGTGGTCGATTACGGCGAGCAGTTTGTCTGCCCCGGTTTCCATGACGCTCATCTGCACTTCTTCCATACCTCGGTCGGTTCCTCGCCGTATATGCTCATGGATATGGGCACGTCCGAGGCGGCACTGGTGCAGCATGCGCTCGAGTTTTCCCAGGGCCTGCCCGACGACGCCTGGGTCGTGACCCAGGGCTGGCGCGATTACCGCTGGGATCCGCCCGAGCATCCTACCAAGGCCTCCCTCGACGCCGCCTTCCCCGGTCGCCCCTGTGTTATGTATTCGGGCGATGGGCATACGCTGTGGCTCAACAGCCGCGCACTCGAAGCCCTCGGCGTGACGCGTGACAGCGAGCCTCCGGCGGGTGGCAGTTACGACAAAGACTCAAACGGTGAGCTTACGGGTATTGCCCACGAGGCGGCTGCTATGCAGCTGCTGCCGCGCTGCCTGGAATGGCTGGGCGAGGACCGCATCGCGAGCGCTTACGGCGACCAGATGAAGCGTATGGCCGAGCAAGGCATCACCTCAATCTGCGATATGTCGCTCATGCCCATGCCGGGCTGCGACTTTATTCGCGACGATGTTTACGACAGGCTGCAGGCCGCCGGCAAGCTGGGCATCCGCGCCTATCTGTTTCCCACGCTGCTGGATGACCAATCGCGCTTGGAAGAACTCCAGACCCGCTACGCGAACAACGCGCTGCTCTCGGCGCCAGGATTTAAACAGTTCTTCGACGGCGTGTCGAGCGAGCATACCGCATACCTCACTGAGCCCTATACTAACCCGCGCTTCCCGGGCGACCAGGGTCGCCTGACGGTTCCCGTCGATCGCATGCGCAAGTTGGTTCTGGCAGCAGCCGAGCGTGGCCACACCGTGCGCATTCACGTTATCGGCGACGGTGCCATTCATGCTGCGCTCGATATCTTTGAGGAGGCGGCAGAGCTCTACGGTCTGCCCCCGCACGGTCATAACACGCTCGAGCATCTGGAGAATCTGCTGCCCGAGGACATCGATCGTCTGCGCAAGCTCAACGTCATTGCCTCGAGCCAGCCTTGCCACATCACGCTCGATCCGGGTGGCCCGGAGCGCGACCTGGGCCTGGAGCGCAGCCGCATCATGTGGCCGTTTGCGACCTATAAGCAGCGCGGCATCCGCCAAGCCTTCGGCACCGATAGCCCCATCACAGCCGTTACCAGCATGAACGTGCTCTACACGGCTATCACGCGCCAAGACCCCCGCAGCCACTGGCCCGAGGGCGGCTGGCTCCCCAGCGAGCGCATCGACGCGGCTACAGCTCTGCGCAACTACACCCTGGGCAGCGCCTACGCAGCAGGTGACGAGCAAAACCTCGGCAGCCTAGAGCCCGGCAAATACGCCGACCTGGTAGTCCTGGACCAAAACCCGCTCACCATCGATCCCCAAGAGCTGCAGGCCACCAAGGTTCAGGCCACCTACCTGGCAGGCAACTTAATCTACGAGCGTTAACCCCACATCCCACCCCTCAGTTGCGGTGAAATACGGACTAAATAACACCTCAACAGCCAAAAAACAGTCCATATTCCACCGCAACTTAAGGGGCACGTTTCAGCAACGTGCCCCTTTCTTGTTCGCACCATCCGCATCGCCATTTTGCTGCACTGACTTTTCTGAATGCCGGGCCCGAATTAGTTAACCTGGCTCCCGGGGCGGACCGGAGGGCATGAAGTTTGTCGCGAGTTCCGCACGCAAAGGAAAGCACTTAATGTGCATTCCGTCTTGCGCAGGACTGTAGAGCAACAAACTTCATGCCCTCCGGTCCGCCCCGGGAGCCACCGCTAAGTTATCCCCCGGCATTCAGAAAATCTAAGTGCCAAAAAATAAGATTTTTTGACTCCGTGTTGTATAACCCGCCATTCGTGGGTACCATTCAACGCGTAAGCAAACAAAAAGGGTTAACCCGCGCGGCATGACCGCGCGGCCCAAAAAGGAGGAAACAAGCATGTCGTCTTTGAAGCCGCTTGCAGATCGCGTCCTGGTCAAGCCCGACGAGGCCGAGCAGAAGACCGCTTCTGGTCTGTACATCGCCAGCAACGCTCAGGAGAAGCCGCAGCGCGGCACCATCGTTGCCGTTGGCGCCGGTAAGGTCAACGACAAGGGCGAGCGCATCCCCATGGACGTTCAGGTCGGCGACGTTGTCATCTACGGTAAGTTTGGTGGCAACGAGGTCAAGGTCGACGGCGAGAAGTATCTGCTGATGCGCGCCGACGACATCTACGCTGTCGTCGAGGCCTAGTCTCGTCAGAATCTCTGATTCGTCTTTGAACGCGCCCGCCGCATAGGACTCGGAAGCGGCGACGCGAGTCACATTTCTTTTGGAGGATTACCTACCATGGCAAAGAACATTACGTTCAACACCGATGCCCGCGCCAAGCTCGCAAAGGGCGTCAACACTCTGGCCGACGCCGTTACCGTCACCATGGGCCCCAAGGGCCGTTACGTCGCTCTGCAGCGCACGTTCGGTGCCCCGACCATCACCAACGACGGCGTTTCCGTCGCTAAGGAGATCGAGCTCGAGGACAACATCGAGAACATGGGCGCTCAGCTGGTGAAGGAGGTCGCCACCAAGACCAACGACACCGTGGGTGACGGCACCACCACCGCAACCCTGCTCGCCCAGGCCATCGTCAATGACGGCCTGCGCAACGTCGCCGCTGGCGCCAACCCGCTGGCCATCCGTCGCGGCATCGACAAGGCCGTCAACGCCGCCGTCGCCGAGATGAAGAAGCAGGCCAAGCCGGTCGAGACCAAGGAGCAGATCGCTTCCGTCGGCACCATCTCCGCTGGTGACCCCGAGGTTGGCGAGAAGATCGCCGAGGCCATGGAGGTCGTGGGCAAGGACGGCGTCATCACCGTCGAGGATTCCCAGACGTTCGACATTACCATCGACACCGTCGAGGGCATGCAGTTCGACAAGGGCTATGTCTCCGCTTACTTCGTCACGGATAACGACCGCATGGAGGCCGTGATGAAGGATCCGTACATCCTCATCACCGACCAGAAGATCTCCAGCGTCCAGGACATCATGCCTGTTCTCGAGGCTGTCCAGCGCGCCGGCCGTGGCCTGCTCATCATCGCTGAGGACATCGACGGCGAGGCTCTGCCGACCCTGGTCCTCAACAAGATCCGTGGCGCTCTCAACGTCTGCGCCGTCAAGGCCCCGGGCTACGGCGATCGCCGCAAGCGCATCCTCGAGGACATCGCCGTCCTCACCGGTGGCCAGGCCGCTCTGGACGAGCTGGGCGTGAAGGTCGCTGACATCACCGCCGATATGCTCGGTACCGCTAAGTCCGTTACCATCTCCAAGGACAACACCGTCGTCGTCGGCGGCGCTGGCTCCAAGGAGGCCATCGACGCCCGTATCGCTCAGATCAAGGGCGAGATGGAGAACACCACCTCTGACTTCGACCGCGAGAAGCTCCAGGAGCGCCTGGCCAAGCTCTCCGGTGGCGTTGCCGTCATCAAGGTCGGCGCTGCTACCGAGTCCGAGCTCAAGGAGATCAAGCATCGCGTCGAGGACGCCCTGCAGGCTACCCGCGCTGCTGTCGAGGAAGGCATTGTCGCTGGCGGCGGCGTCGCCTTTATGGATGCTGCGCCTGCGCTCGATGCTGTCGAGATCGACGACCCCGAGGAGAAGATCGGCGTCGACATCGTCAAGAAGGCTCTGACCGCTCCGGTCGCTACCATCGCCAAGAACGCTGGCTTTGAGGGCGCCGTCGTGGTCGACAAGGTTGCCGAGCTGCCCGCCGGCCAGGGTCTCAACTCTGCCAACGGCGAGTGGGGCGACATGATTGAGATGGGCGTCCTCGACCCCGTCAAGGTCAGCCGCGTCACCCTGCAGAACGCTGCTTCTGTCGCCAGCCTGATCCTCATCACCGAGGCTACCGTCTCCGATGTGCCCAAGAACACTCAGCTTGAGGACGCTATCGCTGCTGCCACCGCTGGTCAGCAGGGCGGCGGTATGTACTAAGGCCGACAAGGTCTAGAACTCCCACCGGGAATCCGGGGGCGGGACGGGGGTTTCTCTCCGGAACGTCCTCGGACATGCAAAGAGGCTCCGCATCGCGCTTCGCGCTGCGGAGCCTCTTTGCGTCCTGCGGAATGTT
>CAJKQY010000003.1:0-42041 GCA_905202145.1 uncultured Collinsella sp.
GCAAGGACTACGCCGATTACATCATCAACCTTGCCGGCGACGAGTGGGATAGCGAAAAGGGCACCTGGAAGGATGCCGATAGCACCTACGCTAAGGCCTTCGCTGACGATGCCTTTACGGCCGATAGCGCTACCTATAAGCAGGCTATGACCGCCTATTACACCGCCTACCAGCAGTACTCTTCGCAGGCTTCGAGCGCCAGCTCCAAGTGGACCGAGTACGCCAACGGCCTCTACGCCAAGGCCAACATCAGCATCTACGGCCTGTTTGCGTAAGGTTTGCCTGAGCTTTCGAACGCGAAGCCGAAATATCCGATGTAGCCCCCTGGAACGGACATCGTTCTAGGGGGCTTTTGCGTTGAGGGCGTGATTGACGGCTTAATTATGACTATTCATCTTTAAGCCCAAAAAGGCTATCGGCTTCATCGTCGGATATATATTCCAGTACATCGCCTGGTTGGCAGTCGAGTGCCCGGCATATCGCGTCAAGAGTTGAAAAACGTATGGCAGAAACCTTGCCCGTCTTAATGCGTGACATATTGACCTGGGAGATGCCCACGCGTTCCGCAAGCTCTTTGGATGAGATCTTGCGTTCGGCGAGCATGCGGTCAAGCCGCAGAATAATCATGGATTCCCCCTAGAGCAACTCGTCATCTTGCTTTTGCAGGATATACCCGTAGCGGAAGATGCTGGCAATCAGGCAAATAATCAGGCCTGCAAAGAGCATGGAGGGCTCGAATAACTGGCCGACGAACGCATCCGTAAAGCTGCCGCCAAATCCTGAGAGTATCATTCCCGTGATTACGGCGCCAAGAAGCCTCACGGCAACGCCGCCGATAAGGAATAAATGTCCTACTCGACGAAGTGTCTGGTTACATTCAAGGTCAAAGGGCCTGCCTTCCTTTTCAATGTTGAGGAAAAGCCTGCGCACGCTTATCGCGATGGTAAGCGCGAGGCATGTCATCAAGAGGCTCCCTATGGCAGTGTGACCATCGTGTGCGACGAGCATAAGTGGGGCCTGCGCATCGGTACCGACGATAGCAAGGCACGGCCCTTCGCCGGCTTGAAGTTCTACGGATTGGAGACACGAGCCTTGGGAGAGGCCAGGCAATATGAGTAGAAGGTCAATCGCAATGACTGCGAGGAGCCCCAGAGCGAGCGCGGTGGTAATGCAGATCGTGGCCCATTTGCAGATGCGAGCGAGCTTCCTCAGTTTGGCTACCGTCTGTTCGCGGCTGATGGTTTCATTCGATATAGATGCGTTTCGATGGACCATAACCCCTCCAATCGGCGTTTTGGATGATACTTGTATCTTATCAGAATTAATGACAAACGATAAATAATTACGGATACTGAGTATGTAATGATTGAAAACGATTAGCGTGAGCTATTAGCTCATTTTGGATGCCGGAGTTTGGCGCGTGGGGGATAAGGACAAATGCCAAAATTTCCTGTGATCGCGCAAGCGCTCCATCGGGTTCCCCTAATTCATATGGGAAAACAGCTGCAAACGATTGCAAGTAACCGGTGAACGGTCGAAAACTACCGTTCACCGATAATCTCAAAACTGGTTCTAACTGGTATTAAGTCAAAAAGACCAATTCACATATCTTCACAATGACCTGCAATTTTTCTACACGCTATTTTTAGCCGCCCTACGTTGTTTAGACACAGGAAAAGATCAGATTTTTTGCCAAAGCATTTCGAAACGGTTTCAAAACCGCAGGTAGAAGTGTTAACGACCGGTAAACGGTCGATTTATCACCGTGAGCGGTGCAAAAACGTTTTACCGTATGAATCAACGAAAGCGACCTCTTCTGGGGTGATATAGTGACAACAACACGTCACGTGGTTACTACCAGTTTAGAAACCACTGGTCTTCAAAGAACGCTTTCTAAGAAGCTTTAAGGGCGAGCGCCCGCTGGCTTCCGAAAATCATCGGACTCAGATCGTACACACCTTCGGAAGGGAAATTTGAATGGTTGGCTTTATTCTTACCGGTCATGGACAGTTCGCACCCGGTCTTGCAAGCGCTATCGCTATGGTTGCCGGCGACCAGCCTGCTTTTACCGTCGTTCCTTTTGAGGGCGACCAGGCCGCATCCTACGGTGAGGATCTCCGCGCCGCTATTACCGCCATGCGCGAGGAGTGCGATGGCGTGCTTGTCTTTACCGACCTGCTAGGCGGCACCCCGTTCAACCAGTCGATGATGATTGCCCAGGATGTCGACAACGTCGAGGTTCTGACTGGCACCAACCTTCCCATGGTTATTGAGCTTCTGTTCCTCCGCGGCAATGCCACGCTCGCCGAGCTTGGCGAGCAGGCCGTGACCGTTGGCCAGACGGGCGTCACCGCCCAGACGGTCGCATCCGTTGCCGGCTCCGAGGAAGAGGATATCTTCGGCGACGAGGACGGCATCTAATGGCCGATTTCGGAGCCAACGTCCTGAGCTCCTCGGTCGCCCTTTTAGGCCTGCTTGTCATCATGGGCTTGATTTACACCATCTGGTCGCAAATCAACATGAAGAAGAAGCAGAAGTACTTCAAGGAGCTGCACACCGAGCTCAAGCCGGGTCAGGAGGTTCTTTTCGCCGGCGGTATCTACGGAACCGTCAAAGGCTTCGAAGGCGAGAAGGTCCAGATCAAAGTCCGATCCGGAGCCGTCGTAGATGTTTCGCGTTACGCGATTCAGGAGATCAAGTAACTGTCGTCAGCAAATATCGAAAGGAAGCTGATCAACATGGCAGAACCCAACATTCTTCTTACCCGCATCGATAACCGACTGGTTCATGGTCAGGTTGCCACCCAGTGGAACTCCACTCTGGGCTCCAACCTCATCCTCGTCGCCAACGACGACGTGGCGTCCAACACCATGCGCCAGAACCTCATGAAGATGGCCGCTCCCGCCGGCGTCGCTACGCGTTTCTTCTCCCTGCAGAAGACCATCGACGTCATTGGCAAGGCGAGCCCGCGCCAGAAGATCTTCATCGTGGCCGAAACACCGGAAGACGTGCTTACGCTCGTCAAGGGCGGTGTGCCTATAAAGAAGGTAAACATCGGCAACATGCACATGTCGGAAGGAAAGCGCCAAGTCGCCACCTCCGTCGCAGTTAACGACGAGGATGTCGCTGCGTTTAAAGAGCTGCAGGAATTGGGGGTGGAGTTGGAGATCAGGCGCGTTCCGAGCACGCCTGTTGAGGACACGAGCAAGCTCTTCTCGTAATCCTCGTGATCCACGTTGTCAGGAGTGAAACCCTGACGTTCTGTACGTGATATCCAAAGTGCGTACATACATTTTGAAAGGAGGAGCAAGATGGAATACTCGATCATCCAGATCGCTCTGGTCTTCGTTGTCACGTTCATCGCGGCAATCGACCAGTTTGACTTCCTCGAGTCTCTTTATCAGCCCATCGTCACCGGCGCCGTCATCGGTCTTATCCTTGGCGACCTCAACACCGGTCTTCTCGTGGGTGGTACCTATCAGCTCATGACGATCGGCAACATGCCGATCGGAGGCGCTCAGCCGCCTAACGCCGTCATCGGCGGCATCATGGCAGCCATTCTCGCTATCGCCACGGGCCTCGAGCCCAACGCGGCAGTCGGCCTCGCCATTCCGTTCGCTCTGCTTGGCCAGCTTGGCGTTACCCTGGTCTTCACGCTTATGTCCCCGCTTATGTCCACGGCCGATAACATGGCTCACAACGCGGACACCAAGGGCATCGAGCGCCTGAACTACTTCGCCATGGCTCTGCTCGGCCTGATTTTCGCTGTCGTCGTCACCCTGTTCTTCATCGCTGGCGCTACCATCGGTCAGACCATCGCTTCTGCCATCCCGACGTGGCTGCAGACCGGTCTGTCCGCTGCAGGCGGCATGATGCGCTTCGTCGGCTTCGCCGTCCTGCTCAAGGTTATGATGAACCGCGATATGTGGGGCTTCTTCCTCATGGGCTTCGGCCTCGCGCTCATCACCGTTGCCAACGATTCGCTGGCAACCCCTGCTCTGCTCATCCTCGCTCTCATCGGCTTCGGCATCGCTTTCTGGGACTTCCAGCAGCAGACCGAGCTGAAGGGTGCAGCTGTTTCTGACGGAGGTGACTTCGAAGATGGCATCTAATGAGTATGTGATCCCGGAGCACTACGAGGATCTCACTCCTGCTCCGCAGCTCGACCAGAAGACCCTCAACAAGATGGCTTGGCGCTCCTGCTTCCTGCAGGCCTCGTTCAACTACGAGCGTATGCAGGCCGCTGGCTGGCTCTACTCCATCATCCCCGGTCTGGAGAAGATCCACACCAACAAGAACGACCTCGCGGCTTCCATGAGCCACAACCTGGAGTTCTTCAACACCCACCCGTTCCTCGTCACCTTTGTTATGGGCATCGTGCTTTCGCTCGAGCAGAACAAGGTTGACATCCCCACGATCCGCGCCGTCCGCGTCGCCGCAATGGGCCCGCTCGGTGGTATCGGTGACGCCCTGTTCTGGCTGACGCTCGTGCCTATCACGGCCGGCATCACCTCCAACATGGCCATCAACGGCAACGCCGCTGCGCCGATCATCTTCCTGGTGATCTTCAACGCCGTCCAGTTCGCTCTGCGCTTCTGGCTCATGAACTGGTCCTACAAGCTTGGCACCAGCGCTATTGACGCTCTGACTGCCAACATGCAGGCCTTCACGCGTGCCGCTTCCATCATGGGCGTCTTCGTCGTCGGTTGCCTGGTCGTCACCATGGGTGGCACCCAGATCAACCTGCAGATCCCCAACGGCACCACCCGTGGCCTTGCCCCTACTACCGTGATCGTCTCCGAGAAGGAGGCCGAGAACTTCACCGGTATGGAGGGCATCGATACCGAGACCGCTGAGGCCGGTACCATTGCCATGACCGATGAGGACGGCAACGCCCTCACCGCCACCGATGCCGACGGCAACGAGGTCAAGTGCGGCGTCGCCGATCTGGGCAACGGCATGGAGTCCGTGACCTACGCTACCGTTACCGAGGATCCGGTCAACTTCTCTGTTGCCGACACCCTCAACACCATCGTCCCGAAGCTCGTCCCGCTTATGCTTACGCTGCTGCTTTACTACATGTTCGCTAAGCACAGCTGGACCCCGACCAAGGGCATTCTCCTGCTCTTCGTCCTTGGCATCCTGGGCGCTGGCCCGCTTGGTCTCTGGCCGAGCATCTGGTAAGGCTCTAGCTTGAGGGGTGTGTCCCTACGCGGCTCACACCCCGACCCCTTAAGCCATGTGTATGTTAAAAGCCGCGTGCTCGAAAGAGCGCGCGGCTTTTGTTTTCTTGATGATTCGGGTGTGGCAGACAGATAATGCTAAACACCCTAGGTAGTTAGCCGAATTCGAGCAAAAGGGAGGATAGGATGGCGATCGGAGCGCGTAAGCAACCGCTGTACGATCAGCTGGTCGATATTCTGACCGAAAAGATCGACCATGAATATCGCGCCGGTGACATGATTCCTTCCGAGCGCGAACTTTCGGAGCGCTATGGTCTCTCGCGCACCACGGTGCGCCTGGCTTTGCAGGAACTGGAGCGTTTAGGACTGGTGGTTCGGCAGCACGGTCGCGGTACCTTTGTGACCGACCGTTCGGCAAAAGCAACCAATCTCATGCAGTCCTACAGCTTTACCGAGCAGATGCGCGCGATGGGTCGCGACCCCGAGACCACGATTCTCGAGTTTCGCGAGATGGAGGCCGATAAAAATCTGGCCGAGCATATGGGATTGCGTATCGGTGATCGCATTTTTAAGCTTAAGCGCCTTCGTTCTGCCGACAACATGCCCATGATGGTCGAACGCAGCTATCTACCAGTTCGTCAATTTCTGTCCCTAAAGCGACCGCTGCTGGAGCGTAAGCCGCTTTACGATGTGATTGAGCAAGACTTTCAGCAAAAGATACGCGTGGCCGAAGAGGAGTTCTATGCGAGCATAGCCCGTCCCACCGACGCCCACCTTTTGGGAATTGTCGAGGGCTCGCCTGTGCTCGATTTGGTCAGGACTACGTATAACGAGTCAAACGAGGTTGTGGAGTACACACTCTCGGTTGCTCGTGCCGATCAGTTTAAATACAAGGTTTACCACCAGCGTAGCGATTAGTGTCCGCATCGTTTCCATATGATGATTCTTTGCATTTAACTGGTTACTACCAGATAACCAACCGAAGTGTATAATTGCACGTCAGAGGATTACTTCTAGAGAGAGGTATTAAAAATGTTCGAGAAGAGTGTCGAGGAGCTCACCGAGCTCGGCGCCCAGATCACCACGGCCGAGATTGCTCAGCAGCCCGAGCTTTGGCGTGATACGCTCAACATCTATCGCGAGAACAAGGAGGCCATCGAGGCCTTCCTGGCCGAGGCTCGCGCTATGGGCGAGGGTCGTCTGTCCGTTGTCTTCACCGGTGCCGGTACGTCCGACTACGTTGGCGATACCTGCGCCCCGTACCTGCGTCACGCTGGCAACACTGATCTCTACGACTTTAAGCCCATCGCCACGACCGACATCGTGAGCGCCCCGCGCGACTTCCTACGCGCCGAGGATCCCACGCTCGTGGTTTCCTTTGCCCGCTCTGGCAACAGCCCCGAGAGCCTTGCCGCCGTTGCCGTTGCCAAGGAGCTCGTCCACAACGTCAAGTTCCTCAACATCACCTGCGCTCCCGAGGGCAAGCTCGCCGTCGAGTCTGCCGATGATCCCAACGCGCTGACGCTGCTCATTCCGCGCGCCAACGACAAGGGCTTCGCCATGACCGGTTCTTATTCCTGCATGACCCTGCTCTCCACCCTTATTTTTGACACTGCCTCTGACGAGCAGAAGGCCGAGTGGGTCGAGACCATCGCCAAGATGGGCGAGGAGGTCATCTCCCGTGAGCCCGAGGTCGCCGATTACCTGGCTGGCGACTTCAACCGCGTGACCTACTTGGGTTCTGGCTCCTTCGGTGGCCTTGCCCAGGAGAGCCAGCTCAAGATCCTTGAGCTCGCTCACGGTCTGGTCGCTACTTCCTACGACACCTCCATGGGCTATCGTCACGGACCTAAGTCCTTCGTCGACGATAAGACGCTCGTCTTCGTGTTCGTCAACAACGACGCCTACACCCGTCAGTACGACATCGACATCCTCAACGAGATCGGTGGCGACGAAATCGCTCAGCACACCATCGCCGTTCAGCAGGAAGGTGCCACCGTCTATGAGGGTGAGTCCTTCACCTTTAAGGGCTACGAGGCACTTCCCGAGGGCTACCTTGCTCTGCCGTTCGTGATGTTTGCCCAGGCTATCAGCCTGCTCAACTCCGTGCGCGTGGGCAACACGCCCGACACGCCGAGCCCCACTGGCACGGTCAACCGCGTGGTTAAGGGCGTGACGATTCACCCCTTCACCGCTTAATCGCGTCCCCCTGTAAGGGCGCCCGTCCGCTCATAACGGCGGGCGGGCGCTTTTTGTTTTACGTGAGCTGGGTATAAGCATCACCACAGTCAACTGCTTTAGAAGCGAGGAGTGCATATGAGCACGTACGCAATTAAGGCTGACAAGTTCTTCTTGCCGGCAGGCCCGCAACTGGGCGGCTATCTTATGGTCGAGGATGGCGTCTTTGGCGCCTGGCAGGCCGACGAGCCCTCTTGCGAGATTAAGGACTACACGGGATCGTGGATCGCACCGGGTATGGTCGATACTCACATCCATGGCTTCTACAACCACTCAACTACCGATAACGATCCCGAGGGCATCGATATCAGCTCGACCGAGCTCGCCCGTCGCGGTACCACCAGCTGGCTGCCCACGACGTTCACCGATGGCGTCGAGCAGATCAAGGACGCCTGCGCCGCCATCGCTCAGGCGGACGAGGGTCGCGGCCCCGACTTCTGCGGTGCCCGCATTCAGGGCATCTACCTGGAAGGCCCCTTCTTTACCATGAAGCACGTGGGTGCGCAGAACCCCGCTTACCTGATCGATCCCTCCGAGGAGGTCTTCGATCAGTGGCAGGAGGCTGCGGGTGGTCGCATCGTTAAGAGCGCCATGGCGGCCGAGCGCGACGGTGCCGCTGCTTATGCGGCTGCTCTGAATGCCAAGGGTGTGGTGACCAGCATCGGTCACTCCGACGCCACCTACGATGAGTGCATCGCCGCCATCAACGCCGGTGCCAGCTGCTTTACGCATACCTATAACGGTCAGCGCGGGCTGCATCACCGTGAGCCCGGTGTCGTGGGCGCTACCATGTCCACGCCCGAGACCTACGCCGAGATCATCTGTGACGGCAAGCACGTTAACCCTGCCGCCATCAAGGCGCTGCTGCAGGCAAAGGGCTGGCAACACACGGTGCTCATCACTGACTGCCTGGGTTGCGGCGGCATGCCCGAGGGCAGCTACACCAGTGGTGGCATGGACGTCATCATGAAGGACAACCTGTGCTGGCTCGCCGACGGCAAGAGCATTGCCGGCTCGGTGCTCACGCTTGCCCAGGGCGTCAAGAACATCGTTGACTGGGGCATCGCCAGCGCCGATATCGCCATTCGCATGGCAACCGAGGTGCCGGCACGCTCCGCGCACATCGAGGATAAGTGCGGCAGCATCATGCCGGGTCGCGACGCCGACTTTGTCGTGTTCGACCATGAGCTTACCCTCGTCGAGACGTATGTTGGCGGCCAGAGCGTCGGCAACGCCTTTACCGAGTAACGATAGAAAAAGACGGCGGGCCCGAATCTGCTCGGACCCGCCGTATGGGTTAAACGCTCAAAAGCACCTTCACAGTTACAGCTTGTTAGCGATCTTCTTTGCCGTGCGCTTGACGCCGGCCACCAGGCCTCCTGCAGGATGCTCCTTCTCGTATGCTAGGCGCTTCTCGCGCTTGGCGTACTCTTCGACGATGATGTCGCCATACTCGTCTTCGATCTTGTCGAAGAAGTCGACGGCGCCCTTAATTTCCTCAGCGGTCGGGTGTCCCTTTTGGACACCGCCGGTGAGTTTGAACGGCCCCCACGTATCAAAGCCGGGGCAGCCGTAGACACCCATAAAGATGGCCTGCCTCATGCGGCAGATGCCATCGATATCCTTGCCGTACCACTTGTTTTTGCCACCGTAGGTCATAAGGCCAAACACCTTGTCCTGCGGCTGCAGCACGTTCGTGAGCACGCGTGCCATGTCCTTGTCGATCTCGGAGTAATAGATGCCCGTGGCGACACCGATCAGATGATATTCGTGCAGGTTGGGATACTCGTTTTTACCGAGCGTCTTCACATCGAGGGTATCGATCTCGGGGTGTGCCTCGACGATGGCGTCCACGAGCTTTTTCGTATTGCCGTGATGGCGCGAGGCGTAGAGGATGATGGTTCGCATAAGAAGGCCTTTCAGCTGTAATTGCATCAATGTCTGTATGGTACCCCGTTACATGGCTGGGATACCGGACGCATCGATGAACGTGCGGGTTTGTCCTTTGGTTAGGGCCGAGACGGGTACTTGCGAGCAAAAAGCAGTTGTTCGAAAGGATGGGCAATGGAATACGCTCTCTCCAACGATTCGATTTCTATTAAGGTGTCCACGGCTGGTGGTTCGTTTACCTCGATCGAGGCCGGAGGTCGCGAGTATCTGTGGCAGGGCGATCCCGCCGTGTGGTCCGGCCAAGCACCGATTTGCTTCCCGATTTGCGGAGGCTTGCGCGATGGTAGCGCCATGACGTTTGCCGGGCATCACGTGAAGCTCGCTCGCCACGGGTTTGCGCGCAAACAGGAGTGGAAGCTGCTGAGCCAAGACGAGAACGAGCTGGCGATGTGCCTGGCTTCGGAGGATAACGCCGCGCTGCTGAGCGATTATCCGTACCCGTTTAAGCTTGTCGCTCGTTATACGCTTGAGGACGCCGCCGTGCGTGTCGCCTATGAGGTTACCAACGAGGGTACCGAGGACATGCCGTTCTTTATCGGCGGTCATCCCGGCTTTAGGTGTCCGCTCGATGAGGGCGAGGCCTATACGGACTACGAGTTGCGCTTTGAGAAAGACGAGGCTGCGGAGCTTTGCACCGCTGTCCCTTCGACTGGCTTGATTGACGTGGCAAACCGCTCCAAGAACCCCATGGTGGGAAAGACGCTGCCTCTGTCACATGAGCTCTTCGATTTTGCGGAGACCATCTTTGACGTGCTCGAGAGCCGTCAGGTCACGCTTTCCAAAAAGGGCGAGGACAAGGGCGTCCGCCTGAGCTTTGAGGACTTCCCATATCTCATTGTGTGGAGCAAGCCCGAGGGCGATTTTGTGGCGGTTGAGCCTTGGGGCGGTCTTTCGACCTGTTCCGATGAGGACGATGTGCTTGAGCATAAGCGCGGCTGCCTTGTCGCCAAGCCCAAGGAGACCGTCGTTCGCTCGTTCACGATTGAGATTCTGTAATTCCGTTTTGTCGACTCGTATCGCGAGGCACAAGGAGCCTGCGAGATAAGGAGCTAAAAATGATCCTCACCGTTACGATGAACCCGTCTGTCGATACGCGCTATCAGCTCGATGAGCTCGTCATCGACGACGTCAACCGTGTGACGCCCGAAAAGACCGCCGGCGGCAAGGGCCTCAACGTGGCCCGTGTGCTGGGTCAGCTGGGCGACGACGTTGTGGCAACCGGTCTGCTCGGCGGCCACATGGGCGCCTACATGGCCGAGCTCATGGACGCTAACGGCATTAAGGATGATTTTGTGCCCATCAAGGGCGAGACTCGCATTTGCCTCAACATCCTCCACGCCGGCAACCAGACCGAGCTGCTCGAGAGCGGCCCGACAATTGCCCCCGAGGAGCTCGATGCCTTTACCGCCAAGTTCGCCGAGCTTGCGAGCAAGGCCGATGTCGTTACCATCTCGGGTTCGCTGCCCCGCGGCGTCGAGGCGGACTACTATGCCAAGATTACGGGCATTGCCGAGAACGCCGGCGCCAAGGTGCTGCTCGATACCTCGGGTGCTTCGCTTGAGGCCGCCCTTAAGTCCGAAATTAAGCCCGAGCTGGTCAAGCCTAACCTGACCGAGATCAACGGCCTTCTGGGCACGAGCTTTACCACCGACGATGTGGACGAGCTCCGCGCCGCGCTTGCCTCTGATGCCCGCTTCTCCGATATCCCCTGGGTCGTCGTGTCCATGGGCGCTGCCGGCTCCGTTGGCTTCCACAATGGCCGTGCGTTCCGCGCAAAGACGCCCGATATCCCTGCCGTTAACGCCACGGGCTCTGGTGACTCCACTATCGCTGGCTTCGCGCATGCCATTGCTGCTGGCGCAGACGACGAGACGGTGCTGCGTACCGCCAACACTTGCGGCAAGCTCAACGCCATGGATCCTATGACCGGCCATCTGATCATGGACCGTTGGGACGAGGTCTACAACGGCGTTGTCGTGACCGAGCTGTAAGGGCTTGGGCGTCGCCCCGGCATCGATTGCTAGCTCATGTCGACGACAAGTGCAGTAGCATTATGCCGGGGCGCGACGCCGACGTTGTCGTGTTCAATCCCGACCTTACCCTGGTCGAGGCGTATGCGGGCGGCAACAGCGTCGGTAACGCGTTTGCCGAGTAGCCGCCAAAGAAGCGATCCGAGAGGGGATTTAGATGATTTACGGTGCATTGGGCGATATCGAGGAATACCGCGGAATGCTCAAGGGCCTCGACGTGCTGATCGATTGGCTCGAGGAGAACGATCCGGCGGAGCTCGAGGTCGGCAGCCATCCGATTCTGGGCGACAAGGTCTTTGCGAACGTCATGGCTCCCACGACGCGTCCCGAGGCCGAGGCTCACTATGAGACGCATCAGCGCTATCACGACCTGCAGATCGACGTCGAGGGTCGCGAGGCCTTTAAGGTTGCCACGGGCAGCCTGACGCTGGTTCAGGAGTTTGACGAGAAGGACGACTACGATCTGGTCGATTCCGACGCTTCGATCGCCGGCGATCTTGCCGACGACAAGTTTGCGCTGTTCGTTGCCGGCGAGCCTCACATGCCCACGCTCGAGTTCCCGGGCGATGGCGCACAGCCGGTCAAGAAGATCTGCTTTAAGCTGCTTGCAGATGCTTACTGGGAGGAGTAACGCGCTGCTCGGCTGAGCTGTTCGTGTTGTGAGCGTTTTCCTTTGGAGGAGCGCGCTTAGGCCCCGCTGATCGCGGTTCCTTTGGGGATTGCGGCTGGCGGGGCTTTTTGTTGAGTAGGGGAGTTGCCGGCGGCGTTTTGCTTGGATTTATTTGCGAAGAACATCGGCTAGCCGCAGGATTGAAATCATCGACCGATAAGTGAGTTCCACTTTTTCGCCCGCAAGCAGTCGTTTCGAGCCAATCTCATCTAGCCCCACAAGCCGAGAAAACAGCGGGCCGCTCATCGTGCCATCGTCAATTGATTCCCTTATGGTCTTCAAAACGTCCGTATCATGAAGCGATGCCGAGCTGTAGGGGGCAACACGAGCGGAACTCTCAATTAACGACGAGACAAAAGGATGGAGATGCTTTGGACATAGTCCATCAAACACCACAACCCCATTGTCGTTCGAGCCGACCAGGCGCCAAGTATAATGATCGACCCAGTCATCTCCGTCATATATGGCGTCCATGAGCAACTTCCCGTCTAGAGAGAGAAACCTATTTGGACATCGGGGCGCAAGACCGCAATCCATATCGGGCCTGCAGCAGCTCCAACCCAACGCACCACATAGGTTCCTTTTCGTACATGTGTATCAATCTGCCCCGAAATGCCGGTGAATGCAATTCCAGACCCGTTTGTCGGATAGCAATCGACGTATTTTTTGTTTTCCGCTCACAACCTTGTATAGATATATCGTTTCAGCAAAAGAGAAGGTATCGTGACTATTTTAGATCTATATGGCCAATTCGAGCCCTCGCCATGGCAATTGTTGCAGCTGGGTTTCTTTTCATTAAAATTTCACTTTGGTAAATCCCCGCCCCTAAGCATTAAACCCGAAGTCCACCGAGTGGGCGAATTCCGGCGGATGTGCGCCTGAAATCGGTAACAAAAAAAGCCGCCCGAAGGCGGCTATCTTGTGCAATGGAGCCAGCGACCGGGCTCGAACCGGTGACCCCCGCTTTACGAGAGCGGTGCTCTACCAACTGAGCTACGCTGGCGGCCATGTGGTGACGCAACTGAGGCGTCAACGGCTGTCTATGATACGGGACATCGCACATCCGCGCAAGTGTTCTGACGGCTTTTCTCACTTTAAATGCACTAATATTGGAGACGTGATGTCTTGCTCTTACGGGTCTCAAGCAGAATGGGGCAGTGATGATTCAACCCAAGATTCTTCTCACGCGCATCGATGATCGGTTTATTTACGGGCAAGACGTTGAGCTGTGGAATGAGGCGGTTGGTTCCAACCTCGTCCTGATCGTTAACGACGAGATTGCGGCGGATTCGCGCAAGTGGGCGCCTATGAGGGTCGCGGTGCCCGAGGGCGTGTGGACACGGTTTTTCTCGGTGCAAAGGGCCATCGACATCATTCATACCGCAACGCCGCGCCAATTGATTCTGATCATGGTGGCCTCACCCGCCGATGCACTCGCGCTGGTTAAGGGTGGCGTGCCGATCACCAAGATCAGCATTGGCCATATGCAGGCAGGGGAGGGCAAGCACCCCATAACGCCCGCAGTCGCCGTAGACGGCGAAGATGTCGCCGCCTTCAAAGAGCTGCAAAAGCTCGGCATAGAACTAGAAATCCGCTATCTCCCCAGCTCCAATCCCGACCCCATCGGCAATCTGTTCAACTGATCCCTTGGGGACGGAGAAAAACGAATCATTTTGCCCTTGCGAGGGACGCGTGCGATGCTGCCTGTCAAAAACAATGCCCATTTACTACGTTTGATCGGCTATCGCCGAGCATGTCGAATTTGAGAAAAACAAAACCGCAGGTAGGCGGCTCGCGAATTTAGCAAAAACCGGTGCATGGTCGAGCATCCCGGGCTAAACGTAGTAAATGGGCATAGTTTTGATATGTCGCTCATACAGTCACAGCGAAATTGAGCCCAAAAGATGAAAAAAACGCCCGTCGGCGGTGGTGCCGGCGGGCGCTGCTGTGCGATATGTTGCGTTGTGGGCTTAGTGCCTCATAAAGTGGTATTCGATCACATTGCTATAGGGGTGACCCGGGCCCACGATGCCCTGCGGGAACAGCGGCTGGTGCGGCGTGTCGGGGTACATCTCTGCCTCGAGGGCAAAGCCGGCGCCCCAGCCATAGTTAGCATCGTCCTTGGCGTGCTCGTCGCCCAGCCAGTTGCCGGTGTAGAGCTGCACGCCCGGGGCGGTGGTGTAATAGTCCAGCTCACGGCCGGTCCACATCTCCTCGACGTGCATCGCGCGGCGCAGATTACGGCCGTACTGATAGCCATCGATGCACAGGCAGTGATCGTAGCCACGGGCTTGCTTAATCTGCGGGTCGTCGGCCTCCATGCCGGGTGCGACGGGGCGCAGCTCGCGGAAGTCAAACGGTGTTCCCTCGACCGGAGCAATCTCGCCGGTGGGGATACTCTGCTCGTTGATGGGCAGGTAGTGGGCGGCGTTAGCAACAAAGAAGTGCTCACAGTCCATGCCGGCGTTATGACCGGCAAGGTTAAAGTACGTGTGGTTGGTCATGGACACGTAGGTGGCGCGGTCGCTCTCGCAGCCATACTCGATGCGAAAGACGCCGGTGCGTGTAACGGTAAACACGGCCGTAAAGGTGCGGTTGCCGGGAAGGCCCAGTTCGCCATCCTCAAGCGAGGTGGTCATGCGCACGGCGTTATGGGCCTCGTCGAGCTCAACGTCCCACACGCGTTTATGCAGACCGTGCTCAAGATCGCTGTGCAGGTTGTTGGCACCCTCGTTGGCGGGCATATGCCAGTCCGTGCCGTCGATGGTAATCGTGGCGCCCGCGGTGCGGTTGGCCACGGGGCCGATGGTCGCGCCAAAGCAGGCGGGGTTGTCAAAGTAATCCTCGAGCTTATCGAAGCCCAGCACCACATCGCGCACGTTGCCGGGAATGTCGGGCACATCGATACCCAGCACGGTGGCGCCATAGTCCATAATGCGAACGCAGATCTCGGGCCCGTTGAGGGTGTAACGATGAACGGGGGTACCGCACGGCGCGGTGCCGAAAAGCTCGGAAGTGATCATTTGGTTCCTAACATCGAGGTATTTCCGACAAACTGTAGCGCGAACAGGCGAGATTATCACTACACCCCACTAAAGCAGGGGGTATTTTTCTCAAAAAAGTGATGATTGGAGCTGTGCGGGCGTTCATTTCTGACGCGCGCGAGTCTGTTACAATTTGTTCGTTACTGTTTGAATGATATGCACGCATAGAACGGCGAGGATTCATCGTGATTAAGGCAGAGCGACAGGATAGGGTTCGCCAGCTGCTCGAAGAGCAAGGAACGGTCTCGGTCAAGGAGATTTCGGATGCACTGGGTGTCTCGGATATGACGATTCGCCGCGACCTTGAGGAACTTGCGAGCCTGGGCGAGATCGAGCGCGTGCACGGCGGAGCCCGCAGTGCGCAGGGTCGTCCCCACGCTATGTTGCGCCATGAGTATTCGCACAGCGAAAAGCGCACTAAGCATGCCGAGGAAAAGCTGCAGATCGCGCGCCGCGCCGTGGAGCTTATCGAGGAGGGCTCGACCATCTTTTTGGGTACAGGCACCACGGTTGAGCAGATGGCTTCGATGCTGCCGGCATTTCGCCTGCGCATCGTGACCAATTCGCTTTCGGTATTTAACCTGCTCGAGGCGCGCGAAGACTGCGACCTGTGCCTCGTGGGCGGTATGTATCGCCGCCGCACTGCAGCCTTTGTGGGCCCCATGGCCGAGGATACCCTGCGCGCGCTGGGAATCGACGCAGCCTATATCGGTGCCAACGGCATTTTGGACGGCGACGTGTCCACGTCTAACATGGAAGAGGGCCGCATCCAGCAGCTCGCTTTTAGCAAGGCCGACTCGCGTTATCTGATCGCCGACTCCAGCAAGATCGGCAAGCGCGACTTCTACACCTTCTGCCGTCTGGACAGCCTGGATGCCGTGGTGTGCGAGCCGGGCATCGCCGCCGAAGATCGTGCCGCCATCGAGGAGCATACGCAGGTCATTTGCTAGCTAACGCTACGGGATTGCCAACAGGCGATGCGGGAGGACTTTTACCTCCTGTCATTGTGGGAACCAGCGCGTCAGCGCTACGCGATATGACGCGCAAATGAGGACTCCACTATCAAATTGTCTCAATCTGTAACATCTAGACGTCCAAAACCGGTCTTAGTGTTACAGATTGAGACAATTCGGCGGGGTCTACCTTGTTTGTCTCGATCTGTAACGGTTAGGACTTAAAACTCGGCTACGTGTTACAGATCGAGACAAAAGAAAAAGAACATTAGGACTTGAAAATAAAGTTTTGATAAGGGATTCGCCCAGTTAAGACGGTGCGGCAGACAATTGAGATTAGTTTGCCTCCGGAGTCGTAAGCATAATGAGTCAGTTCGATGACCGGAAGTTTTGCAACACCATAATTACTGGCTTCGGAATCGCTAAGCTGACGTGCTCTATAGCTTTCCCTAACAGATTGGATTGACTTGGACAAGTCGTCCATGATTCTGCTAAATGCCTGAAAATCTAACTGGTTATTCGGAACGCGCGACTTTGAAATGAAGAACGTATCAGCGCCTATGAAGCTGCCTTCAAGTTCGTAGGTCAATTCAAGACGCTGAATTTCATCGCGACTTTGACATCCAAATTGTTGGAGCATCATTACGGAAATTGGACGACCTGATGTGAGGCCGCCGAAATGTTTGGTGATGGCATCCGGATCAACGCCATCGCAATGGCTTGCAAAGTCAAAGTCTAAAAGTGAATTGAGCTCGCTAACGCGTTTCGGTGCAACAAACGATCCCTTACCTTGGATTCGATAGATACTTCCACGACGCTCCAGCTCACTCATGGCAAGTCGGACGGTTGTTCTGCTTACGGCGTATTCGTCGCAGAGTTCCATTTCTGTTGGAAGTTTATCGTCTGCTTGATATTCATCGACGATCTGCTTGAGCAGCGCGTCGGTGAGCTGTAAATAGAGTGGCCGTTTTTCGTGTGTATCGAGCATTAGAGCCTCAGTTTGCATGTTGGTTATACCTGATGGTTGCCTCAGTCGGGATGTAACGTGGGCAAGGTAACCTTAACGTATCACAGAGCGGCTCAGCATGACGATCTGATGCCTGTATCCACGAAGGGCTTGTCCGAGCGTGAAGATATTCTGGGGCAGGCAAATACCGTTCATGGAGTCCCCGATATGTTGGAGGTCAGCGCCGGCTGCTTTTGCTGCAAGGCCTATTTTCTTAATGGTCTCGCTGTCGCAGGAGTCTTGACTCGTCCCGTTCGCCGCCATGACGAGAACCTTCTCTTCAATTGACTTGCCTACGTTGTGGGATCGTACAAAGTCTACGATGGCGCGCAGGTCTGCTTCTTGGAAGCAAGGGACGGTGTAGGGGGCTGGCACGAGAAGGATATCGACGCCGAGGTCAACAAACTTGCGCGCAATTTCGAGCGTCATGACAGGTTCTGCAACGCCCGCTCCATGCATTTTTCCGGCTATGACCAGGCCATTGAAATGCTCTTTGGAGAGTTTAATCGAATGGGCGATTGCATCGTTGGAGACGCCGGTTCCAGGGTTGCCCGTCAGGCAGATAAAATCAAATCCGAGTTCGTTAGCCTTTTCTAAGGTCTTGGGAGAGACGCGACGACCCATGGGGATTTCCGTTCGGGATTCAGACATCTCTGCCTCGTTATCAACAGGCTCCAGATTGACGCCAATGGGCCTTCCGCATGCTCGCTTCACCCAAGTGACCGGGTTTTCATTGAGATCATCTGGAATACCGGCAATAACTGGATCGAACACATCGAGCGCGTTAAACAGAAGCAGGTCGGCACCTGCGGCACGTTCGATTTCTGCATTAGTAACGCCGCCGAGAAATTGGGAAGAGGGTACGTTTTCCGCCATGATGGTACGTCCCTCGGAAGCCAGAATTGCCTGTTTTAGATCCATGGGTGACGTGGCGGCAAAATCGGATGCGGACATGTTCAGTAATCGTTTGGGCATTGTTACTTCCTTTGACTAGAACGACAGGCTTGTGACATTGTCTCTAATATTGTTACAACAATATATTAAATATGTTATATCCAATCGGTGAACGGTTGCAAACTTATTGTACTGCTCGAAAAAATAGCCTTCAGCTGGGAAAACATTATATTAATCAACTACCGTTCACCGAATAAGTATTTGAATTCTTGACATATCGACAAAGCTGAAAAAGAATTGGTTATGACAAATCGCGCAAATGATATTACATTTCGCACAAGAACGTATTCACTTACATAAGTGGATACAAACGGGGACGACGACGGTTGAGTCCGGATAAATCGTTGTGTGCCCGGGAATCATGAAAGGATGTGTTATGGACGCTATCGTCAAATTCCTTGAAAAACACCAGCCCCTCTTCGACAAAATCTCGAGGAACATTTATCTGGTGGCGATTAAGGATGGCTTTCTCTCGAATATGCCAATTGTGCTGTTCTCGAGCCTGTTCCTTCTTCTTTCGACGCTCCCTGCCTATGTAGGCATCACGCTTCCGTCTGAGGTGCTGGATTTCTTCAATAAAATCTATGCATATACCATGGGACTTCTTGGCATTATGGTGGCCGGCACCACGGCGAGCTCACTTGCCATGTCGATGAACCGTCGCATGCCTTCGGGTAAATCTCTCAACCCCACCTCGTGCATGGTTTGTGCCATGTGCGGCATGCTCTTGCTATCGGTGACGAACGATGTTGTCTCGATTGGCGGAGCAGATACATCTGTTTTTGAAACCGGCTATATGGGAACCAAGGGTTTTCTCGCTGCGTTCGTAGCCGCATTCTTGACTGTTAATATCTATAAGGTGTGCATTAGCCATAATGTGACGATCAAGCTTCCCAAAGAGGTCCCTGGCTCTATTGCGCAGAGTTTTCGCGATATCTTTGCATTTGGGTTTTCGATCCTTGCGTGCGCTTTTATCGATCTTGCGAGCCGCAAGCTGCTTGCTGTGCCGTTCGCCAATTTGGTATCCGCTCTCATCTCGCCGCTGTTCTCCGCGGTCGACACCTATCCTGGCATGGCGCTTATCGAAGGCGCGGTCGCGCTTTTCCAATTTATGGGTATCCACGGTGCTTCGGTTGTCATGAGTCCGATCAATGCTGCGCTCTACGGCAATACCGTTACCAATCTTGAGGTTTTCCAAGCAGGTGGACACCCGTCAATTGCTCTCACGCAGGACTTTACAAGCTTCATCGGCGGTCTGGGCGGTTCTGGCTGCACGTTCATCGTTCCTATTATCCTGATCATGTTTATGCGCTCCAAGCAGCTTAAAGCTATGGGCAAGGCATCGATTATCCCGGTGATTTTTGGAGTTAACGAGCCCGTTATCTTCGGTATGCCGATTGTTCTCAATCCCTATATGTTCGTGCCCTTCCTAGTGGCTCCTATGGTCAACGCCATTATCGGTAAATTTTTCATTGACGTCATTGGAATGAACGCCCCCATGTATACCATGCCGTGGGCGCTTCCCGGCCCAATTGGTGCGTTCCTCACCACGGGTCTCGATCTGCGTTCTCTCGTATTGATGGCAGTGCTGTTGGTCGTTGACTTTGTGATTTACTATCCGTTCTGCAAGGCGTATGACCATCAGCTTTGTTTGGAAGAGTCTGCAAAGGAGACTGCAGGAAACTCGGATGCAGATGCTATTGCCGCACAGGAAAATGTCGCAAAAGCTCTCGAGGCGGTAAAGGACAAGGCGGAGCAGATCCGCGTGCTTGTGCTTTGCCAGGGTGCCGGCACTTCGACTCTCTTGGCAAATGCTCTTCGCGAAGGTGCCGCTGCTAAGGGTATCGATCTGGTTTCTCAGTTCGGTGCGTAGGGAAGCCACTATGAGACGATGGATCAGTACAACGTGATTGTTCTGGCGCCCCAGGCACGCATGTACTATGACGCTATGAAGGCCGATACCGATCGCCTTGGAATTAAACTGCTCACCACAAGGGGCAAGGAGTATATCGACCTTACCAACGATCCCGAAGGTGCAATTGACTGGATCGTTCAGGAGCTGGCCAAATAGTGGATGCACTTCGTCGTTGATTCGTCGGTGTATGGTACGGCCCCGCAGCTTATTGAGCTGCGGGGCCGTATTTCGTTGAGTATCTAATTGAGACAATGAGCGCAACCGTCGTGAGATCGCATTGGCGCTCTCCGAGTCACCGACAAACTGCCTTCCATCTATGTGACCAATTCGCTTTCGGTCTTTAACCTGCTCGAGGCGCGCGAGGGCTGCGACCTGTGCCTGGTGGGCGGCATGTACCGTCGCCGCACCGCCGCCTTTGTGGGCCCCATGGCCGAGGATGCCCTGCGCGCACTAGGGATTGACACGGCGTTTATCGGTGCCAACGGCATTCTGGACGGCGACGTGTCCACGTCCAACATGGACGAGGGCCGCATCCAGCAGCTCGCCTTTAGCAAGGCCGATGCGCGCTATCTGATTGCCGACTCCAGCAGGATCGGCAGACGATACTTCTGCCCCCCAGCCGGCGCAGGGGTACCGCTTTAAAATGACGCGCAAATAATTTTGGGCAACAAGGATGAGGCTATTCTGGGATATGACTAGACTCCGTATCTCGTCTTTATGTCCCTTGAGAATGAATCGTAGTCTTCATAGAGCCCCTCTCTGCTTTCATCCTCGGCGTGGTTTACACGTTCAAGGAGCTTATCCTTTGGAGCCTCTTTTGTTATTGCGGCCTCGCTATCGGGTATTGTGGATTGCAAGAATAGTTCTAGAGCATGGACGTCTTTGAGTATGTAGCCCGTCGAACGACCCGCTCCTGTTTTTTCGATTGCGCTGCAACTAACAAGCTGACCGAGGGTTCGTTTAACGGTAACCTCGCTGATATCGGGGCAGTTGGATCGGATGTCGGATTTCTTAATGACGCCGGGTCTCTGTTGAAATAGAACAGCGATGCGCGCTTGCTTCGACATGGGACGAGTGCTTGATTCAATTAAGGTACGCTGCTCGAGCTGTCGGTAGGCGGCCAGGGTTGTTCCGAGCATGAAACGGATAAAGGGTACTTCGGTGTTTTGATTTTCATTCCATCCAGCGGAGCTTGCAGCGAGGGCGTTGTAGTAGAGCGCCTTGTTGTCTTCAATAAGTCGTTCGATGCTGATGTAACGCGCAACGTCGTATCCAGTCTTTTCGAGTAGCAGCGTTGTAAGGAGCCGGCTCATCCTGCCATTGCCATCGTTGAAGGGATGAATGCTGACAAAATCGAAGATGAAGCGGAATGATATAAGGAGGGGGTCGCAAACTTGACGAGATAAGGCGTCGTTGAGGGACCGACAGGCTTCTTCGATAAGTCCGGGGGTTGCTAGGGCCGAAGGCGGCCTAAAGCGCACAAATCGATTGCCTTGATCGTCGATGGAGATGATTTCGTTATCGCTATCTTTCCAATGGCCCCCATACGAGATTGCTGTGTGTACCATGAGGTCACGATGCAACTGCAGAATGACCGATGGCGTTACGGGAATGGAATCGTGTTGCTCGTGAATAAGCGACAGCACATCTCGGTATCCAGCGATTTCTTCCTCTGCGCGGGAGCTTGGCTTGGCGGAATACGCCATGATCGCTTTGAGTCTTTTTTGGGTGGTAACAATTCCTTCAAGTCCGTTGGAGGATTGGGTGCTTTGGATCTTAGCTTCCTCCATAAGGGACGATAGAAGTTCGGGTTTGACTTGACTCAGAGCAAGCTGTCGGCCTTTATGCTCGCGTATCGAGAGGAGGAGGTTGGTGATTGGAGTTGCTTCGAGATCCGCTGGGACTGTGGTGTAATCGAACTGGCGCATGCGGCTCCTTTCGGTATCACGAACACACTTTCGATATCATAATACCATTAAATGATACCGAAAGTATGTTCGTGATACCGAAAACTAGAAACCATGCCTCATAACTGCTTGGAAAGTTTGGATTTGACTATCTTATTGTCTTGATCTGTAACATCTAGACGGTCAAAAGTGGTCTACATGTTACAGATCGAGATTGTTCGGCCCGGGCCACCCGTTCGTCTAAATCTGTAACAGCTAGGGCCGAAATACTCGACTAGATGTTACAGATCGAGACGAATGATCCGCTCGGGCCCACCAAAACAAAAAAGCCGCATGCGAACCCATGGAGGGATTCGTATGCGGCCGACAGGGGGTATGCGGCAAAAGTTAGGCCATGAGCAGGCCGGTCTCCGCGACGTTCTTGTACCAGTACGCGCTTGCCTTGGGATAGCGCTTCTGGGTCTCAAAGTCGATGTAGAACAGGCCGTAACGCTTGTTATAGCCGTTGGTCCAGGAGAACTGGTCCTGCAGCGACCACACGAAGTAACCGTCGACGTTCACGCCGCCGTCGATTGCCTTGAGGATCCATGCGAGATGCTGGCGCATATAGTCGATGCGAGGGGCGTCGTCGATAAAGCCATCCTCGAAGTCGTCCTTATAGCCCATGCCGTTCTCGGTGATGTAGATCTTCTTGTAGTTGGGGTAATCGTTCTTAATACGCAGCAGCAGGTCGTAGAGGCCCTCGGGATAGATGATCCAGTCCCAATCGGTGGTGGGTACGCCTTCGCGCACGCATGACTCGCCCACGCCCTTGAGGAACCAGCGCGAGGAGCCCTTGTCACCGGTGCCATTGTGGTTGATGTCATTTTCGCCCTCGGCGGCACGCAGGAACTGGCACTTGTAGGTGTTGACGCCCAAGCAATCGTTGTAGGGGAGCGCGGCGGTCAGCGCGGCGATGTCCTCGTCACGAACGTCGAGCTCGCCGCCGGCGATATGGGCCAGCTTGGTCGCAGCCTCCATGGTGTCGGCTGCATAGTGGCCGCGGAAGGTGGCGTCGAGTACCCAGCGGTTGTTGATGACGTCGGCCATGCGAGCTGCCTCGCAGTCGGCAGCGCTGTTGGGGTCGAGGGGATACTTGGGCTCCAGGTTCTGGACAATGCCGATCTCGCCCTCAAAGCCGCCCTCGTGGAAGGCGACGACAGCCTTGGCGTGGGCCACCATCATGTTGTGCATGAGCTGGAAGGCCTTGTCCAAGCGGTATTTCTCGCCGTGCGGCCAGTTGCCGACGATAAAGCTGCCCTCGGCGGTTGCGGGAATCTCGTTAAAGGTAAACCAGTGCTTGACCTCGGTGAACTCGGCAAAGCAGAACTTGGCGTACTCGACGAAGGCGTCGATTGTCGTGCGCGTCAGGAAACCCTCGCCGCCGTTCTGGTAAAAGGCCTCGGGCGTATCGAAGTGATCGAGCGTGACATAGGGGATAACGCCAGCTTTGTTGCAGGTGGCGAAAAGCTCGTGATAGAAGGCAACACCCTCGGGGTTAATCTCACCAGTGCCGCTGGGGAAGATGCGGCTCCAAGCGATGGAGACGCGGATACCGTTGATGCCGAAGCGCTGGCACAGGTCGATATCGACCGGGTACTTGTTGTAGAAATCGCTTGCGGGATCGGGGGAGAAGCGACCCTGAGCAGCCAGGAAATCGTCCCAGGGCACTTTGCCCTTGCCGTGCGTGCGGGTCTCGCCCTCAACCTGGTAAGCGGCGGTGGCGCCGCCAAACACAAAGCCGTCGGGGAACTGCATGGGGTTGGTCATGAGTCATCCTTTCTGTGGGATTCGAATAGGGAGAGGTGCCCGAACTGGGGATCCGGGCACCAACAGAGGGAGGAACCTAGTCGAGGTTCTCGCGGAGCCACTTGATGGCGCCAGCGGGGTCGCGAGTAAGGTCGATATATTCCTTACCGCGCGGGGCGAGCAGCTTAATGCCCAGACGATCGGTGTCGGCCTTCATGTCGTTGTAGTAGCTACGAACCTGCGGGGCGAGCACGATGACGTCGTACTGATCCATGATGGCAGTGTGCTGGCCATAGGCGCCTGCGGAGGAAGCGATGTTCTCTCCGGTCTGCGCGGCACCTTCCTTGATGGCATTGGCAAGCATGGCAGAGGTGCCGGCGCCGGCGCACAGGACGAGGACCTTCAGGCCGTCGACATCCTTCTTAGCGGATGCGTCGGAGGCGGGCTCGGGCTGATCGGCGGCAGCGGCGGTCGGCTCGACGGAAGCGGCGGTCTGCTCGACAGCGGGCGCAGAGGTGCTGGCGGTGATGGTGGCAGCACCATCGGACTCGAGACCCAGCTCGGCGGCGCGCTCGGCCTCCTGGTCGCAGAGCAGCTTATCGTATGCCTTCAAGAACGGCAGGTAGATGATGGCGTCCAGCAAGATGATGATTGCGACAAACACCAGGGCGATAAGCTGGAAGTTCGTGGTGATGAAGATGCCGATGGGGGCAGGGGTAGCCCAAGGCACCACGAAGGAGAAGCCGTTCATGCCCACGTTGTCGATAAAGAACTTGGCAACACTCACGTTGACGCAGCCGGCGGCAACAAAGGGGATGAGCATGTAGGGGTTAAGGATCATCGGCGCGCCAAAGAGCAGCGGCTCGTTGACAGCAAAGGCAACAGGAACAATCGAGGCCTTACCGACGGCTTTGAGCTGCTTGGACTTCATAAAGAGAATCAGCAGAAGCGGCACGATGAAGGTGGCGCCAGTGCCGCCGAACTCACCTACGAGCGACATGTTAAAGGTGAGGGAGTGGGCGGGGTGGCCACCGGCCAGCAGAACCTGCAGGTTCTCGGCCTGGTTGGCAAGACGGATGGGGTCGATGCCCGGCTGGACGATCGAGGGGCCGTGGACGCCGATGAACCAGAAGAACGCGGTGGCTGCCTGGATAAGGATAAGGCCAGGATAGGTTTCTGCAGCGGTAAAGAGCGGGGAGAGCAGCTTGATGAGCAGCTCGGAGAACGGAACGCCCATGAGGTTGCGCACAACCACATCGATGATGCCGCAGATGATGACGGCGCCGCCAAAGGGGATGATGTCGCGGAAGTTCTGAGCGATGGCGCCCGGGACCTCCTTAGGCAGCTTAATGGTCAGATCGCGCGAGACGCAGAACTTATAGACCCACACGGTAATGAACGCGGCGATATAGGCCGAGAACAGACCGCGCGTGCCCATGCTGGTGCAATCGAAGACCGAAAGCTCGGAGCCGTTGAACTTGGTGGTGAACTGCGTGACTGCGAGCAGCAGCATGCTGCACTGGGCGGCCACCATGGTGGAACCGTCGTTGAGCACTTTGCCGGCGGGCATGCGACGGTTCATGGAAGCCGTGAAGTTCTTGGCAGTGGTGCCGGCAACCATGATGCCCATGACGCCCATGGTGAAGTTGTAGAGCTTGTTGCACCAGTCGATGAGCGGCTGGGACAGCGTGACGCCGACTACGCCGGGAAGGGTGGCAATGAGCAGAAAGATCGAAGAGGTGAGGACAATGGGCATGCACCCAAGGAATCCGTCCTTAATAGCCTGGAGGTAGATGTTCCTCGAGATCTTCTCAAAGAACGGCTGATGCTTTTCGAGCATCTTTACGATGGCGTCCATAGAGCTCCTTTGCTACTTGATGCGCGATGCATGTGGATGGAACTGGTCGTCGATGGATGGTCAGGACTGCCCGGAAACCTTCCTGCTTAAGGAAGGCATTGCGAAATGACAACGTTGTCATTTCGTTAATGACAACGTAAGACATTTTTAGAAGAGCAACAAGGATGTACGGGTGAGTGGTCGATATTGTCCGGTAAACGGTTGATTTATCAGTCAGGCAGGTGGTGTATGCTAGAACGCAAAAAACAAGCGATAGAGAATCGAGTGGAGAAGCAGTGACAACGATGGACAAGAAAAACGTCTCGATGAACGACGTGGCGATTGCCGCGGGCGTTTCTCTCAAGACGGTTTCGCGTGTGATCAACGAGCCCGATAGCGTGCGAGAGTCGACACGCAATAAGGTCCATTCGGCAATGGAGGCGCTCGGATTTCGAACCAACTTTGCCGCTCGTTCGCTCAAGTTGGGCCGTTACGGGTGCATCGGCGTTGTGCTGTTCCACTTGTCGGGCGGTGCCGTGGACATGATTGACGGTATCGCCGATGCCGCCGAAGAGCGAGGCTTTGCGCTCACGATGATCAAAAAGCGGGCGGGGGAGAAGATGACCCTTGCCGATGCGGCGCGCAGGATGTCGCAGCTTCCCGTCGACGGCATGATTTTCAACCTGCGTCAGATGGTCGATGACTTTGATACTTTTGAGGCGCCGAAAGACCTCAAGACGGTGATTATCACGCCGATGGAGCATCCTACCTGCTCCACCGTCAGTGACGACCAAGAGGGCGGCGCGCGCATGGCGTGCGAGTACTTCTTGAATCGCGGGCACAAGAACGTGTACTTCGTCTCTGGTAAGAAAGAAGCGCTGTCGAGCCAGTGCCGTATGAAAGGTTGGCGATCGGCACTCGAGGCGCATGGCATTGAGCCGCCCGAGCCTCTGCAAGGCGATTGGAATGCGGATAGTGGCTATGCCGCGGGCCTTGTGCTTGCCGATAAGCCCGATTGCACGGCGGTCCTCGCTGCTAACGACTGCATGGCAAACGGCGTGATGATGGCTCTACGTGACAAAGGGCTCAGTGTGCCCGACGACGTGTCCGTGATCGGCTTCGACGATGAGCTCTACAAGACGATTCCCAACTCGATTCTGACGTCGGTGAAGTTCCGCCACCGCGAGCTGGGCATCCGTGCGCTTAACGAGGTCGTCGCAGGTCTGGAAGCCCCGAGTTCCAGAAGCCGTACGCTCGTCTCGGGCGTGTTGGTCGAGCGTTCCAGTGTAAAGGACCTGCGGGCGTAGACGTGCTCGGCCTGTTCGTCTAAATCTGTAACAGGTAGGGCCGAAAATCTCAGCTAGATGTTACAGATTTAGACAATTCGGTCCGGTATATTCCGTTTGTCTCGATCTGTAACGTCTAAGCGGTCAAAAGTGGTCTACATGTTACAGATTGAGATTTTCGGCTTGGCCTGTGCGTTCATCTCGATCTGTAACAGCTAGGACCGAAAAACTCGGCTAGATGTTACAGATTGAGATGAACAGGAGGACGGGTGCGGTCTAAACAAAATGGCCCGCGCATCACACATCGATGCACGGGCCATTTATTGTCTGCAAGCGGCAGGTGGTGTCAGCGTCTTATGCCTCGAGGTTTTCCTCGATCCAGGCGACGGCGCCCTTGGGATCCTTAGTGAGGTCGATGTACTGTTTGCCCTTGGGCGACAGCAGCGTGATGCCCAGGCGGTCGGTGTCGGCCTTCATCTCGTTGTAATAGGTGCGAACCTGCGGAGCCAGGACGATGACGTTGTACTGGTCCATGATGGCGTAGTGGCTGCCGTAGGCACCGGCGTTGGCGGTAATGTCGATGCCCAGCTCGTCGGCGCCTTCCTTAAGCGCGTTGGCGAGCAGTGCAGAGGTGCCGGCGCCAGCGCACAGAACCAGAACCCTCAGATCCTTGCCCTTAAGGGCGGACGGAGCTGCGGAGGCCTCGGTGGCAGAAGCGGTCTCGACAACAGGAGCCTCAACGGCGGGGGCGGCAGCGGTCTTGACGGCCTTGGTCTCCTCGGCCTCTTCTTCGGCCAGGGTCTCGGCCTCCTGCTTGCACAGGACGTTGTCGTAGGCCTTGCAGAACGGGTAGTAGATCAAGAAGTCAACGACCAGCAGGACGACAACCAAGACCAGAGAGACCGGCTGGAAGTTGGTGTCGATGAAGGTGCCGATCGGTCCGGGGAGTGCCCACGGCATGGCATAGATAAAGCCGTTCATGCCCAAAAAGTCGATGAAGAACTTACCAATGAGGACGTTGGCCACGGGGGCAAACAGGAACGGGATCAGGAAGTACGGGTTGAGGATGATGGGCGCGGCGAACAGCAGCGGCTCGTTGACGGCGAACATCACGGGCACGACAGAGGCTTTGCCGACGGCCTTGAGCTGCTTGGAGCGCATAAAGAGCAGGAAGATGATCGGGACAATGAACGTGGCGCCGGTGCCGCCGAGTTCGCCGATGTAGTTACCGAAGTTTTCGGTCAGGGCGAGGGCGGGGTGACCGCCGGCCTGCAGCGTGGCGAGGTTGGTGGTGATGTTGCCAAACAGCGCGGCGTTGAGGGCAGGCTTAACGACCGAGGGGCCGTGGATGCCCATGAACCAGAACAGCGGGATCATGAACCAGATGAGGGCGAGGCCGGCGTAGGAATCGGCAGCGGCGAACAGCGGGCTCACCAGCGTGGAGATGACGTTGGCAAACGGGACGGCCAAGCAGGTGCGGCAGATAACGTCGATGACGGCGACAAACAGGATGGAGAAGCTGAAGGCGAAGATGTCGCGGAAGTTCTGGGCGATGGCGCCGGGGACTTCTTTGGGCAGCTTGATGGTGATGTCTCGCTTAATGCAGAAGGCATAGATGTTGACCGTGGCAAATGCGGCGACAAAGGAGCTCAGCAGGCCCTTGGTGCCCATGTTGTCGGTAAAGAACACCGAGACATCGGCGCCGTCGATCTTGGCACTCGTCTGGGTAACGGCCAAGATGAGCATAGCGCACATGGCGGCGACCATGGTGCTCGTGGCGTTGATGGCCTTGCCGGCAGGCATGCGGCGGTTCTTGGAGCCGGTCAGCGCGCTTGCGGTGGTGCCGGCGACCATGATGCCCACGACGCCCATCGTGAAGTTGTAAACCTTGTTGCAGAAGTTCACGACGTCGACGTTCCACCAGTCGGGCAGCGTAAAGCCGCCGACCGTGGCGACAACGCCCGGCAGGGTCGAAATAAGCAGGAAGACAGAAGAAGACAGGATGATGGGCATTGCTGCCAAAAAGCCGTCTTTAATGGCCTGAAGGTAGATGTTCTTAGAGACCTTGTCGAAGTACGGCTGACCTTTCTCCAAGAACTTAACGATCGATTCCATAGTTCACGCTCCTCTTTGCATGAAATCTTAATGGCATGGACGTTGAAAACCTATATGGTCTCCCGCTTGCTAAAAGCCCGGGTGCAGGCGGGGTCGGTCCCAGGGGGAGAGAGGGGAGCGGCTGGGTTTGTATCGCATAGGGCCGCTCCCTTCTCGGGGGAAAGCGAGGCGATGCGCTACTGCGCGTCCGCCATAGTGTCGGCGAGCTCCTTGTACCAGAGTGCCGACTGCTTGATGTAGCGTTTTTGCGTGTCGAAGTCGATGTAGAACAGGCCGTAGCGCTTGTTATAGCCATTGGCCCACGAGAACTGGTCCTGCAGGCTCCAGATAAAGTAGCCCTGGACGTCGACGCCCTCGGCGCGCGCCTGGAGCACCTTCTCCATGTGCTGGTCGACAAAGTCGATGCGCTCGGGATCGGCGACGATGCCGTTTGCGTCGGGCTCGGGGTCCTTGTGGCCCAGGCCGTTTTCGGTGATATAGATGACGGGGAGGTTGGGATAGGTGGCGCTGATGTGCTTGAGCGTGTCGTAGAGGCCTTGCGGGTAGATGAGCCAATCCCAGTCGGTGGTGGGGATACCCGGCATATCGACCTGCTGCCCGACGCCCTTAAACTTAAAGCACGAGGTGCCCTTGTCTCCGGTGCCGTTAAAGCTGTTGGTGGACTCGCCATCGTAGGCGGCGATAAACGCCGACTGATAGTAGTTGAGGCCGAACATATCGTTGCGGGGCGCCGCCTTGGCGAGCTCCTCCATGTCGCTGTCCTCAACCGTAAGTGTGGCGTTGTTGGCACGCAGAATCTCGTTGATGAGTGAGAGAGTGCGCGCGGAGTAGTGACCCAGGAAGGCGCCGTCCATGATGAAGTCGGTGTAGAAGGCGTTGTACAGGTCGGCGGCGTGCTGGTCGGCGGGCGAGTCGGTGGCAGGATATGCCGGCGTCAGGACGTTGACCATGCCAATGCGTCCGCCCAGGTGCTCGGTCTCGTCAAGATCCTTATACAGGTTGACGGCGCGGGCGTGGGCAACGAGCTCGTTGTGCTGGCTCTGGATGCCGCTCGTCACATCAAAGTGATGGTTGGGCGGGAAGTTGCCTTGGATGTATTGGGAGTGCGAGAGGCTGATGAGCTCGTTGATGGTGAACCAATTCTTGACCTCGCGGAACTCGCGGAAGCAGAACTCGGCATAGCGCACATAGGCGTCGACGGTCTTGCGGTTGAGCCAGTCGCCCTGGTTGAACAGGGCGGCGGGGGAGTCAAAGTGATGCAGGGACACATAGGGCTCGACGCCATACTTTTTGCAGCAGGCGAACAGCTCGTGGTAGTGCTTAACGCCCTCGGCGAGGGGTTCGGCATCGTCGCCGTTGGGGAAGATGCGGGTCCAGGCGATGGACACACGAATGGCGTTGAGTCCATGCTCGGCAGAAAGGCGGATATCCTCCTCGTAGCGGTTGTAGAAATCACTGGCCGGGTCGGGCAAAAAGCGACCCTGGGCGACAAGGTAATCGTCCCACATGGTCTTACCCTTGCCTGCCACCTTCGTGGAACCTTCCGTTTGGTACGCGGCGGTTGCGGCGCCCCAAACAAAGCCCTTCGGCAGCTGCTGTACGCGGTTTAGCAAAGACATATGCATACACCCTCTCGTCTCGCTGTTCGATATTGTGCGTTTGCGCTCAGGAGGCTCCCTGGTTAGCGTTCAGCGGTGAAAAAGCCCGATAAACACTATCTTAAAATGATTAGAACCAAAATGAGCACGTGAACATTTGACAATGAGCACGTTAACATCCGGCTGGGATGTATAGAAATAAAACAACTTCAAACAGCCGCGAACGGTTGTATTTGTTCGGTAAGCGGTTTTGATTGACAGAAGTTTTCATGTTGTGGTATATGGCTCGGGTATCATGAGCACGTTATCAATGTATGTACGATGCGCCATGGGCGCGGGGAATAGTTGGGAATCAGGTTAGCGTGGAAGGCATGGATCAGCAGACAAGGAATGGTCGTTCGGCGAGCGCGGCAGAGGTTGCGGCGCTCGCTGGCGTGAGCCGCCAGACTGTGTCTCGCGTGGTCAACGGTATGCCCAACGTGACGGAAAAGACGCGCAAGCGTGTGCTGGCCGCCATGGAAGAGCTGGGCTTTCGTCCCAATTTTGCTGGAGCGGCGTTGCGCGGCGGGTCGTATCGTTCTATTGGCCTGTGCATGTACAACATCACACGTGTCGGTAACCTGGCGACGCTCGAGGGTATCATGCAAGCGGCGCGCGAGCACGATTTTGCCGTCACTATGATCGAGATGGGCGGCGACAAGCCCTATGCACTTGCCGATGCCTCGCGCCGCATGGTCGAGCGACCCGTCGACGGCATGATTCTCAACATGAACCGCATGGCTCCCGATTTTGAGGAGTTTGTTCCCCAGCCGGGAGTGCGAACGGTCATCCTGTCCATGTATGCGCATCCGCGCTGCACGACGATCGACTCCGACCAGTATGGTTCGTGCGAGCTGTTGACCAATTATCTGCTGGAACATGGTCACTCGAATATGCGGTTTGTGGCGGGTCCGGAAAACTCGATTTCCTCGCGTTTTCGTGAGGCCGGTTGGCGCGATACGCTGGGTCGTGCTCATGTCGATGCCGCTCCGATGCTGCGTGGCGATTGGAGTGCGGACAGTGGGTACGCCATGGGCGAGCGGATTGCGGCCGAGGTGCTTGCCGGCGGGTCGCAGACGCCGACTGCCGTGCTTGCGGCAAATGACCAGATGGCGCTGGGCGTTATCGCCGCGCTCGAGAACGCGGGCCTGTCCGTGCCCGACGACGTGAGCGTGGTTGGTATCGACGATGCACTCGAGGGACTTGTTCCTCACAATCGGCTGACGACGCTGCGATTTGATTTGCGCGGTGTCGGTAAGCTTGCGTTTGAGGCGGCGATTGGAGAGAGCTCGTCTATCGAGGCGATTCATGTGCCGAGCACGCTGGTCGAACGCTCGACTGTTAGGGACATACGGGGTTAGGTCCTACTCCGTTTGTCTCGATTTGTAACAGGTAGACGGTCAAAAGCGGGCTACGTGTTACAGATTTAGATTCTTCGGAAAGAGCAATCCTGTTCGTCTCAATCTGTAACAGCTAGGACCCAAAAACTCGGCTAGATGTTACAGATTGAGACAAACGGACCCGCCCAAAAAGGCCGGGGGCGGCGCGCCGTGTGACGTGCCGCCCCCGGCTGAGAAATGGGGACAGGTTATGTGGGCAGGCGACCCCGCCAGCCGCTAGTCCAGACGACGGGTCTGCGCCACGTGCTTATACCAGTATGCGCTTGCCTTGGGCGTGCGCTTCTGGGTTTCAAAGTCAACGTAGAAGAAGCCATAGCGCTTGTTGTAGCCATTGGTCCAGGAAAACTGATCCTGCAGGCTCCACAGGAAGTAGCCGCCCACGTTGACGCCCACCTCCATGGCCTTGAGCAACCAGCGCAGGTGCTGCTCGATATAGTCGATGCGCGGCTGGTCGTCCACAAAACCGTCCTTGTAGGGGTCCTTGTAGCCCATGCCGTTCTCGGTGATGAAGATCTGCTTATAGTTGGGGTAGCGCTGCTTAATGTAGACGAGCAGATCGAACAGGCCCTCGGGATAGATGATCCAGTCCCAGTCGGTGGTGGGGATGCCAGGCTTGTTCACATGCTCGCCAATGCCCTTAACGCGCCAGCGGCCAGTGCCCTTCTCGCCCGTACCGTTGTGGTGCAGGTCGTTCTCGCCGTCGTAAGCCTTCAAGAAGCGGCACTGGTAGTTGTTAACGCCTAGGTAGTCGTTGTAGAGCGCGGCCTCGCGCATAATCTCGAGGTCCTCGTCCAGGATCTCGATGGTGCCGCCCGAGACGGCAGCCAGGCGGTTGGCGCACTCGAGGGTGTCGGGCGCATAGTCGCCGCGGAAGGTGGCATCGAGCAAGAACTGGTTCTGCAGCACGTGCTCGTTGTTGGCGGCCTTGATGTCGGCGGGGTCGTTCTCGTTGAGCGGATACTTAAACTCCAACGACTGAATGACGCCGATCTTGCCCTTAAAACCGCCGTTGTGGAAGGCAAGCACAGCCTTGGCGTGGGCGAGCATCATGTTGTGCTCGCACTGGAAGGCTTCGGCCAGATGCGCCTTGACGCCACCGGGGAAGGTGCCCTCGATGTAGGTGTTGGAGGCGTCGGCCCAGATCTCGTTAAAGGTGAACCAGTAGGTCACCTGGTCGGCGTACTCCTTAAAGCAGAAGGTGGCAAAGTCCACAAAGGCGTCGATGGTCTCGCGGTTGAGGAAGTCGCCCTTCTCAAAGAGGGTCAGCGGCGTGTCAAAGTGGTGCAGCGTGACAAACGGCTCAACGTGGTGCTTGTGGCACTCGGCGAAGAGATCGTGGTAGAACTGGACGCCCTCGGGGTTGATTTCGCCGGTGCCGTTGGGGAAGATGCGGCTCCAGGCGATGGAGAGACGAATGCCGTTGATGCCGAACTCCTCGCACAGCTCCAGATCGACGGGGTACTGGTTGTAGAAGTCCGAAGCGGGATCGGGGGAAAAGCGCCCCTGGGCCTCCAAGAAGTCGTCCCAGGCGACTTTGCCCTTACCGTGGGTGCGGGTCTCGCCCTCTACCTGGTAAGCAGCGGTAGCGCCGCCAAAGACAAAGTCCTCGGGAAACTGCGCAGGCGGGTTGGTGACGCTAGCAGGGTTAACGGACATGATGATCCAATCGTCTAAATCGAAGGGCCAGCCGGTCTTGGATGGTCGGCTGGCCCTGAGTGTTACTTACTTCGAAAGCTGCTCGGAGACGAAGGCGAGTGACTTATCGCCGTTCTGGGAGAGCTCGATGTACTGCTTGCCGCGGCAGGCGACGCATTTGTTGCCCACGCGCTCGCAGTCCTTCTGCAGGTCGGCCAGGTAGCTTGCGGCCTGCGGGGCCAGGACGACCAGGTCAAAGTCAGGGAGCATGTCAACGTGGTTGCCATAGGCCTCGGCAGCAGTCTCAAGATCAATGCCGCGCTCCTTGGCGGCCTTGGCCAGCGCGTTGGCGAGTAGGCCCGAGGTTCCGCCGCCCTGGCAGAGCACGAGCACGCGCTTGCCGTTGAGGTCGCTGGCGGTCGTAGCCTCGGCAGCGGGGGTAGAGGCGGGAGCGGCATCGGTCTTTACAGCCTCGGCAGCGGCGCCGGCGGCAACGCTCTTGGCATCAGCCTTGCCCTGGAAGGCGTCGTTGAGCTTGGCGGCCTTCTCGGCGTTCTTGGCGGCGAGCTCCTCCTGGGAGATCTCGGCCTCCTCGGCGCACTTCTGGGCGTCATAGGCACGGAAGAACGGATAGTACAGAACGAAGTCGACGACCAGGATAAGGGCGAGCATCACAAAGGCGAGCGGCTGGAAGCCCAGGCCCATGATGGTGCCGATGGGGCCGGGGACGGTCCAGGGCAGGGTGTACATAAAGCCGTTCATGCCCAAGAAGTCGATAAAGATCTTGAGGATCCAGATGTTGGCGATCGGGGCAAAGACAAACGGGACAAAGAAGACGGGGTTGAGCACGATGGGCGCGGCGAACAGCAGCGGCTCGTTGACGGCAAAGCACACGGGGACGATAGCTGCCTTACCGACGGCGCGCATCTCCTGAGACTTGGCCAGGAAGCAGAACATAAAGACCAGGACGAGCGTGGCGCCGGTGCCGCCCATGCAGACGACGAAGTACTGGGCACCCTGGGTCAGGACAGCAGAAGCGTGCTGGCCGGCCTGGAACGCAGCCAGGTTGTCGGTCATGTTGGCAACGAGGGCGGCGGCGATGGCGGGCTCGACGATTGAGGGGCCGTGGACGCCGACGAACCAGAAGAGGCTCATGGCGCCGTAGATCACAGCGAGGCCGATGTAGCCATCGGCAGCGGTGAACAGGGGCTGGAATACCTGGATGACGCCTTGGGCAAAGCAGAAGCCAAAAGCAGCGCGGAAGACGATGTCAAAGACCCAAAAGACGGTGATGCAGACGGAGAAGGGGATGATGTCCTTAAAGGTCTGCGAGATGTTGGGCGGAACCTGCTCGGGCATCTTGACGGTGATGTTGCGCTTAATGAAGAACTTGTAGATGATGCCAGTCACAAACGCAGCGATGAAGGCGGTCAGCAGACCCTTGGAACCAAGGTAGGTGGTGTTGAAACCGCTGGCAGCGTCCGTGGCGATGGTGTCGCTCGAAAGGAGCAAGAAGCCGATGATGGCCGCGCACATGCACGAGATGAAGTTGATCTGGTTGTTCTTGGGCAGATCGCGGTTCTGAGCGTCGGCGAAGTGCTTGGCCGTGGTGGCGGCGCAGGCGATGGCCAGGATGCCCATGGAGTAGTTGTAGCACTTCCACAGGGCGTTGTTGATGTCATCGGGCCAGTAGAAACCCCAGATGTTGGGGACCGAGGCTACCAGGCAGAAGATGGACGAGAAGATGATGATGGGGATGACGGAGATAAAGCCGTCGCGGATCGCCTTGAGGTACTTGTTGCGGGCGATCGCGTTGAAAAAGGGCTGGCCCTTTTCGATGATGGCGATGAGTTGCTCCATGCAATGCTCCTAAGAGTCGGTGGGTTAGCAACGATGGTAGCTTTTGGCGTTCGGTTGCCAAAATGTTGACGTTGCCATTTTGCGACACAAAAAAAGATGCGAACCGGTGGTCCCTGTGCCTGTGGACCGTCGATTCCATGCGCGTAAACGTTTGAGCCGCCCGGAGGCTCTGTGTTTGCACAATGGCAACGTTAACATTTGATCGACAAAAGCCGTTCGGGGAAGCAAAAATGTCGGTGAACGGTAGGTTTTGGGTGGTGAGCGTATGGTGGGGGAGGCGTTGGATATACTTGAGAAGACGTTTCATTTGAATGTGCAGGGTGCCACCAATGGCATCGTTGACATAGAAAGATCGACCTATGGCCGCTGTTAAAAAATCGGTATCCGTTAAGGATGTGGCGCGTCTCGCGGGCGTCTCGGAGCAGACGGTCTCGCGCACCGTGCACGATTCGCCCAGCGTGCGCCCCGAGACCAAGGAACGCGTGCGTGCCGCCATGCGCGAGCTGGGGTATCGCCCAAACTTTGCCGGTCGATCGCTGCGCCGCGGTAAGTTTAAGACCGTCGGCGTCGCCATGTTCAACATTACCGGTACCGGTAACCTCGACCGTATGGAGGGCTTTGCCGCCGCGGCCGACAAACATGGCTATGCCATCACCCTCACTAAAGTAGACGGGCATCCGTATACCCTCGAGAGCGCATCGTCACGCATGAGCGCGCTGCCGGTAGACGGTATGGTCGTGATCATGAACCGCATGCCGGCAGACTTTGGCACTTTTGAGCCGCTGCCCGGCATGCAGACGGTGCTCGTTACGATGTTGGAGCACCCGCTCTGTTCAACGGTCGATAACGACCAGTTCGATTGCTCGCGTCAAGTTGTCGAGTACTTGCTGGGGCGGGGGCACAAGACTGTGCACTTTATCTCATGCCCCGAGCGCTCGCTTTCGGGCATGCGGCGCGAGGAAGGCTGGCGCGAGACATTGCGCGCGCATGGCATTGAGCCCCCGCAGCTCGTGCGCGGCGACTGGACGGCACAGAGCGGATATGCTGCAGGCCAGGCTCTGGCGGATGATCCGACCTGTACTGCCATCTATGCCTCCAACGATGCCATGGCATATGGCTGCATTCGCGGGCTCGAGTCGCGCGGAAAGCACGTGCCCGAGGATGTGAGCGTGGTGGGTGTTGATGACAGTCTGGGCGACATCGTGCCCGATTGTCGCCTGACTACGGTGCGCTTTGACAACAAGCGCGTCGGCATGTGGGCGGTTGACAAGATTGCCGGCGCCGAGGGCGTTGTGTCTGGCGTGGAGCACATGCTGATCCCTGGCGTGCTCGTAGAGGGCGATACGGTGCGCGATTTGCGTTAGGGGGCGGTCCTGATTGGGTTTCCGTTAATCATGTTTGATATTGTTCGAAATGGTTTGGAAACCGTTCACGGGCGAAAATTGACCGTTCATAGCTTGAAATTATGTTTTGCGTTGTTCTTTTTTGTTTGAATGTTAATGTTTCTGCCATACAGAACGCAGCGCGTATGCCCGGACGCGATGCTCTCCATTGGTTCATATGTGAAAGGAACGCAATATGGCAACCAAAGAAGAAATCTCGATGGTTGGATTCGAGATTGTCGCATACGCAGGTGACGCCCAGACCGATCTGCTTGCAGCGCTCGATGCTGCTCGCGAGGGCGATTTTGAGAAGGCCGAGCAGCTGCACAAGGATGCCAGCGATGCACTCATCGGCGCCCACGACACGCAGACCAAGCTGCTTTCGCAGGAGGCCGGCGGCGGCGAGATGGAGATGACCTTCATCATGGCTCACGCTCAGGATACCCTTATGACCACTATGATCCTGGAGAAGCAGGCCCGCTTTACCATCGATGCCTACAAGCGCATCGCCGAGCTCGAGGCCAAGCTCGCCTAACGAGCCCTCACAACCAAGCCCCTTTCCAAAAGCCCTGCCGCTTCCCGCGGCAGGGCTTTTTCTGTCCTCCTCCAAGTTGCGGTGAAATGGGGACTGAATAGGGGCCGGCGGGCGCAAAACAATCCCTATTCCACCGCAACTCATCCCGAGACAGTCATTGGGGACGTTCTTAAACGACTAGTCGTTGGGGGGCAGTCTTGGTGCGCTCCGTTCGTCCTCCCGTTCGATTTTTGCTCGGTGGGTATACTTCCATCCGCAATGCAGGCCGGAATGAGGAGGTGTCCAAATGCCGGACAACGGATTGATTCAAAAGACAGATGCGCGCGAGATGGCTCATGGGCGTCCTGTCCAGATAACCGAGCATACGACGGTAACCGAGCTGCAGCCCAGCCTGTCCGATGTCGTGTGCGCAAACAAAAAGCTGCAGATTGGCTTTATCGTTGCGCTCGTGGTCCTGGCGCTGCTGTCGGGCTTTGTAGCTCGTCCGCATTTCGCCGATACCAAAACTTGGGACTCCACCATCGAGGTCATCGACCAAAAGAAGGGTAACGTACTGGCGCTCACGACCTCGTGCGTGGCGCTGTCTGCGGGCATTACCGCGCTGCCGGGTGATACGGGAACGCCGGTTGCCGAGCAGCTCGCGCAGCTTTCAGGCAACCTTGGTATCGTGCTTGCCGTGCTCTACCTAGAGAAATACCTGCTAACCATTTTGTGGTCGGTTGGCCTGGGCATCTTAATCCCGTTTGCGTTGGTGCTCTTTGCGGTGTCGCTCGGCATTCACGGGCGCTGGAGCACGAGCGCTGTTCTGCGCCGTGTGGCGACGCGCGTGCTGGTGGTTGCCGTGATCGGCATGGCGCTCGTGCCCGCGAGCGTATGGGTGTCGCAGAAGGTCGATGAAACGTATCGCGTAAGTATTGAGCAAGCTGAGCAAAAGGCTGCGGACGCGGCCGACGTCACGGACAAGTCAGCTGAGACCAGCTCAAAATCGAACAAGAAAAAATCCGAGGCCACGGAGTCCAAAAACGTGCTCGAGCAGTTGACTGATGGGGCGTCGAGCCTTGTTACGTCGGTGACCAGCGGCGCCAAGCAGATGACCGACGAGATCGTGCAGCAGGTGACCGATCTGATTGAAGGCGTCATCGTGATGATCGTGACTTCGTGCGTTATCCCGCTGCTGGTGCTCGTGGCGTTTCTGTGGCTGGGACACGTGCTGCTGGGGATCGATATTTCCGGCCCGGCGAACTATTTGACGGGCCGCTTTCTGAGTGCTCCGTCCAAGCACGCCAAAAAGGGTGGGCAGTCTGAGTAGGCGGCAAAGCGATCTTTGGAAAACCAACCGTAAGAAGGGCGGCCGAGATGCGTTCTCGGCCGCCCTTTTTGTTTGTTGAATACGTGACAAGCCGGGCACTCCCTGAATCCAAACGGTCAGCAATCATCCGTAAACGGTATTTGTTCAAAAAAGAACAAAGATAAACAAATAGTTGTTGCAGTTACTGTTCGAATGTGTTCAAATAAACATGAACAGTGAAGAACCGCACATTCAGATGCCCGGACCTGAACGCGATTCAACACTTCCAAACAGAAACTACGCACCTGCGTATCTCTCAAGGAGGATGTCATGAGGGTTGTAATCGCTTCCGATGCCGACGGTATGTCGATGAAGGAGTCCATCAAGGAGATGCTCATCGCCGACGGTCACGAGGTCGTCGACTATTCCGAGACCCCTGCCGCGGACTTTGTCGATTCCGCGACCGCCGTTGCCAAGGACCTGCTGGAGCACAAGGATTCCCAGGGCTTCGCATTCGATAAGTACGGCGTCGGCTCCTATATGGCCGCCGTCAAGATTAAGGGCATGGTCGTCGCCAACATTTCCGACGAGCGTTCCGCCTACATGACCCGCGAGCACAACGGCTCGCGCATGGTCACCATGGGGCCGGGCGTTGTGGGCACCGAGGTCGCCAAGAAGATCGCCCGCGAGTTCCTGCGCGCCCAGTACGCCGGCGGCCGTCACCAGATCCGTGTCGACATGCTCAACAAGATGGCCTAACGAGAGCCACCGAGAACTCGAACTTCTACCTCAACTTGTGAATTCAGACGAAAGGACGTTCTGATGAAGAAGACCATCGCAATCGGTTGCGACCATATCGTTACGGACGAGAAGATCTATCTGGCCGACCGCCTGGAGCAGGCTGGCTACAAGGTGCTCGACTGCGGTACCTACAGCCACACCCGTACGCACTACCCCATCTACGGTAAGGCCGTGGGCGAGGCTGTTGCCAGCGGCAAGGCCGACTTTGGCGTGGCCCTGTGCGGCACCGGCATCGGCATCACCAACGCCGTCAACAAGGTTCCCGGCGCCCGCTGCGCCCTGGTTCGCGACATGACCTCTGCCCTGTATGCCCGTCGCGAGCTCAACGCCAACATCGTGGGCTTTGGCGGCAAGATCACCGGCGAGTTCCTGATGGCCGATATCATGCTTGCCTTCCTGGAGGAGCCCTACGAGAAGACCCCCGAGCACGATGCCCTGATCGCCAAGATCGATGCCTGCAACAAGGCCGACGCCGAGGCTCAGGCCGACCCGCACTTCTTTGACGAGTTCCTCGAGAAGTGGGACCGCGGCGAATACCATGATTAGCGGGTATCCGGCGTAATTAACTAGTCCGTTGACGGCTCGCGTTTCTGTGATGGGGCGCGGGCCGGTTTGCTATCAGCCCCACTGACTTGACGGGCTGTCGTAAGAAAGGGAAGATTCCCATGGAGTTTGTTCTTGATAACGGCTCTGTCCGCATTGCGTTGAGCACGGCTGGCGGATCGTTCACTTCTATTGCGGCCAACGGCCGTGAGTACCTGTGGCAGGGCGACCCGGCGGTGTGGTCGGGCCAGGCACCCATTTGTTTCCCGATCTGCGGCGGCCTTCGTGACGGTCGCGCAATGACCATGGGCGGCCGCGAGGTCAAGCTCGCCCGTCACGGCTTTGCTCGCAAACAGGAGTGGAAGCTCGAGGAGCAGGGCGACAACATGGTTGCGCTGAGCCTAAGCTCTGCCGACCATGCCGAGTTGCTCGAGCAGTACCCGTATCCGTTTAAGATCGTTGCTCGTTACACGATCGATGCGGAAAAGGTGGCCGTGTCGTACGAGGTGACCAATGAGGGCACCGAGGACATGCCGTTCTTTGTGGGCGGTCACCCTGGCTTTAAGTGCCCGCTCGACGAAGGTGAGTCCTATGACGACTACGAGCTCCGTTTTGAGCAGCGCGAGGCCGCCGAGCTCTGTACTGCCGTTCCCTCGACGGGCCTGATTGATGTTGAGCATCGCAGCAAGAACCCGATGGTTGGCCATGACCTGCCGCTGACCCACGAACTCTTTGACTTCGCGGAGACCATCTTTGACGTGCTCGAGAGCCGCGTGGTTACGCTGACCAAGAAGACCGAGGACAAGGGCGTGCGCCTGACGTTCCCCGATATGCCGTACCTGATTGTGTGGAGCAAGCCCGAGGGTGACTTTGTGGCCGTGGAACCGTGGGGCGGCCTGTCCACCTGCTCCGACGAGGACGATATTCTGGAGCACAAGCGCGGCTGCCTGGTGGCCAAGCCGGGGGAGACCGTTACTCGCGGCTTTGAGATCGAGATCCTTTAACGAGCTATCGTATGTTTGGGGCCGCGCGTGTCGTGCCCCGGAAACAGGAGTTCAATATGATTCTGACCGTTACCATGAACCCGTCGATTGATACGCGCTATCAGCTCGACAAGTTGATCATCGACGACGTGAACCGCGTGACGCCCGAAAAGACCGCTGGCGGTAAGGGCCTCAACGTGAGCCGTGTGCTGCTGCAGCTGGGAGATGACGTGCTCGCGACCGGTCTGCTCGGCGGCCACATGGGTGCCTATATGGCCGAGCTCATGGATGCCGATGGCGTCAAGAACGACTTTGTGCCCATCGCCGGTGAGACGCGCATTTGCCTGAATATTCTGCACGAGGGTAATCAGACCGAGCTTTTGGAGAGCGGCCCGCAGATCGCCCCGGCCGAGCTCGAGGCCTTTACGGCCAAGTTTGCCGAGCTCGCAGCGAAGGCGGACGTTGTGACGCTTTCGGGCTCGCTGCCGCGCGGTGTCGATGCCGGCTACTATGCCGAGCTCGTCAAGATCGCCGAGGAGGCGGGCGCCAAGGTGCTGCTCGACACCTCGGGTGCATCGCTGGAGGCCGCGCTGGAGTCCGACGCTAAGCCTGAGCTCGTAAAGCCCAACCTGACCGAGATCAACGGCCTGCTGGGTACGTCCTTTACGACCGATGATGTCGATGCCCTGCGCGAGGCGCTTGCCGCCGATGACCGCTTTGCCGGTATTCCCTGGGTTGTCGTTTCGATGGGCGCTGCCGGTTCGGTGGGCTTCCATGAGGGTCGTGCGTTCCGCGCTAAGACGCCCGCGATTGCGGCTGTGAACGCGACGGGTTCCGGTGACTCGACCATCGCCGGCTTTGCGCATGCGATTGCTGCTGGTGCCGACGACGTCACGGTGCTCAAGACCGCCAATACCTGCGGCAAGCTCAACGCCATGGATCCCAAGACCGGCCACCTGGTCATGGATCGCTGGGACGAGGTCTACAACAGCGTTGAAGTAACGGAGCTTTAGGGTTACGCGGTTTTACCAAACGCCGTAACCAACCGACGCTGCGCGGGCCGCATTTGGACAATCTGACGTTCAACTTCAAGGGCGCGAC
>CAJKQY010000004.1:0-40916 GCA_905202145.1 uncultured Collinsella sp.
TCGTCCTCAACGACCGCGATAAGGCGATTGAGGGCGTTAAGTCGGGCGCGTACTACGCTGCCGTCGTTATCCCTAAAACGTTTAGCGCCGATATGATGACGCTTTTCTCGACTGAGGTGAAGCACGCCGATATCGAGTTCTACGAGAACCAGAAGGCCAACGCCATCGCGCAGATCGTGACCGAGAAAGGCTCGAGCGCCGTCCAGAGTCAGGTCAACGAGACCTTTACCAAGACCATCACGACTATCGGTCTTAAAACCGTGTCCAGCCTGCTCGACTATATGAGCACCGACCAGGTGAGCAACTTTATCGCCAATCTGTCCTCTACGCTGGGCGATTCGGTCGAGGACCTGCAGGACGTTCAGGCGAGCGCGAAGTCGCTCGCGGGCATTTTGAGCTCTACGTCCGATTCGCTGACATCGGCGGGCGGTATGCTCAAGCAGACGGGCACCGTCGATGAGTCGACGAAGCAGCTGATGGAGCACGCCAAGAGCGGCATCAATGATTCCAAGGAAGCGCTCAAGGCCGCCAGCGATGCCGTTGACGCGGCGATTGACGGAAGCGCAGACTCGTTCGACAACGTGTCCGCCGAGCTTGCGAAGGCATTCGATGCCGCGAATAAGCATGTTGACCTTACGGTGTCTCAGCTCAACGAAGCCGCAGCTGCGCTCAATACGCGTGCTGACGATATCGATGCGATGGCCGATCGGCTCCGCAACCTTGCCGACCAGGTGAGTGATGACAAGCTCAAAGACGGCCTCAAGTCCGCTGCGACGTCGCTGGGCAGAATTGCCGCGGAGTACCGTAACAATGCGAAGGACCTGACGGCGACCGCAAAGTCCCTTTCGGGCAGCATGGCGGAGGTCAACAATTCGCGTGCCGAGGTTGACCAGGCCATCGCCGATGCCAAGGCGGGTATCTCGGGTGCCAAGTCCGACTACGATTCTACGTTCTCGGTTAAGGCCAAGGAGCTCAAGAAGACCATTTCGGGCGTTCTGGATTCCCTGAACGGTATCTCGGGTGACTTGGATAGCGCCGTGAGCGGTCTGACTGACGCCTCTGGTTCGCTCGCGAAGGGTCTCTCCAAGGCTGCAAAGCTGGTCAACAAGGCTTCCGATCAGCTGGGCGAGGCGTCGGACAAGATCAGTGCCTTTAAGGACGAGCTTGATAGCGCTCTGATATCGGGTGACCTGGCCATGATTAAGACAATGATTGGCAGCGACCCCGATGCCCTCGCCGTGTCGCTTTCCGGCCCCGTTGCGCTCGATCGCAAGCCGGTCTACCCGATCCGCAACTACGGCTCGGCCATGGCGCCGTTCTATACGATTTTGTCGCTGTGGGTGGGCTCGATTGTTCTGGCGGCCATGATGAAGGTCTCGGTTGACGATGAGCTTATCAACGAGCTCATCCCCGTGCGCCTGCACGAGATCTACCTGGGTCGCTACCTGTTCTTTGGCGGTCTGGCTCTGCTGCAGGCAACGCTCGTGTGTGCGGGCGACATCCTGTTCTTTGGCATTCAGTGCGACAACCCCCTGCAGTTTGTGCTTGCCGGCTGGGTCGCGAGCCTCGTGTTCTCCAATATCGTCTACACGCTTACGGTATCGTTTGGAGATATCGGTAAGGCCCTCGCCGTCGTGCTGCTGGTCATGCAGGTCGGCGGTTCGGGCGGTACGTTCCCCATCGAGATGACCGGCCCCGTGTTCCAGGCGATCTACCCGTTCCTGCCGTTTACCCACGGCATCAACGCCATGCACGCCGCCATGGCCGGTGCCTACCATATGGAGTACTGGGTTGAGTTGGGCATTCTGGCGAGCTATCTGATTCCGTCGCTGGCCCTGGGCGTCGTCTTCCGCCGCCCGGTCATCAAAGCCAACGACTGGATCATCGAAAAGCTGGAGAGTACTAAATTAATCTAGCGCAACAGCGTGGCGTTACCGGAACATCGAGGTGTGCTCTGCCGATGCTTTAGCGTAGTGAATTGCGTGTGCCGCTTGGTTGTTGATACAGTAGCGGGGCGTGCCGGGGGTCCGGTGCGCCCCGTTTTTATTTGACCATGAGGCGGCACGCAGCCATACGCGTGCGGACACCACGCCCAGTTTGAGTGTGAGGATGTTCCATGGCCCAATACGCTGCCAACGAAATCGAAAACTTGCCCGATAGCCCTGTTGCTCGCGAGGACCTGGGCGCGGGCGGCACCTCCCGCGGCGCCGGCGCTCGCTCGCCGCTGTTCTGGAAGGTTCTGCTCCTTTCGGTGGCGGTCATCTGGGGCTACTCCTTTACCACTATGAAGGACGCACTCGGCACCATTCCGGTGTTTGAACTGCTCTACGTGCGCTTTCTGCCCGCAGCGTTGGTCATGTTTGTCGTCTTCCACAAGCGCATCATCGCGCACCTCAACGCTCGCAACCTGATCGTTGGCCTGAGTATGGGCGTGCTCATGTGGGCGGCCTATGCGTTGCAGACGGTCGGTCTGGCACATACTACGGCGGGCAAGAATGCTTTTTTGACGGGCACGTATTGCATCCTTGTGCCGTTTGCGAGCTATTTCCTGAGCGGCGAAAAGCTCACGCGCTACAACTTGGGTGCCGCGCTGCTGTGCCTAGCGGGCATTGGCCTCGTCGCACTCGATAGCGTTGAATTCAACATTGGTGACGTCATTACGCTGGCGGGTGCGGCTTTTTTCGCCATCCAGATGGCGGTGACTGCCAAGTACGGTCGCAAAATGGACATCAACGTCATCACGTTTTGGATGTTTGTGGGCAACGGCGTGCTGAGCCTGGCAACGTCGCTGCTATTCGAGACCCAAGCGCCTCTGTCCGTGTGGACGCCGAGCTTTATCAGTGCGATGGCGTTTCTCTCGGTGGGCTGCACATGCGCGGCTCTGCTCATCCAAAACGTCGGCCTGGCGCATGTCCCGGCCTCGACGGGCTCGCTGCTCCTTTCGATGGAGTCGCCTTCGGGTGTGCTGTTCTCGGTGCTGCTGATGGGGGAGGCGCTCACCTCGCGACTGCTCGCCGGCTTCGCGCTCATCTTCCTGTCGATTATCTTGAGCGAGACTCACTTCGATTTTTTGCGTCGAAAGCCGCGCCCGCAATTGTAAACAACTTGTTGCGCCGCCCTCCCGGGGCGGCATTTTTTATGCCTCGCACTTAAAGTAGTACCTTGCGCTTTACGCTATCAAAGTGCTTGCTGCAAAAACGATACTGGAGGGCATCTATGGCACCAGCTTTGTCCGATCTTCAACCGCAATCAGCGCCCAAGGCCACCGCGGCGGCGCAGGCCGCTATCGGTGACGGTCTTGTTGCAGAAGCTCAGGCTTTTGCAGACGAGCTCGCTGCGTGGCGACACGATTTACACCAGATGCCCGAGCTGGGTAATAGCCTCCCGCAGACCTCTGCGTATATTCAAGCGCGCCTGACCGAGATGGACATCCCATTTGCCACGCTCGTCGATGGTTCCTGTGTTGTGGGCCTTGTCGGCGTCGGTGCCGCCGCGGCCCAGGGCAATGGCGTCTGCACGGACGAACAGGCCGGTACGGTCATCATGCTGCGTGGCGACATGGATGCCTTGCCCGTTGCCGAAGAATCCGGCGAGCCTTTCGCCTCTACGAACGGCTGCATGCATGCTTGCGGTCACGATATGCACGCGACGGCGCTGCTTGGTGCGGCACGCCTGCTCAAGGCCCGCGAGGCCGAGCTTATCGACGCCAATGCAACCGTCAAACTGCTGTTCCAGCCGGGCGAGGAGACCTTTGAGGGTGCCCGCGCCGCCATCGCCGACGGTCTGCTGCAGAACCCGCGTCCTCAGGTCGCCTTTGCCATGCATGTCAATAGCCAGTCGCCGCTTGGCCTGGTGCTCTACGGCAGCCCGGCGCTCTCGGGCGTGTACGGTTTTCGCATCACGCTGCAGGGCAAGGGCGGCCATGGCTCGAGCCCCGAGATCTGCATCGACCCCATCACGGCCGGCGTCCATGTGCACCTGGCGCTTCAGGAGCTCATCGCTCGCGAAGTGCCGGCGGCCAAGGAGGTCGCACTGACCGTTGGCAAGTTCGCCGGCGGTCAGGCCGCAAATGTCATCCCCGACACTTGTGTGCTCGAGGGAACGCTGCGTGGCTTCGACGTCGAGCTCATGGAGCACCTCAAGACCCGCATCGCGGAGGTCGTCAAAGGCGTGGCCACGACCTATCGTACGCCGGCGACTATCGAGACGCTCTCGGATGTTCCCCCGCTCGTACTCGATGACGACATGACGCAGGCGTCGCTTGGCTACGTGGGCGCGGTGCTGCCCAAGTCCGCCTTCTTGCCACTGTTCCACGCCATGGCGAGCGAGGACTTCGCGTTGATCTCGAGCGAGATCCCGAGTGCGTACTTTACCGTGGGCGCTGCCGTGACTGATACGGACGAGCATTTTGCTCAGCACCATCCCAAGGCACGCTTTAGCGATGCCGAGCTGCCGCTCGGCGCCGCGGCTTATGCGGCAGTCGCTTTGGGCTATATCGCCGACCAGCGGTAGTGCCCAACCTTGCCTTTCAAGCCTGCGGGCATGGCCATAAGGCCTATGCCCTTGTCTTTCAAGGCAATCTTGGGCACTACCGGCGCCATCGTCTCGGGCGTGCTGTTCGATGCCACGGGCTCCTTTGCGAGCACCTGGATTGTGTGCCTGGCGTGCTCCGCGGTCATGCTCGTGTTCCTGCTGGCATCCGAGCCCATCGCCGCCAAGCTGCGCGCGAGCGTGGCGGGGGAGTAGACGCCCGTCGCTCTTTTCCGTTCGCCCCGTTCTGCCCGTGGCTGCCTTGGAAGCCGAATGGATGCTCGTACCATCATTCGGTTTCCAAGGCGGCCACGGGCCTACGAAATGATCCGCTTTCCTCCGTCCCCAAGGGGTCGCGTGATCCGAAGGGGACGGAGGAAAACGGATCGCAAACAGCGGCGGTGCGTCAGGCCGAACGAGTCCCCATACCCTCGTTCGGTCAGACGCACCGCCGCTGTTTGTGTTTGTGCCGTATAATGTCCACTACCTATGACGCGATACAAAAGAAAGGTGTTTGCCCATGCAGGCACAGAAGGCGGAGGGAACCCGCGACCTTATCGGCGCCGAGATGCGCGCCTGGCAAAAGATGCAGCAGATTGCTGCCGGCGTGTTCGAGCCGTTTGGCTTTAAGCCCATCGAGACGCCCGCGATCGAGCAGGTTGACGTGTTTGTCCACGGTATCGGCCAGTCGACCGACGTCGTGCGCAAGGAGATGTTCCGTGTGTTTAGCGGCGCCAACCTGGAGCGCGTCTTTACCGAGGGAACCGACACCAAGCTTAAGCCCAAGCAGCGCCTGGCCCTTCGTCCCGAGGGCACGGCCGGTGTGGTGCGCGCCGTCGTGGAGAACAACCTGGTGCCCCAGGGCTCTACGCCGTTTAAGGCCTATTACGCCGAGGCCATGTTCCGTGGCGAGCGCCCCCAGAAGGGACGCCTGCGCCAGTTCCACCAGGTGGGCATCGAGTGGCTCGGCGCTCCCGATCCGGCTGCCGACGCCGAGTGCATCATCATGCTCATGGAGTTCTACAAGCGCCTGGGCTTCGATCTGTCCAAGCTCCGTCTGCTTATTAACTCGATGGGCGATGCGCAGTGCCGTCCGGCATATCGCGAGCAGGTCAAGCAGTTTATCCTCGATCACGCCGACGAGATGTGCGACGAGTGCCGCGAGCGCGCCGAGCTCAACCCGCTGCGCGCCTTCGACTGCAAGAACGATCACTGCCGCGAGATTATGGCCGACGCCCCGCTGATGGGCGACAACCTGTGCGACGAGTGCCGCGAGCACTACGAGCAGGTCAAGCGCTATTTGGATGCGGCGGGTATCGAGTATGTCGAGGACCCCACCTTGGTGCGTGGCCTGGACTACTACACCCGTACCGTCTTTGAGGTCGAGGCTCCCGGTGCCGGTGTCGGCTCCATCGGTGGCGGCGGTCGCTACGACGGCTTGGTCGAGCTCGAGGGTGGCAAGCCCACGGCAGGCGTCGGCTTCGCTGTCGGTTTTGAGCGTGCGCTGCTGGCCCTTCAGGCCTTTGGTAACGACTTGGGTGCCGAGGAGGCCCCGTGCGTCTACGTTGCCAATGCCGGCAAGGAGCTGCGCCAGAACGTCTTTGCCATCACGCAGGAGCTTCGCGCCGCTGGCATCGTGACCGAGGCCGACTACCAGGGTCGTTCGCTCAAAGCTCAGTTTAAGCAGGCCGACAAGGTGGGCGCCAAGCTCATTTTGGTCCTGGGTGGCGACGAGCTTGCCGCCGGCAAGGTCAAGGTGCGCGACATGGAGAGTCATGACGAGGTGCTGGTCGATTTGGCCAACGTTGTCGAGGCGGTTCGCGAGCGCCTGTAGCGTATGATTTTTGAGCTGCGGGTCCGCTAACACGTCCCGCTTGCGGCGAACGATTGTTACGGGGGTGTTTCGCTTTTATGCGGAATGCCCCCGTTTACGTATGCCGCCCACCGAGAAATACGACCATTTAGGGCAAAAACCTTTGCAATGCAGAAAATACTTTTGTGTGGTAAAGCGCAATCAGTGTCGAAAGTATTTCTCAAGCGCCTATAATGAATACCGCATGTTACGTGCATAGAAGGAGGAATGGGAGGAAACGTGGCTGAGAACCTAAGCAACCAGTCTGTACCCGAAGCCGCGGCGCGCGTCGCTGCCGTGGTCAACCGCCTCGTTAACCGAATCGGCTCGAATGCCGAGTCCAGGGAGCGTCTCGCCGAGATCGAGATCCCCGAGGAGCTGCGCGACAATCTGGCGCTGTTCTTGCGCCTGGAGCGCCGTGTGCTTAGCGAGTATGATCCCGAGATCGCGGACCTGTTCGACAAGATTTTGACAGCCGAGATTGTGGTCAATGCCGGCAACCCCGGTACCTGCGCTGCCGACGAAGCCGTCGACGAGCAGGGCGTGCCCACCGCCGACGAGCCCACTGCCGTGGCATTTCGTGAGGTCGTCGATTTGATCGACAGCCTGCCGCTCGATAAGCAGCAGGTCATCGTTCGCGCCTTTACGAGCTTTTTCCATCTGGCAAACCTGTCGGAGGAGAACTACCGTGTGGCGCAGCTGCGCGAGCGCGAGGCCGGTGCGTCGACCGATACCGAGGTCGATCCTGCCAACGAGCTTACCGTTGCCTATCACCAGCTGGTGAATGAGCTGGGTGTCGAGGGTGCCAACGAGCTGCTCGACAAGCTCGAGTTCCACCCTGTCTTTACCGCACATCCCACCGAGGCCCGTCGTAAGGCCGTCGAGGGCAAGATCCGCCGTATCTCCAACCTGCTGGAGGAGCGTCCGCGTCTGGGCGGCTCCGACCTGGTGGAGAACGAGCGCCATATGCTGCAGGAGATCGACGCCCTGGTGCGTACGAGTCCCATCGCGCTCAAGAAGCCCACGCCGGTCGAGGAAGCCGATACCATCATCGACATCTTCGATAACACGCTGTTCGACGTTATCCCCGTTATCTATCGTCGTTTTGACGATTGGGTGCTGGGCGACAAGGCCGGTACTGTGCCGCCGCTGTGCCCGGCGTTCTTCCATCCCGGCAGCTGGATCGGTTCCGACCGCGACGGTAACCCCAACGTCACCGCCAAGGTGAGCCGTGAGGTCGCCGCCAAGTACTTTACGCACATGGTGCTCAAGCTCGAGGACAAGTGCCGCCACATCGGCCGCAACCTCACGCTCGAGGCTACCTACAGCAAGCCGTCGGCCGAGCTCATTAACCTGTGGAACCATCAGGTCGAGATGAGCCCTCGTTACACGGCCCGCGCCGAGCTGATCTCCGAGCACGAGCCGCATCGCGCCGTCATGCTCGTCATGGCCGACCGCCTGAACGCCACCGTCCGTCGTATCACCGACACCATGTACCACAGCGCCGACGAGTTCCTGGATGACCTGCGCGTCGTCCAGCGTTCGCTGGCCGCCTGCGGTGCCGTCCGTGCTGCCTACGGCCCGGTCCAAACCATCATCTGGCAGGTCGAGTCCTTCGGCTTCCATATGGTCGAGATGGAGTTCCGTCAGCACTCCGTGGTGCATGCCCGCGCCCTTAAGGATATCCACGAGAACGGTATCCATGGCGACCTGCAGCCCATGACGCGCGAGGTCATCGATACCTTCCGCGCTATCGGCTCCATCCAAAAGCGCTACGGCAAGAAGATGGCGCACCGCTACATCATCTCGTTTACCAAGAGCGCTCAGCATGTGGCCGACGTCTTTGAGCTTGCCCACCTGTCCTTTGCACACGAGGAGGATGTCCCCGAGCTCGACGTGATCCCGCTGTTCGAGCAGCTCGAGGACCTCGAGGGCTGCGTTGACGTGCTCGATCAGATGCTTACGCTGCCCGTGGTGCAAAAGCGCCTTGCCCAGACCAACCGCCGCATGGAGGTCATGCTGGGCTACTCCGACTCCTCCAAGGATGCCGGTCCTACCACGGCCATGCTCGCGCTGCACTCCGCACAGGAGCGCATCGCCAAGTGGGCCGAGAAGAACGATATCGACCTGGTGCTCATGCACGGTCGCGGCGGTGCCGTGGGCCGTGGCGGCGGCCCGGCCAATAAGGCCGTGCTGGCGCAGCCCAAGGGTTCGGTCAACTGCTTCTTTAAGCTCACCGAGCAGGGCGAGGTCATCTTTGCCCGTTACGGCAACCGTACGCTGGCTCAGCGCCATGTTGAGTCCGTTGCCGCCGCAACGCTTTTGCAGTCGGCCCCGAGTGTCGAGAAGATCAACACCGAGACCACGCAGAAGTTCTGGGATATGGCCGAGAAGCTCAACGCCGCAAGCCACGAGCGCTATCTGGACCTGCTGAACACCGAGGACTTTACACCGTGGTTCTCGACCGTGACGCCGCTGACCGAGGTCGGTCTGCTGCCGATCGGCTCGCGTCCCGCCAAGCGCGGCTTGGGCGCCAAGTCGCTCGACGACCTGCGTACCATTCCGTGGATCTTCAGCTGGAGCCAGGCGCGCATCAATCTGGCCGCTTGGTACGGCCTGGGTACCGCCTGCGAGCAGTTTGGCGATCTGGACCAGCTTAAGGCTGCCTACCAGGAGTGGCCGTTCTTCCGCACCTTTATCGACAACATCGAGATGTCGATCGCTAAGACCGACCAGCGCATCGCCAAGATGTATCTGCACCTGGGCGATCGCCAGGATCTGTCCGAGAAGGTCTTCACCGAGATGCAGCTCACGCGTAAGTGGGTCCTTGCCATCGTCGGTGACGAATGGCCGCTTCAGCGCCGTCGCGTGCTCGGCTGCGCCGTTCGCGTCCGTAACCCCTACGTCGACGCCCTGTCCATCGCACAGGTCCGCGCCCTTCGCGAGGTTCGTATGAACCAGGACGAGATGGCCGAGGAGAAGAAGGCCGAGTACATGAGCCTGATCCTTTCGACTGTGACCGGCGTCTCGGCAGGTTTGCAGAACACGGGGTAATCGATAGCCCTGTAGTCGTCCGGGCCCGCCATTAGTTTACTTTTAGGCACGTCCTCGGACATGCAAGAAGCCCTCGCTGCGCACTTCGTGCGGCGAGGGCTTCTTGCGTCCTGCGGAGTGTGCCTAAAAGTAAACTAATGGCGGGCCCTGCGATGTCCGGTCTTCGGCGGATTACTGGCTGGGAAAAGCTGGCGCGCTTCGCGCGTTTTGGATGGGGTTTGTCCCGGCGGCGCGTTTGGCGCTTCGCGCCTCGCGTCTTATCGATCGGGATTGAGATGCATTTGGTGCTTCTCGCCTTACAGCTGTGACGGCTGCGGTCCCGTTTGGGGTCGCGGCCGTTTTGTTGTGGGTCAAATATGAACGTTGTGTTAATGAGTCGGTGGACGGTGGTGTTTTTCGGTGAGCGGCGTATCCTTCCAACGGTTTATCTAGTGTGTCAGTTGAAAAGGAAGAGGGCGCTCGTCATTGTTTGAATGTGAACTGCCGTTTGACCACAAGACGTTGCATCTGGAGCTCGAGGATAAGAACTTCGCGGGTGTGATGGAGGGTCATCAAAACGAGTTTAAGACCACGAAATCGCAGGAAGAGCTGGTAGAAGAGTCGCTTGCCAACCCTTATGGCTCGCCTTCGCTCGAGGAGCTTTGTGCTGGCAAGAAGGATATTGTCATTATTAGCTCCGACCATACGCGCCCCGTTCCCTCGCGTGTAACGATGCCTATTCTGCTGCATCACATCCATTCCGCTGCGCCCGAGGCTCGTGTGCGTATTTTGGTTGCTACGGGTATGCACCGTCCGTCGACGCACGAGGAACTCGTCAACAAATACGGCGAGGAAATCGTTGCCAACGAGGAAATCGTTATGCACGTTGCGACTGATGACAGCATGATGAAAAAGATCGGCACCCTGCCTTCTGGTGGCGAGTGCATCATCAACAAGATTGCCGCCGACTGCGATCTGTTGCTTGCCGAGGGCTTTATTGAGCCGCACTTCTTTGCCGGTTTCTCTGGTAGCCGCAAGTCCGTCCTGCCTGGCATCGCCAGCTACAAGACCATCATGTACAACCACAACGGTCAGTTTGTGAACGATTCTCATTCGCGTGCCGGCAACCTGTGCCACAACCACGTGAGCGAGGACATGTTTGCCGCTGCCGAGATGGCTCACCTTGCCTTTGTGCTGAACGTTGTGCTCAACGGCAAGCATGAGGTCATCGGCTCCTTCGCCGGCGACATTCACAAGGCACACGAGGCTGGCTGCGAGTTCGTGAAGAGCCTTGCCGGCGTTGAGTCCGTCGAGTGCGAGATTGCCATCACCACCAACGGCGGCTACCCGCTCGACCAGAACATCTACCAGGCCGTGAAGGGCATGTGCTCTGCCGAGGCCACGCTTCCCGAGGGCGGTGTGATTATCGACGTTGCCGGTTGTGCCGACGGTCACGGTGGCGAGGGCTTCTATCACAACATCGCTGACAACGATCCGGCAGAGTTTGAGCGTGCCTGCATCGATCGTCCCAAGGACGAGACCCTGCCCGATCAGTGGACGAGCCAGATTTTCGCCCGCATCCTGGCACATCACCCTGTGATCATGGTTACCGACCTGTGCGATCACCAGATGATTAAGGATATGCACATGACGCCGGTTAACACCCTCGAGGAGGCGCTCAAGCTCGCCTTTGAGATGAAGGGTGCTGACGCCAAGGTGGCCGTCATTCCCGATGGCCTGGGCGTTGTCGTCGCGCAGCACTAGCGTGCGGCCTAAACGAATCGTTTATAACCGACAAGAAAGATAAGGTTTTATGCTTACCAAACTCCTCTGCGAATTCGGCGCAACGGCCCTCATGATCATCTTTGGCGTGGGCGTACACTGCGATACCGTGCTCAAGGGCACCAAGTATCAGGGCTCTGGTCATATGTTTGCCATCACCACTTGGTCTTTTGGTATCTCGGTCGCCTTGTTCATCTTTGGCGGCGCCGTGTGCATGAACCCCGCCATGGTGCTTGCCCAGTGCATCGTCGGCCTGGTGCCGTGGAGCAGCTGCATCCCCTTCATGGTTGCCGATATGCTCGGCGGCTTTGCGGGTGCCGTGATCGCGTGGTTGATGTATGCCGATGAGTTCAAGGCTTCCGATGGTGTCATCGATCCCGTTGCTCAGCGCAACATCTTCTCGACCAACCCCACCACCGAGGGCACCAACTATGCCCGTAACTTCTTCTGCGAGGCTATCTGCACCTTTGTGTTCATCAGCGCCATCCTTGCTGCTGCTAACCGTGCTGGCGAGAACGTTTTGATGCTCGCTATCTGCGTCGGTCTGATCGTTTGGGCCGTTGGCATGGGCATGGGCGGCATCACCGGCTTTGCCATGAACCAGGCTCGTGACCTTGGTCCTCGCATGGCCTATCAGGTGCTGCCGATTAAGAACAAGGCCGACAACAACTGGAAGTATGGCCTGCTTGTTCCTGGCATCGCGCCGTTTGTCGGTGCCGCTCTGGCTGCACTGTTTGTGCACGGTTTCTTGGGCATGTTCTAGTCCAAGGCTACATAGTTGTCCGCTGTCCGCATGGGGTAACTTCCCAGCGCGTCCTCGGACATGAAAGAACCCCCGCTGCGCACTTCGTGCGGCGGGGGTTCTTTCGTCCTGCGGAATGCGCTGGGAAGTTACCCCATGCGGACAGCTGCGGGATCTTAGTCGCGTTGGAACAAGCAACCCGACATATATATCTGAATTTGGATGGGAGGGGCTTATTGCTGTTGGGGGCGTTGAAGCGTAAGTGACACTTTGGGATGCGTGGCGGCCTGGGTTGGGGCGATGCTTTGGGATGAGCTCCTTGCTTAGTTGAAGAGGGGCTTTATGGCTGATAGATAGTCTTTGGCTACGTCCTCTTTTGGGGCTTGGAAGTTGTGCCAGGCCCACCATTGGACCATTCCTACGAAGCTTGAGGCTATGTGGTGTAGTAGGAAGCTTCGGTCCATGGTTCCGGCGGGGCCTGCGGGGTCGACGGGGACGGTTTCGGCTGCTCGTGACATGATGGTCTTGCGTAAGCAGTCGGCGAAAACGCGTGAGCCGGCGCCGGCTACGAGGGCTCGAACGCCCTGGCGACGCTCCCAGAGATTGTTGAGAATATGCTCGATCTGCACGAGTGAGTCGTCGAGCGGTGTGCCATCGTCGTCGAGGGCGTGGGTGCAGATGTCGCTCACGAGCTCGGATAGTAGGTCGTCTTTGCTCTTAAAGAGGCCGTAGAATGTCGCGCGGCCTACGTGAGCGCGCGCGATGATGTCGCCGACGGTGATCTTGCCGTAGTCCTCCTCGCGAAGGAGCTCGGAAAACGCCGTGACAATAGCGGCGCGGCTTTTGGTTTTGCGGGCATCCATGGCTATGCATCCACGTGAACAAGCAGGCAACGGAGCGTGCCGGAGCAGCCCTCGTAGGGGCGCTTACCGCCGCCGTAGCCGACGGCCTCGATGCGGTAGCGGGCCGGCAGATGCTCGGACGTGCGCAGTGCGGCGACGATGGCGGCGCCCGTGGGCGTTACGAGCTCGCCGGCGACCGGTGCGGGCGTGAGGGCGATATTGCCTGCTTGGCATAGGTTGACGACGGCGGGTACCGGGATGGGCATAAGGCCGTGGGCACAGTGGATGGTGCCGTGACCCTCGGAGAGCGACTCGACGACAATATCCTCGATGCCCAGGTCATCGAGGCAGATGGCGACTGAACAGATGTCAACGATGGAATCGATGGCGCCCACCTCGTGGAACATGACGGTCTCGGGCGTTTTGCCGTGAGCTTTGGCCTCGGCGGCGGCGAGCGCGGTAAAGATGGCGAGCGCGCGACGCTTGGCGCCATCGCTTAGCTGCGAGCCGTCGATGATGGCGGTGACGTCCGCCAAAGAACGGTGGTGATGGTGGTGGGCGTGATGGTGGTCCTCGTGGCCATGGTCGTGGGCCTCATGATCATGCTCGTGGCAGTGCACGTGTTCATGCTCGTGGCAGTGTTCGTGTTCGTGCTCGTCATGGTCATGATGGTGGTGCTCGTGCGTGTGCTCGGCAGCTGCTTCGTTGCCGTAGAGCCAGGCCATATCGTGATCGTGGTTCTCGAGCTCCTCTGCAAGCTGGACGTCGAAATCGCAGGCGTCGATGCCATGCTTGTTTGCACGCGTGACGGCGATCGTAAAGCCGTCGACCGGCAGTGTGGCGAGCTGTTCGCGCAGGCGCTCCTCGCTGGCGCCCAGGTCGAGCAGGGCCGCGACGGTCATGTCGCCGCTGATGCCCGAGGTGCCGTCGATGATAAGCGTGTGCTGATGGTTGGACATGGAATGCTCCTTAACGGGCGCGGGGCGCGCCGGCGCTCAGATGATTGATAAGACTTGCCTGGTAGGCGGCGCCAAAGCCGTTGTCGATATTGACGACCGATACGCCGCTGGCACAGGAGTTGAGCATGGCGAGCAGCGCGGCTACGCCACCAAAGCTCGCGCCGTAGCCCACGCTGGTGGGAACGGCAATGACCGGACAGCTCACCAGACCGCCGATAACGCTCGCCAGGGCGCCTTCCATGCCGGCGATGGCGATGACCACCTGCGCTTGGGCAAGTTCCTCAGCATGAGCGAGCAGGCGGTGCAGGCCGGCGACACCCACGTCGTAGAGGCGATCGACCTCGTTGCCGTAGAACTCGGCCGTCAGTGCCGCCTCTTCGGCGACGGGTAGGTCGCTCGTGCCGGCGCAGGCGACGACAACGCGTCCGTTGCCGGTGGGGGAGGGCTTGCCACCCACCAAGGCGAGCTGGGCGTCCGGGACATATCCCAGGTCGATGTCGTTGCCGAGAAACTCAGCGGTGCGCGCGGCTTTTTCGGCATCTAAGCGTGTGACCAGGATGCGCTCCTGGTCTGCATCGAGCAATGCTTTGATAATGGCGGCAATTTGCTCGGCGGTTTTACCGGCACCGTAGACAACCTCGCCGGCTCCCTGGCGCACTCCGCGCGAGAGATCGAGCTGCGCAAAGCCCAAATCGGCGGTCGGAGCCGTCTGGATGCGCGTAAGGGCGACTGCCGGGGTGACTGATCCGCCGGCAACATCGCTCAGCAGCTGCTCAAGATCTCGCTTATCCATATATGTTCCCTTCGACGGCGCAAAGTCTAGCACTCAAAGGGTATGTTTCCGAACACTAAGATAAAATTGTTCGGAAACTATAGGACAGACTGATTCAATTGCTAGACGGAACGGCTAGTCACGCAGGATGATGTCCATGGCGAGCATCAGGTTGCGCTCGTCGATGGCAAACGGGGCGGCTTCGCGCGTCTTGGGCTTGGCACAAAACGCGATGCCCGTGCCCGCGGCCTGGATCATGGGGATGTCGTTTGCCCCGTCGCCAATAGCGACCGTGTGGGCCATGTCGACGCCGCACTCAACTGCCCAGTCCAGCAGCTGGATGAGCTTGGACTCCTTGGTCACAATGTCGGCAGCCAACTTACCGGTAAGCTTGCCGTCCACGACCTCTAGGCGGTTGGCCAGGCAAAAATCGATACCCGCGGCGGCTACGATCTTGTCAGCGACCTCGTGGAAGCCGCCGCTCACCACGCCGACCTTCCAGCCCTTGCTGTGTGCCGAGCGCACAAGCTCTAACGCGCCGGGGGTAAATGTCACGCGCTCAAAGGTGCGCTCGAACACGCTCTCGTCCAGGCCGGCGAGCAGCCCCACGCGCTCCTCGAGCGCTTGCTTAAAGTCCAGCTCGCCGCGCATAGCGCGCTCGGTGATCTGCGCAACTTGCCCGCCCACGCCTGCCTCCTCGCCCAACAGGTCGATGACCTCCTGGTTGATGAGCGTGGAGTCGATATCCATAACGATGAGGCGTGCAGTCATGGCGGGTCTTTCCGAGTGCAGTTGTATTGGGGCATATTGTCGCACGTGAATAGCGCGGGCGGGTGCCGCGGTGCGTCAATTGTTTCGTCTCCGTCAAGTCTTTGGGCAAGAGCTACTTTTTCGTGGTACATCGACGCGGGTGCGATAAGATAGAACGCCATGTCCGGCTGCGCGGTTTACGCAGGCTGGGCAAATCTGTACGACGCCGCCCGGAACGACACGGGGCGGCACAGATCCATAAAGGAGGATCACTGGTATGAGCCAGACCCGTCCCATCGATGAGCATTCCATGCACACCCGTACCTGCGGCGAGCTTCGCTTCGAGAACGTGGGCGAAGAGGTCACCCTCACCGGTTGGGTGAGCCGTCGCCGCGACCACGGCGGCCTTATCTTCTGCGACCTTCGCGACCGCGAGGGCATCACGCAGCTCACCTTCGACCCCGAGCACTCCGATGGCGATGCCTTTAAGATCGCCGAGACCATGCGTCCCGAGTGGCCCATCAAGATCCACGGCGTCGTGCGCGCCCGTGGCGAGGAGACCACCAACACCAAGCTCGCGACCGGCGAGATCGAGGTCCTGACCGACCACGCCGAGGTGCTCAACACGTCCGTCACCCCGCCGTTCCAGATCGAGGACGGCATCGAGACGAGCGAGGACACCCGCCTGCGCTATCGCTATCTGGACCTCCGTCGTCCCGAGATGATGGCCAACCTCAAGCTGCGCTCCGACTTTACCTTTGCCATTCGCGAGGCGCTGCACAACCGTGAGTTCATGGAGGTCGAGACGCCCTCCCTGTTCAAGTCCACGCCCGAGGGCGCCCGCGACTTCATCGTTCCCAGCCGTATTCAGCCGGGCAACTTCTACGCTCTACCGCAGTCCCCGCAGCTCCTGAAGCAGCTGCTCATGGTCGGTGGCGTCGAGCGCTACTATCAGGTTGCCAAGTGCTTCCGCGACGAGGACCTGCGTGCCGACCGCCAGCCCGAGTTCACCCAGGTCGATATCGAGATGTCCTTCGTGGACCAGAACGACGTCATGAGCGCGCTCGAGGAGGTCCTGGCCGACGCCTTCGGCCGCATGGGCGTCGAGATGCCCACGCCGCTGCGTCGTATGGACTACTGGGAGGCCATGGACACCTATGGCTCCGACAAGCCCGATACCCGCTATGGCATGCACCTGGTCGACCTGACCGACATCTTCGCCAACTCCAAGTTCAAGGTCTTTGCGACTGCCGCAAACGAGGAGGGCTCTGTCGTCAAGGCCATCAACGCCAAGGGCGCCGGCGCCTGGGCACGTGCCAAGATCGATAAGCTTGCCGGCGTGGCCTCCACGTTTGGCGCCAAGGGCCTGGCCTGGATCGCATTCCGCGAGGACGGCTCCATCAACAGCCCCATCGTCAAGTTCTTCTCGGACGAGGAGATGGCGGCTCTGCGCGAGCGCATGGACGTCGAGCCCGGCGACCTTGTGATGTTCGCCGCCGGCCCGCGCCTGCTCTCCGACGAGATCCTGGGCGGCATGCGTTCTCACATGGCCAACGCACTCGAGATCAAGCGCGAGGGCCACGACTTCCTGTGGGTCGTCAACTTCCCGCTGTTCCACTGGGATGAGGACCGCAAGGCTTATGCTGCCGAGCACCAGCCGTTCACTCTGCCGACCGAGACCGACATCGCCAAGATCGAGGCCGATCCGCTGGCAGCCGGTTCTTGCACCTACGACTTTGTCATGGACGGCTTTGAGGCCGGCGGCGGTGGTATGCGTATCCACAACGCCGAGATGCAGATGTCCATGCTCAAGCTCCTGGGCTTTACTGAGGAGCGTGCCGAGTCTCAGTTCGGCTTCCTCATGGAGGCACTCAAGTTTGGTGCGCCCCCGATGGGCGGTTTCGCTCTGGGCCTGGACCGCGTGTGCATGCTGCTCACCGGTTCCGACTCCATCCGCGACGTCATGGCGTTCCCCAAGACGGCCAGCGGCTCCGACCTCATGTCGGGCGCCCCGAGTGCCGTTTCCGGCGCCCAGCTCAAGGACGTCAGCCTGCGCTTGATGTAGGCGAGCGGCTACATATTGCCCGCAACGAGGGAAGGACGTGTGCCTTCCCTCGTTTTTTATACGCCGAGATTGTGAGGGCATGGGATGACCGGGCGTCACGGAAAGCGCAACCCGGAATCTGCGTCCAGAACGGGTCGCGCTTTCCCAAAGGGGGTCCTCTGGGAAAACGCGACCCAGAATTCGGCAAAATAATGGGGCATAGTTTCCGGTTGAGCTGTCTAACGGAAACTGTGCCCCAGAATGAGCGCTCAAAACGGGATAGACTTTCCGCAACAACTGTCTGGCGGAAAGCCCGGCCCAGTTTCTTATAGCGAGTCTCTCTGGATCAGCTGCATGTGCATCACGGAGGTGGTGGGCTCGGCACCCTTGATCATGTCGAGCGCAATGTTGGCGGCCATGTGGCCTTCTTCGCGCAGGGGCTGGCGGACGGTCGTGAGCGCGGGGACGCAGCACGCCGCAATCTCGTGATCGTCGAAGCCGACGACAGAAACGTCCGCCGGAACGGATAGGCCTGCCTCGTTGAGTGCGGTGATGACGCCAGCCGCGATACGGTCCGATCCACAGAGCACGCCATCGAAAGCGATCTCGCGCGCGAGAATCTGGTGCATGGCCTGATAGCCGTCTCCGCTGTTCCAGCCGGTATAGATAACGTTTGCGTCTGGGAGGTCTTCGCCCAAGACGGCACGGTAGCCGCGCAGGCGGTCGACAACAGCGGGGTTGTCTTGCGGTCCCAACACGGCGACGATATCTTTGCGCCCGCGTTCCTTCATGGCGAGTGCCGCAAAGTGTCCGCCCTCTTCGTCGTCAGAGTAGACCGTCGAGAACACATCGCGATAGGGGTGGCCCTCGAGCTGGCCGCACAACACGGTGGGTACGCCCAGCTCGCGCAGCACCTCGAGCAGCTCGCTGCCCTTGTAGGGGGAGACGTCGATCACGGCGTCGAACGAGCGGCGCTCAAAGTGCTCGCGTGCGCGGTTGCGCTCATGCGTAGAAGACGCCTGCAAGATAACGGGCAGATAGGACGACTCCGACAGTTCCTCGGTAATGCCGCTCAAAAACTCGCTATAGGTGGGGTCGCTGAAGAGTTCACTCAGGGGCTCGGTCACGAGCACGGCGATGATTTCCGTGCGCCCGACAGCGAGCGCTCGGCCACGAGCGTTGGGGACAAAATTGACTTCCTTGGCCGCCGCGCGGACGCGCTTTTTGGTTTCCTCGCTAATGCGGGGCGAATCGTTGAGAGCGCGCGATGCCGTGGAGCGCGACACGCCGGCAGCTGCGGCAACCTCGGCAAGCGTAGGTGCGGTGCGAACTGGTTGGGTCATGGCGTCTCCTGGAAAATGCGGTCGATGTTGTCACTGATACGGGCTGGTGCGGATACAGCTTACTATAGTGCGTCTGAACAGCGTTCATGATATCCGGTGACCGGCGTCGTTTTGCAACCAAGCCGCAATCGAATACACCTCGTATGGGGGGAGATATCTGCGGGCGTGGCGGTTGCCTACGAGCTTAAGAACGATGTCTTGCGCTGAGTTTCGATACTCAGGGTGACATAAGTGTCGCGGTTGTACAACCGGTTGCACCGTTAACCCGGTCAAATCGACCGTTCAGCGGACAACCGGTTGCACAGCTTTTTGCATCGCCCGTAAGATAAGGACAACCGGTTGCACAAGAATCACTACGATGACGAAGGAGCATCACCATGGACGCCATTAACGATTGGGAAAACCAAGCGCTCACCCACAGGAACCGCCTGGCACCCCATGCGTACTTTATGGGCTACGAGACCGCCGATCTCGCTGCAACGTACAGCCGTGAGCTGTCGCGCGGGTTTGTCCAGCTGTCCGGCTCGTGGCAGTTCCGCCTCTTTGAGGGCCCCGCTGCCGTCTCCAACGAGGAACTCTCCACGTACAAGCCCGAGTGGGATCACGTGGAGGTTCCGCACCTGTGGCAGGTGGACGGCTATGGCAACCTTGCCTACACCGACGAGGGTTTCCCGTTCCCGGTGGACCAGCCGTTCGTTCCCTCCGACGACCCCACGGGCGTCTACCAGCGCATCGTCAACCTTCCCGCCGTTCCTGCCGGCGCTCGCGAGATCATTCGCTTTGACGGCATCGAGAGCTATGGCGAGCTGTACGTCAACGGCCAGTTTATCGGCATGACCAAGGGCTCGCGCCTGTCCGCCGAGTTCGACGTGACCGACGCGCTCGTCGAGGGTGACAACCTGTTTGCGGTCAAGGTTCTGCAGTACAGCGATGGTAGCTACATCGAGGACCAGGATATGTGGTGGGCCTCGGGCATCTTCCGCGATGTGTACCTTATGCAGCGCCCCGCCGCGCACCTGGTCGACTTTAGGTTCCGCACGCACCGCGAGGGCGATACCGCTCTGATTACGCTCGATACGGTGGCCGAGGGCGCTACCCGCGTCGTGTATACGCTCAGCGATGGCGAGAACGTGGTGGCTACGGGTGAGTGCATCGACGGCCATGCCGAGTGCAGCGTGACCGATGCCCACTTCTGGAACCCCGAGGACCCCTTCCTCTATGACCTTACGTTTGAGGTCTACGACGGTGACGAGGTCAGCGAGTACGTTCCGCATCGCCAGGGTCTTGCCGAGGTGACGGTCGAGGGCAATCATATCTACCTCAACGGCACTTACTTTAAGATGCATGGCGTCAACCGCCACGATCACGACGATCACAAGGGCCGCGCCGTGGGCCTCGATCGCATGCGCCGCGACCTGGAGCTCATGAAGCAGCACAACATCAACGCGGTGCGCACGTCCCACTACGCCAACGACCCGCGCTTTTACGAGCTGTGCGACGAGTATGGCATCATGCTGGTCGCCGAGACCGATATGGAGAGCCACGGCTTCGAGAATATCGGCAATATCGCCCTGGTCACCGACGACCCGGCATGGGAGCCGGCCTACGTCGACCGCATTGAGCGCCTGGTGATGCAGGAGCGCAATCACGCCTGCATCATTATGTGGTCGATGGGCAACGAGAGCGGCTATGGCTGCAACATCCGTGCAATGTATGCCAAGGCTCACGAGCTCGATGGTCGTCCGGTCCATTACGAGGAGGACCGCAACGCCGATACCGTTGATGTCATTTCCACGATGTACTCCCGTGTTTCGCAGATGAACGACTTTGGCGAGCATCCGTTCCCCAAGCCGCGCATCAACTGCGAGTACGGCCACTCCATGGGTAATGGTCCCGGAGGCCTGTCCGAGTACCAGGAGGTCTTCGATCGCTGGGATTGCATCCAGGGCCAGTTCATTTGGGAATGGTGTGACCACGGTTTGGCTGCTGTGACCGAGGACGGCGTTGCCTACGATATGTATGGTGGCGACAACGGCGATTACCCCAACAACAGCAACTTCTGCATCGATGGCATGGTGTTCCCCTGGCAGCAGCCGAGCCCGGGCCTCACTGAGTATGGCCAGGTCATCTGCCCGGTTCGCATGGCTTATGACGCCGAGGCAGGCGAGCTGACCGTCACCAACAAGCGTTGGTTCACCACCCTCGAGGATGTCTGCCTGTCGGCGGAGACCCTGGTGGACGGCGATGTAGTGTGCCGCAAGACGCTCGTGCCCGGTGCGGTTGCCCCCGGTGAGTCCGTCCAGCTTCCGCTGGTGATTCACGAGGCCGCGGTAGGCGAGACCCTGCTGACTGTGCGCGCCTACACCATGGCCGCTCACGTCTGGTGCGAGCCGATGTTCCAACTGGGCGCAAGCCAGTTTGCCATCGCAAACCATCCGGCGCCGGCCATTGCGGCTCCCACTCGTCCTGAGCTTACGGTCGAGGAGACCGAGCAGGAGATTCGCATTCACTCCCTCAACGGCGAGCTGACCTTCAGCAAGGTAAACGGCACCGTGAGCGAGTGGAAGGCATCCGGCCGCGACGTCATGGCCTCTGGCCCCCAGGTTGGTTTTTGGCATCCGCTCGTCGACAACCACGCCCAGGAGTACGACTCCCTGTGGAAGGACAACTTCATCGATGTAATGCAGACGTCCACCCGCAAGGTTTCTTGGAAGCAGGACGGCAATGCGGTCGTCGTTACCGTGAGCCAACGCATCGCTCCTCCCGTCCGTGCGTTCGGCATGCGCGTCGAGCTTGTCTACACCGTGCTTCCGAGCGGTCGCGTCGACCTCAAGGTTTCCGGCGAGCCCTACGGCGATTACTCGGATATCATCCCGCGCATCGGCATCTCCTTTGAGGTCCCCGGTTGCGATCGTGCCGTCGAGTGGTATGGCCACGGCCCGGGCGAGAACTATCCGGACTCGCTGCGCGCCAACCCGGTCGGTCATTACCGCACTACGGTCGACGACATGTTCACGCCGTATGTCATGCCCCAGGATTGTGCCAACCGCGAGGGTACCCGCTGGGTTGCCCTGCGCTCTAGCCACGGTGACGGCGTGCTGGTGACGCGTCCGGCCGACGCCGCTTCCAACCCGTTCTCGTTCTCGGCATGGCCCTATAGCTGCGAGGCCATCGATAACGCCAAGCACGTCTACGACCTTGTCAAGGACGACACGGTTACGGTCAACATCAACGACCAGCTGCTCGGCCTTGGTTCGAACTCTTGGGGTTCCGAGGTGCTCGATTCCTATCGCACCCGTTTTGAGAGCTTCAGCTTTGAGGTGTCCCTGCGACCGCTGACGTCTGCCGATCTGGCTCAGGCACTGGCACCCATTAAGGAGGCATAAGTCATGCATGTCTTTAACTCGCGCGCCGATTTCGACGCTCAGATGAAGTCCGTCAAGAAGTGGATGCGTACCGGACAGGCGCTCGACGGCGTTGCCGACCTGCAGCACGATGTGGCGTACTCCATCGGCGACTCGCTGGTGTATTGGTGGGTGAACGCCCACGAGGCGGCTACCGCCGATCTGGTCGGTCACCGTCGCTACCATGCCGTGCTCGCCCCGCTCGACGGCGATCTGGCCGTCGAGGTTGCCCCCAAGGCAGGCCTCACCTGCACCCGCGCCTACAGCGATATCGATGATCGCGAGCGCTTTGAGGGTGCGGGGGAGAAGGTGGTGATCCCTGCCGGCGGCGTTGCCGTCGTCGAAATTGACGAGGCCTACCGTGTCGTGGCCGATGCCGCGGATCCCCGCGTCGTGGTACTGCACGTGACAGTCGAAGGTTATTCCTTCCCCAACAAGTAGTATTCGTCCGCCTGGACGTTTGCTTCGCGCCGTTAAGGGGGATGGCTTTGTTGACTCCCTTTTCCCCATTCCCCTTAGCAGGTGCGCCATCCGTGTTTGCACTTGCAGCTCGGACGGTTTTAGATGACATTTAACAGATGATTGGGAGGGCTTATGAGCTCTGAAAAACGAGGAACGATTGGTTCGTTCGCTCTGCTGGGCATGACGGTCGCCGCCGTGTTCGGTATCAAGAACATCATCAACAACAACGCGGCCATCGGCTTGGCAGCTGCGCCGTCGTTCTTCTTCGCCACGCTTTTGTACTTTGTCCCCTATACCCTGGTTACCGCCGAGTTCGTCGGCCTCAACAAGGACTCCGAGTCTGGCGTGTACGCATGGGTTAAGACCTCGATGGGTGGTCGCTGGGCGTTCCTGACGGCATTTAGCTACTGGTTCATCAACCTGTTCTTCTTTGCGTCCGTCCTGCCCAACGTCATCATCTACGCGAGCTACGTGTTCTTTGGTGCCAACGCCGAGCTTTCGCAGCTGTGGATCACCATTATCGAGATCGTCGTCTTTGCTATCGCCACGTGGGTTTCGACCAAGGGCGCTAAGTGGATCGGCTCCATTTCCTCCTTCGGTTCGACCGCGGCTCTCGGCCTGACCGCCGTGTTCATCCTGCTGTCCCTGGCTGCTGCCTTTGGCGGCGTTGAGTTCGCTACGGCTCCTACTCCCGCTAACATGGCTCCCGACATGAGCAACTTCGCAACTGCGTGGGGCTTCTTCGGTACGCTTGCCTGGATCATCCAGGGCGTTGGCGGCGCTGAGTCTGTCGGCGTGTTCCTTAACGACCTTAAGGGTGGCGTCAAGGCCTTCGTGCGCACCGTCGTTATCGCCGGCCTGACCATCGGCCTTCTGTATGCAGGCGCTTCGCTGCTGGTTAACCTGTTCATCCCCGAGGGCAGCGTTGCCATCTCCACCGGCATCTTCGACGTTTTCGGCGCTGTCTTTGCCCACTTTGGCATTCCCATGGAAGTGTCCACGCGCGTCATCGGCTTGATCCTTCTCGCTGCTACGCTGGGCTCCCTCATGATGTGGACCTCCGCTCCCATCAAGGTGTTCTTCACCGAGATCCCCAAGGGCGTCTTTGGTAGCAAGATCGTCGAGCTTAACGAGCATGGCATTCCCGCCCGCGCCGCTTGGCTGCAGTTCGCCATCGTCGTCCCCATCCTGATCATCCCGGCCCTGGGCTCCGGCAACCTCGACGACCTGCTCATGATCGTCACTAACATGACGGCTGCCACTGCTCTGCTCCCGCCGCTGCTGATCCTGCTTGCCTACTTTATGTTGCGCAAGAACTTCGACGCCGCTCCCCGTGACTTCCGCATGGGCTCGCGCAGCTTTGGCCTGGTCGTTGCCGCATTCCTGCTTGTGGTCTTCTGCTTCGTGCTTATCTGCGGCACCATTCCGCTCGATCAGCCGCTGTGGCTGACGCTGGTCTACAACGTTGGCGGTGTGGTTGTCTTTCTGGGCCTTGCCGTGATGTGGTACAACCGCTATATCAACCGTCTGCGCGAGACCGATCCCGAGGCTGCCGAGAGCGAGCTGCGTCCCTCCGTCCTCGACATGATGGAGTAGCGGCTAGGATTACTCTACGGCTGTGGAATAAATCGATTCCCTTTCCTAAGGAGGGGCCTTACGAGGCCTCTCCTTTTGTGTTTTGGGGCATGGTTTTGGACCCCGTGGTCAAAAAACGCCAAATATGAGTACTGTTGCAAAAGAGGTGTCATATTTTTCGACCTGTTCTGAGCGAAAATGGACTTAAAATCAATTTATCTAACCCCCTTTAAAGGGCGTTTGACGGCTTTCAACCTCTTCGAATCGCTCAAAGTAGGCAATTTGCTTTCGATTTTGCTGCTACTAAATTGGTGACAGTACTCATATTTGCCACTTTTTGACCACGGGGTATCCGGAGGGGCTCTCGACAAGCATCTAACGCTACAATAACTACCACGTGGCTGGGTTTTGCCGGCCGAATGTGCGATGTCGTGGGAGGGGACATGGTCGAGTTTACAAAGACGATTAAAGATCCGTTGGGACTACATGCCCGCCCGGTTGCGTTGCTCTATGACATCATTGCCAAGCATCGTAGCGACGTGTCGGTCAGCATCGGTGACCGTCATACCGACGGTCGCGACGTTATGGGCCTCATGGCTCTCTACGGCGAGTGCGGCGAGGACATCATCTTCCGCGTTTCGGGCGTGGATGAGGCTTCCTGCGTTACGTCGATTAGAAACCTCTCGCTCTAAGCGTAACAATGTGAAATAGGGGAGAGTCCTCCCTGCTCATTAATTGGTATGACAAGGCACCGCAAAGAGACCGTCTTTGCGGTGCCTCTTTTGTTTCGTATAGGAAACTTTTTCGAAAACTGAATAGAGACCCTTTCCAAAAAGTTAACCACGTGCTAGTTTACTAAAGCGAACATAGACGTGGTTAACTTTTATCACGTCGATGTTGAGGACGAACTGACGTTAGGAGCAACTCATGTCTTGCGGACCGCAGATGCCGGCCATGCCGCTTTCGATGGTAAAAGCGGGCGAAACCGTGCGCGTGTCTCGTGTAAAGGGCAATGAGGACATGAAACACCACCTCAAGGACCTCGGCTTTGTCGAGGGCAACGAAATCCACGTGGTGAGCTCGAGTGGCGCCAATATCATCGTCACGGTGCTGGGCGCGCGCTTTGGCATCGATTCCAAGGTGGCCATGCACATCATGACCGTCGGTTAGTCTGCTGCATTTCAAAAAACCGAAAGGGGGACAAGAGGATGAAGACGTTGGGTGACGTTAAGGTGGGCGAGAGCTCTACCATCGTCAAGCTCCACGGTGAGGGTGCGCTTCGCCGCCACCTTATGGACCTGGGGCTCATCAAGGGCACTTCGTTCAAGGTCGTGAAGGTCGCACCGCTCGGTGATCCGGTCGAGATCAACGTGCGCGGCTACGAGCTTTCCATCCGCAAGGAGGAGGCGGCCGTCGTCGAGGTCCAGTAAAGGCTCGCGGTGTATATTTATGCAGATAAAGTTAGGTATTTCTAACTTAATGCAGCAACTTTGAAGCACATTATCCAGCCCGCGCGGAGAAAGCAGCGCGGGCACACAAGGAAGAAGGATTGAATGGCGGATTTTCAGATCCATGTCGCGCTGGCGGGTAACCCCAACTGCGGCAAGACCACGCTTTTCAACCTGATCACCGGCGCCAACGGCTACGTTGGCAACTGGCCCGGCGTCACGGTTGAGAAAAAGGAAGCCAAGCTCCTAAGCGACAAGAACGTTACCATCACGGACCTCCCCGGCATCTACTCGCTTTCCCCCTACAGCCCCGAGGAGCAGTGCTCGCGCGATTACCTCATGAGCGGCGAGCCCGATGTTGTCGTCCAGGTGGTCGACGCCACCAACCTCGAGCGCAACCTGTACCTGGCGCTTCAGGTCATCGAGACCGGCCTGCCCGTGGTCGTCGCCCTCAACATGGCCGATTTGGTCGAGAAGAACGGCGACAAGATCGACACGGACAAGCTTTCCAAGAAGCTCGGCTGCCCGGTTATGATGATTTCGGCTCTTAAGAACAAGGGCATCAAGGAGCTGTTCGAGCAGGTCAAGAAGTCCGCTGCTTCCAAGGGCCAGGTGCCGGAGCACAAGTTCGACTCCTCCATCGAGGACGTTCTGGACCACATCGAGAATAACCTTCCGGCGAGCGTTCCCGCCAACAAGCGCCGCTATTACGCCGTTAAGCTGTTCGAGCGTGATGCAGACGCCTGCAAACTCATCAACCTCACCAAGGAGAAGGCCGCTCGCGTGGAGGAACTGGTCGCCCAGTGCGAGCAGGATTGCGACGACGATGCCGAGTCCATCATCACCGGTGAGCGCTATGGCGTCATCGCGCACATCATCGATGAGTGCCTCACCAAGGCCCCGGCCAAGATGAGCACTTCCGAGAAGATCGACCGCGTGGTTACCAACCGTATTCTGGGCCTGCCGATCTTTGTGGTCATCATGTTTTGCGTGTACTACATCGCCGTTTCTACCTTGGGCGGCACGGTGACCGACTTCACCAACGACCAGCTCTTCGGCACCGACGGCTGGTACGTGCTCGGTCAGGGCCGCGACGCCTACGACGCGGCCGTCGAGGCTGCGGGCGACAATGCCGACTCGGTCGACCCGGCACAGTACGGCCCCTATGTCCCCGGCATCACCACCGTGGTGCACAACGCCCTTGTGGCGGGCGGCACCGAGGACGGTGGCCTGGTCGATTCGCTGGTCTGCGACGGCATCGTCGGCGGCCTGGGCGCCATCTTCGGCTTTGTGCCGCAGATGTTCCTGCTGTTCGTCATGCTGTCTTTCCTGGAGGACTGCGGCTACATGGCCCGTGTCGCCTTCATCATGGACCGCGTGTTCCGCCGCTTTGGCCTGTCCGGTAAGTCCTTTATCCCCATGCTCGTGTCCTCGGGCTGCGGCGTCCCCGGCGTCATGGCCACCAAGACCATCGAGAACGAGAAGGACCGCCGCATGACGGTCATGACCACCACGTTCATTCCCTGTGGCGCTAAGCTGCCGATCATCGCCCTGCTCATGGGTTCCATCATCGGCGATTCTTCCACCACCGCCGCGTGGATCAGCCCGCTCTTCTACTTCCTGGGCGTCTTTGCCGTCATCGCCTCGGGTCTCATGCTCAAGAAGACCAAGCTCTTCGCTGGTCGCCCGACGCCGTTCGTTATGGAGCTTCCTGCCTACCACTTCCCGGCGATCCGTTCCTGGGCGCTGCATGTGTGGGAGCGCTGCTGGGCCTTTATCAAGAAGGCCGGCACGGTCATCTTCGCATCCACCGTCGTGGTTTGGTTCCTCTCCAACTTTGGTAGCTACAACGGCGCGTTTGGCTTCCTGCCTGCGATGGACGGCATCCCCGAGGAGTTCATGGACTACTCCGTGCTCGCCATGCTGGGCAACCTGGTCGCCTGGATCTTCGCCCCGCTCGGCTTTAGCACCTGGCAGGCAACCGCGCTGACCGTCTCGGGCCTTGTCGCCAAGGAGAACGTCGTCGCCACCGCCGGCTCGCTGCTGTCCGTTGCCGATGCCGCCGAGACCGACCCGAGCCTGTGGACCGCGTTTGCCGGCATGTTCCCGACCATGGGCGCTTGCGTGGCCTTCGGTGCCTTCAACCTGCTGTGCGCCCCGTGCTTTGCCGCCATGGGTACCATCCGCAACCAGATGGACTCCGGCAAGTGGACCGCGATTGCCATCGGCTACGAGTGCGCCTTCGCTTGGGTAATCGGCCTGTTCATCAACCAGTTCTACAACCTGCTTGTTCTGGGTCAGTTTGGCTTCTGGACGGTTGTGGCCATCGTGCTGCTGGTTGCGATGCTCTTCCAGATCTTCCGTCCCATGCCCAAGCATGCATGGACCGACGAGGACGAGACCAACACTGCTTCCGCCGCAGTTTCCGCTTAAGTCCGAATAAGGATTAACCCCTTTCCACGAGCCCGGGTGTCCCAGCGACCCCGGGCTTTTTGTGCATGGGAGACAGATTACTTTGTCCCAGAAGTTAAGATGTGGCGTTTCCGCAGATAAAACCGACCAAAATAAACCTGTCCCTTTTTGGTAGGTGGAGAATGGGGTAAAGTAAGTGGTGGTTAACTAGAGGAGGCTTGCTATGGCACCTATCGATATTGTTGTACTGGCTGTTATCGGCGTTGCGTTTGTCGCCGTGTGCGTGCGCATCTACCGCAAGGGCACCTGCGCCGACTGCGCTCAGGGTGGCGTTTGCACGGGGCATTGCTCCAACAAAAAGACGTGCGCTGCACTTAAGGGCGTAGACAAAATCGCCGAAGACTTGGGCCGCGGTATTCATTAGCCGACCGGCGTTTGGGTATGTTTGACTGCGGATGCGGCAGTTGCTGATACGATAAGTACGTTAGCAACTGCCGCCGAGCGGCTTAAACGAAAGGAAGCCTGTATGGAGTCATCCGCCTACCCGATGCTCTTTAGTCCGATCAAGGTCGGTACGACCGAGGTCAAGAACCGCGTCTTTATGCCGCCGGTGTCCACGAACCTGGCCGATCATGGCTATGTGACCGACGACTTGGTCGACCACTACCGCGCCCGCGCCAAGGGTGGTGTGGGCCTCATCATCACCGAGGTCGTGACGGTCGAGCCTACCTATACCTATCTGCCGGGCGACATGTGCTGCTACGACGACACGTTCATCCCCGGCTGGGAAAAGCTCGCCGCCGCCGTGCATGAGTACGGCTGCAAGATTATGCCGCAGCTCTTCCACCCCGCCTACATGGCCTTCAACATTCCGGGCACGCCGCGCTTGATCGCTCCGTCCTTTGTGGGCCCGTCCTATGCCCGCGAGGCGCCGCGCCCCATCACGGTCGATGAGATTCACGAGCTCACGCATCAGTTTGGCGACGCTGCCGTGCGTATGCAGAAGGCCGGTGTCGATGGCGTCGAGGTCCACGCAGCGCACGCCCACGGCATGCTCGGTGGTTTTTTGACCCCGCTCTACAACAAGCGTACCGATGAGTACGGTGGCTCGCTCGACGCCCGCATGCGCTTCCTGCTCGAGGTCATCGCCGAGATTCGCGAGCGCTGCGGCAAGGACTTTATCATCGACGTCCGTATTTCGGGCGATGAGTACACCGATGGCGGCCTGACCCTCAACGACATGATCTACGTCTCACGTCGCCTGGAGAAGGCCGGCGTCGACATGATTCATGTGTCGGGCGGCACCACCATCAAGCGCGGCTCCGCGATTCCCGCCGCCGGTACCCAGCAGGCGTCGCACGCCGCCTGCTCGCGTGAGATTAAAAAACACGTCAACATTCCCGTCGCCACGGTCGGCCGCATCAACGAGGCCTGGATTGCCGAGGAGCTGATCGAGGACGGCGCTGCCGACATCTGCATGATGGGCCGCGCCAATCTGTGCGATGCCGAGTTCTGCAACAAGGCCGCTGCCGGCAACGCCGACGACATCCGCCCCTGCATCGGCTGCCTGCGCTGCCTGAACGGCATCATGTTCGGCAAGCGCATCTCCTGCACCGTCAACCCGGACGTGGAGCGCGACGAGGCTGGCTACGAGCCTGCCGCCGAGGCTAAGAACGTGCTCGTTGTGGGCGCTGGTCCTGCGGGTATGGAGGCTGCCTACATTGCCGCCAAGCGCGGACACAACGTGGTGCTCGTTGACAAGCAGGATGAGCCGGGTGGCGAGATGCGTATCGCGGCCGTGCCGCCGGCAAAGCAGGAACTCACCCGCGTGATCAAATATCAGTATCGCCGTCTTGCTGAGGCGGGCGTGAAGTGCGCATTTGGCACCGAGCTTACTGCCGAGGACATTCAGCGTGACTACGCGGGCTACGAGGTTGTCCTGGCTTATGGCGCCGAGCCCATCGCTCCGGCCTTCATGCAGGGCTTTAAGCAGGTTATGACGGCCGACGACCTGCTGGGCGGCAAGGCTTTCCCGGGCAAGAAGATCGTCATCGTCGGCGGCGGCACCGTCGGCTGCGAGACGGCCGATTACCTGGCCCCGTTGGTCAATGACCTCTCGCCGGCCAATCGCGATGTCACCGTCATCGAGATGACCAAGACGCTCGCCGCCAACGAGGGTGGTGCCGGTCGCGCGGTGCTTATCACGCGCATGCTCTCCAAGGGCGTTCATGTGCTGACAGAGGCCAAGGTGACCGAGATTACCGAGGACACTATCAGCTACGAAAAGGACGGCGAGGTCCACACCATCACCGGTGCCGATACGCTGGTGCTTGCCATGGGCTATCGTCCCAATACCAAGTTGGCCGACGACCTTGCCGCTGCCGGCGTTACCACCCACGTGCTGGGCGACGCCAACAAGTGCGGCAACATCCGCGATGCCATCGGCGACGGCTACAAGGTTGCCTGCGAGCTCTAGTCAACCCCTTTGCACCAATCGATTGCAAAAAGCGGCGGCTGCCCTGTGTGTTGGGCAGCCGCCGCCTGCGTTTTGCCAAAGAAAGATTATTGTCGGGCCCTAAATGCCTTTTGCTTCTGCTCCCTCCGCAATCATGTTGCGGTTATACACCAGGTGCAGATACATCGCGTCGTGCGCGGCGGTGGGATTGCGCGCGGCGATGGCGTCGGCCACATCGCGGTGCATGCGGATAGTTTCCTCGACGAGCTTTTTGCCGGTCACGTCGATAAAGAGGGGGACGGATGCCTTGAACACGCCCATCAGGCGGGGAACGACGAGGTTTCCGGAGCTCTCGGCAATGGCATTGTGGAACGCGGTGTCGGCGGCGGCGGAGTAATCCTCACCGGCCTCGGCCAGGCGCTCGGATTCGTCGCAGAGCTCTTTGATACAGACGACCTGGTCGTTGGTTGCGTGCTCGGCCGCCATGCGTGCTATCTGCGGCGGTGCCACGGCCCTCTCGCACGTCAACGATGCCGGTTTTTGGATGTGCTCCTCGTTCCTGGAGATTGACGAGAAGACCACCCTCAAGTCCTGGACTGTTATGGAGACGCTCATCGGCCTTTCGGGTCTTGCCTGCGCCCTGGTGATTTCGTTCTTCGCCTAGTTCGCGTGGCTAAGCATCTTTTGCCGAGCGCATCGCTCGGTACCCATTTACACCTGATTCATTAACCAACGATTGGTACAACCGTTCAAATCAAAAGAGGAGAGCATCATGGACGAGAAGACCAAGGCACAGATTCAGCAGGAGGCAGCCGACCTGGTTGCCAAGCTGCAGCCGCGTTCCGGCAAGTTCCGCACCATCAGCCCCGAGATGGACCCGCTGCGTCTGGGCTCTGGCTGGTCCATCGAGGATCTGGACAAGCCGCAGGTCATTATCGAGTCGACGTTCGGCGACTCGCATCCGGGTTCTGCCGGCCTGTTTGAGTTGGTCGAGGAGGTCCGTGCCGGCGTTGCCGAGGCTGGCGGTCATGGTGCCCGTTACTTCTGCACCGATATCTGCGACGGCGAGGCCCAGGGCCACGACGGCATCAACTACTCGCTGCCCAGTCGCGACATGATCGCCAACATGATCGAGATTCATGCCAAGGCCACCCCGTTCGACGCCGGCGTCTTTGTTGCCAGCTGCGATAAGGGCCTGCCTGCGAACCTTATGGCCATGGGCCGCATCAACATCCCCTCCATCGTCGTTACCGGCGGTGTCATGGATGCCGGTCCCGATCTGTTGACCCTGGAGCAGCTCGGCGCCATCTCGGCCCGCTATGAGCGCGGCGAGATTTCCCGCGAGGAGCTCGAGTTTGCCAAGCACAACGCATGCCCCAGCTGCGGCGCCTGCTCCTTTATGGGTACCGCCTCGACCATGCAGGTTACCGCCGAGGCCCTGGGCCTTATGCTCCCCGGCACGGCTCTGCTGCCCGCAACCAGCTCCGATCTGCGTGAGTTTGCGCGCGAGGCTGGCCGTCAGTCCGTGTGGCTCTCCGAGCACAACCTGTGCCCCCGCGACATCGTGACCAAGGAGTCCTTCGAGAATCTCATCATGGTCCACGGCGCCATCTCCGGTTCCACCAACTCGCTGCTGCACATTCCCGCGATTGCCCGCGAGTTTGGCATCGAGATGTCCGCCGACGACTTCGATCGTCTGCACCGTGGTGCTCACTACCTGCTTAACGTCCGTCCCGCAGGCGAGTGGCCGGCGCAGTTCTTCTACTATGCGGGTGGCGTGCCGCGCATCATGGAGGAGATCAAGTCGAAGCTTCACCTCGATGTCATGACCGTCACCGGCAAGACCCTCGGCGAAAACCTCGAGGACCTTAAGAACAACGGCTACTACGAGAAGTGCGGCCGCTACTTGGAGAAATGGAACCTCAAGCGCGAGGACATCATTCGCCCGTTTGACCAGGCTTTTGGTACCGACGGCTCCATCGCCATCCTCCACGGCAATCTTGCTCCCGAGGGCGCGGTCGTCAAGCACACCGTCGTTCCGCGCGAGATGTTCCAGGCTACGCTCAAGGCCCGTCCGTTCGACTGCGAGGAGGACGCCATTCACGCCGTCCTGACGCACGAGGTCAAGCCCGGCGATGCCGTTATCATTCGCTATGAGGGACCCAAGGGTTCCGGTATGCCCGAGATGTTCTACACCACCGAAGCTATCGCCAGCGACCCCGAGCTGGGCGCGAGCATTGCCCTGATCACTGACGGCCGCTTCTCCGGCGCCTCCAAGGGCCCGGCTATCGGTCACGTTTCGCCCGAGGCCGCTGTGGGCGGTCCGATTGCCCTGATTGAGGAGGGCGACCTTATCCGAATCAACATCCCCGAGCGCTCGCTGTCCATCGTGGGCATCGCCGGCAAGGAGATGGAGCCGGCCGAGGTCGACGCCGTCCTGGCCGAGCGCCGAGCCGCTTGGAAGCCCAAGGCTAATCGTTACACCTCCGGCACGCTCAAGTTCTTTACCGAGCATGCAGTTTCCGCCATTCAGGGTGGCTACATGGAGTAGCGCACGTACGCATCGAATTTCTCCTCTCATAGATGTGCGGCACAAAGAGCCCCGAGTTCAGCCACGTCACCGGGGCGCGTTGTTCAGCGCCGCCGGGGCGCTCCACTCAAACGACAAGAGACGTCTTACGCAAGCGCCCGCGTCCGTGGATAAAACCACGGGCGTGGGCGCTTCACTTTATTCCCAGCCGCTTTATTCCCAGCCCTTCCACACGTCAGGCTCGTAGCCAACGGTTGCCTGGCGGCCGTTGCGAACGATGGGCTCACGAAGAATCTGCTGGTTATCGAGCACCTTTTCGAACTTCTGGTCGGCAGCAAGATACTGTACGAGCGCAACCGTGTCGGCATCTTTCGCCTTTGGATCGATCACAGCGTCGATCCCGCCGACGGCGCGCGCCACGCTTTCGAGCTCGCCTTTGCTCATCCCCTTTTCCTTCAAGTCGATGAACTGGAACTTCACACGACGTTCCTTGAATTAGCGCTGTGCCTTCTTAGTATCGAAGCTTTTCTTCGTGCCGAATATCTGGATGTTCATACGTACCGCCTTCGCTCAATTCTCGTCCGTCCATGATACGACAAGGGAGCCGAGCAAAAACAGAGCAGGCGGAGATGGAGGAGGACGGCGACCGACCGTCGGCAAGAGTCGGCCGGATCGGACTGGCGCCCAGCGCGCGCCGGCGACACGCTCGCAGCTGCACACATAGCCGATGTACAAGCTCGCCGCGGCGTTCCCTCGCCCCGCGGTGTGGCGATAGAGAAGCACGCCACCCGTCAACGATGGCGCCTCGGTGAAGAAAATCAACGTCTGGGTTACATCCCTTGAAAGGGGCGAAGACGGCTGCTAGAATACCTCCCCGCTATGAAGGATTTGACCAAAGCATACATCGCAATTCGGCGGCCCCTGGTATACGGGGCCTCTCCTGTTGTTCCCCAAGTGCGCTCTGAGCAGCCGCTTTCTTCCTGTCGTATCTGATGCACGCATAGCACGTGCATGTTATTTCGCCCGTGGGCGGCGCGCCTTCGGCGAAGAATCGAATAGATACGAAGGAAGCTTATGTCTGATAATTGTACGGTCGCGCCCGCCAATGGGCGCATTACCGGTACCCAGATCCGCATCGTCGCGGTCGTCGTCCTGGGTGCCTTCTTGGCGCTACTGAACCAAACGGTGATGTCGCCTGCGCTGCCGGTCATCATGTCCGATTTCGCCATCGATGCCTCGACTGCCCAGTGGATCATGTCCATATACCCGCTGGTGAGCGGCATCATGGTCCCCGTTTCGGCGTTCCTTATCGACAAGTTCAGCACCCGCGCGCTATTCTTCGGGGCGACGCTGGTGTTCGCGCTGGGCACGCTGCTGTGCGCCGCAGCCCCTGATTTCCTGTTCCTCATCATCGGTCGCGTGTTGCAAGCGGCGGGCTCAGGCGTGCTCATGCCGCTTGTCTCGGTGGTTCCCATGCTGGTGTTCCCCGTCGAGAAACGAGGAACGGCTATGGGCATGGCGGGCATCGTCATGTCGGCGGGTCCCGCGGTCGGCCCCGTCGTAGGCGGTGCGGTGATCGACACGTACGGCTGGCGCACCATGATCGGCGCCATCGTCCCCCTCGCAATTCTCGTGCTGGTGCTGGGCGTGTTCATGCTGAAAAACGTGGGCGAGCTGAAGAACCCCAAGCTCGACCTGCCCTCGGTCGTCCTCTCCACCATCGCCTTCGGCGGACTTCTCTACGGGTTCTCGAGCGCCTCGTCGATGGGTTGGGGCAACCCCGTGGTGCTCGGCTCGATCGTCGCGGGTGTCGTGTGCTTGGTGCTGTTCGTCGTACGCCAGGGCAAAATCGAGGACCCGCTGCTTCAACTGGGCACGCTCAAGACGCGCGAGTTCCGCGTGGCCGCCATCATCGTCACGCTCATCAACGCCGCATGCCTGGTCACCAACACGCTGTTGCCGTTGCTGCTGCAAACCTCGCTTGGCGCTTCGGCCTTCGAAACCGGCATGGCCATGCTTCCCGCCGCGGCGGTGGGCATCATCATCAGCCCTATCTCCGGCGTGGTGTTCGACAAGTTCGGTCCGCGTGCCATCTCGATCGTCGGCCTGACCCTCATGACCGGCGCCCTGTTCCTGCTCTCGCTTTCGACGGTAAACACGCCCATCTTGGTGGTTGCGCTGTTCTGCATGCTGCAGTCCGCCGGCCAGTCGCTCGCGAACATGCCGGTGAACACATGGGGTGTCAATGCCTTGAAAAATGACATGATCGCCCACGGCAACGCCATCGCGAACACCGGCCGCCAGGTCGCCGGCGGTTTGTGCACGGCGCTCATCGTCACGGTCATGACAAGCGTCACCGCGTCGGCCGGCGTCGATGCGAGCATCCAAGTAGCCACCGCCGTGGGCGCGGGCGTCGCTTACAAGGTGTGCGCGGCAATCGGCCTCGTTTCCCTTATCTGCGCCATATTCAGCGTGCGCACCAAGAAAACCGCACCGAAAACGAAGGAGGCATAAGCGATGTCCGAGATTCTGTCCGAGCGCATCCCGCTCGAGCTCGAGGGGACGCCCGTTTCGAGCATCATGATTGAAGAGCCGTTCACCTGCACGCAGGATTGCACGATTTCCGACGTGGTGCGCATGCTCGCCGAAAACGAGGTGAGCAGCATGCCCGTAATCGATGAGCGCAACCAGGTGGTCGGGTTCATCTCCGACGGCGATGTCATGGGAGCCATCGCGCAGCATCGCGCTCACACCATCTTCACGGGCGGCGACGCGTCCATGCTGTACTTCGACGATCAGAGCCTTGAGCAGCGCATCGAAGACCTGAAGGATCGCTGCGTCATGGATTTCGCGACGCGCCAGGTAGTGTGTGCCCGTCCCGAGCAGAGCATCGCCCGCGTCGCCGCGCTGCTGGCGAAGAAGAAGTTCAAGAAGCTTCCTGTGGTTGATGACGAGGGCAAACTCGTGGGGGTCATCCGCCGCTCCGCCATCACCAAATACATCTTCGGCATCCTTTTCCAATAGGGGCAGGTCGCACTTGAGGCGAACATCTCGAGGCATCGAGCCAGCAACTGGACCAGACAACCTTGACACGCACGCGCTTTCCCTCGATGCTTCGGTAAGGGGAGCTGCGAAAATCGCAACACGGGTGATCGGCGTCGCGCCCCCGAAGGCAAAAGCGAACACGGGAGCGATACGATGGGAAAAGTCCTGGACGAAGATTTGGTTTATGAGATTCTCTCCGTCGTGGCAGAGATTCCGGCGGGATGCGTCGCCTCGTACGGTCAGATAGCGCGCCTCATCGGCAGGGAGAAAAACTCTCGCCTGGTCGGAGCGGTGCTGAGCGAGGCGGATCGCTACGGCGATTATCTCTGCCACCGCGTCGTCAACCACGCGGGACGCCTCGCGCCAAACTTCCCCGACCAGCGAGCACTACTGACGGAGGAAGGAGTCGCCTTCCGAGACAACGGCTGCGTCGACATGAAAAAGCACCAGTGGAACGAGTAGCCAGGCAGCGTAGCGTCGAAAGGAGCGACGCCACGGGGAACGACCTGCGCCCCGCCGCCGGACAACCTATGGCAAAGTGACACGTCCCACAAAGAGCGGCGCACCAGTACGAGACACGACCGCGACGTAAAAAGACCCTATGATACTCGTAAGCATCTATCTGATTGCCCGCCTCGAGGTACCCAAAGAACGAGAGATGCCGAAACCCCTAGACAAAGAAAAAGGTCGGGAGCTTTTATGCTTCCGACCTGAAGTTTCATGGTCGCGGGGGGCGGATTTGAACCACCGACCTTCGGGTTATGAGGTCGCTACGACGTTGTTTCATTCAGACATTTCGACCCAAATTGAAGTCAATATAACTCCAGGTCATTTGATGTTTTCATAGATTTACGAAAGAAAAGTACGCGGAATAATTCGACCCAAATTCGACCCACAACGAGCTTGAAAGCGGTCAGGCGGAGCATTACCCTTGGGGTGTGACCCCACGCAGGGCCCACCACCAAGGGTAATGCCCACCCGCCCCAGCCCTTTGCGCCATTCCGCGCAACCGAGCGCGATTCTCAGGCACTTCAGGCAAGGAACACGATGAACGACCGACCTCTCGTCATAGGCAAAGGAACGAAGCAACGCCGCGACAAATACACGTGGCGCTACCGTCACAGCCTCGGCAAGGATCCGGTCACGGGCAAATACCGCTATTCGCCGCGGCAGACCATACATACCACCAAAAGCCGAGAGGTCGACGCCGCACTCGAAGCCTACAAGGCAGAACTCAACAGCGGCACCTACGTCCAAAAATCGAGGGACACCGTCGGCTCGTACGCAAAAAAGTTCCACGACAACCGCGAAGGAACCATCACGCCGCTCGCCTACTCGACATCCTACTCAATCGAGAACCGGACGCGCACATCACATGCGTGATGCTCATGCTCGACACCGACATGAGAAGGGCAGAAGCCCTCGGGATGACGTGGTCCGATGTCTCCGTCGAGAACAGAAGCATCCTCATTGAGCAGCAGTTCGCGGCCGATCGAAGCGTTCGCTCGCCCAAAAGCAAGAAAAGCGTGCGGAGGATCTCGATAAGCGAGACGCTGACGTCGTATCTCGAATTCTGGAAAAAGGAGCAGGCCCGCGAAATGGAAGCCTTCGGCCTGGAACAAGTCAAAGGCACTCCGCTCGTCCACTCATTCGAACGAACGAAAGACAGGCATCCCCAAGTCAACTTCATGGACCTGAATGGGTTTTCGCGCTGGTTCAGAAACTTCAGCGTCGAGAACGGGTTCGGCAAGTTCGAAGGCGTTCGAACATACCATTATGTGAAGGAAACTGTCGACGGGGAAACGATTTCGAAGCGTTATGAGCATAAAGAGTGGCTCGAATTGAGGGATTACCTCAGGAAGCATCCCAAGGTTCGCGAGGCGAGGCATATCAGCACATATGAGAGCGAGCACCTTCCTTACGGATATTCGGGCCTATCGAGCCACACCGCTACTGCCGCTACTGCCCGCTACTGCCCGCCAGCTTCCGAACCAGCGGGCGGTAGCAGCACCCCGAACATCTCGCCGACAGCGCAGAGAGTCGTCGACCTGGCGGCCAAGGCCGACATCGAGGACGTGATGCTGTGCGACCTGCCCGGCGTCCTGTCCTTCCTAGGGCTGCCACCTGAGACGGAGATGCCGCCGGGCAACAAGGGGAAGACGAAGCTCAAGAAGCTCTACAGGAAGGTGGCGCCGAACAAGGCATACCACTCCGGCGAGCGCGCCAAGGATTTGATCTCGCACCTCGACATGGCAGAGATCAGGGCATCGGCGCCCGTCCAAGAATTGGGATGCAGTTCAATACGAGCTCGGGGCTCTTTTCGTCTAGATTGGGGACGCATGGCCGGACGAAAACAATTTGCGTCTGGTAATAAGCGTACGAAAGCGCAATTTACGTCTTAATTCCGTACGCAAATCAAGACGAAAATCGTTTACGTCTGCTTTAATCCGTACGAAAACGGTTTTCGTCTTGCAGGGCAGTTGCCGTTTCTACAGTTCAACTTCCAGTTCGGCTTTGTGCTCGTAGAGGTAGTCGCGCATGTAGGGGATGGCAAATGAGACCTTGCCGTACGAGGGAGCCTCGATAATCGATTCTCTTAACAGGCGGCTGCGGACGGAACTCACCTGTTGAGGCGTTTTGTTTAGGGCATCGGCAACCATGCTGGTCGAGCTCGTCTGCCCCAAAGATGCCATGCTCAGCAGATAAGCGATGCACGTGGGCGGAATGCGCTGTAGCGCGGGCTCAATCACCATGGCACAGAAGCGTTCGCGTGCCGTTGCAATGCCGCGCTCGGCTTCTTCTTCTCCAATAATCGGTGTATGTGCGCGTCTTGCCAACTGCCATGCGTAGTATCCAACGAGTTGGATCATGAAAGGATAACCTTGCGTTGCCTCGGCAAGTTGGCCGGCAATACCTGGCTGCAACTCCATGCCAGACGCTTCAATGGTTTCCTCGAGGGAGTACGACACTTCGGTTACTGCCACAGCCTTCAGGTCAAAGGGGAGGGCACGGCGCAAAAACGTAAGTGTCTTTCCGTTGATGATGCTTTCAATCATCGAAGGCAGCCCCGCAAAAACAAAGGCGATATCAAGGTCTTCGCCGATAACCTGCTGAATCGCAATGGAGAGCGTTCGGACCTCATCGAGCTCTGCGTCTTGAACCTCGTCGAGAGTGATGAGCAGGCCATTTTCATTCTTGGATATTGTCTGTCTCATGGCGTCGCGTAGCGATGGACCGATTCGCTCAATGTCTATGCTGCCGATGGATATGCCAGCTACGGTGGGCTCAAATCTGGCGTGTTTGGCCTGGAATTTGGGCTGCAGCTGTTCGAGAATGCGTTGGCAAAGTCCCTCGGTTGCGACCTCTTTTATGACCGTCCAGCCACGGCTTTGCGCCAAACGTGAGCACTCGTCAAGGAGGACTGTCTTGCCCGTTCCACGGACGCCGGCTATGCGCATTAGGCGCCCCGGGGCACCAGGCCCGTTGACGAGGCCCTCATTGAATTCTTCGAGCACATCTTCGCGGCCGATAATCGTGGGAGGTGTTTTACCTGCTGTGGGCTTAAAAGGGTTTGTTTGCATGTGAGCCACCTTTGCTCAAGATATAGCAAGATATAGCAAAGTATAGCAAGATATAGCAAAGTATAGTGAGATATAGCAAAGTAAGCGCTACTCGCGGGTTTTGCGGTGGTGCTATTTTCCAAATGCCGCGCGGATAAAGCGCTGGGCGAACAGCTTGTTGGCAACTCACGAGGGCTCGGGGTGCCAATTTGGGGTGCAGTAGTGCTGCGCCACGAAAAGGGCCTATCTACTACGTTTAAGCCGCAGGGGTCAACCATAATCGGCTTTTTCGAAAATCGACAAGCTGTCTACCTGCGGTTTTGTTTTCACGGTTTTCGGTATGGCCGAGGCTATCCGTGTTAACGTAGTAGATGGGCCACTTTTGTGGCAAGGGGGCCGATCTGCGGGCCAGGGTAGCTAAAAGAGCCCCGTCCCAAAAAGACTGATTGGGAGCTGGGGCGTGTCGATGCGATAGTATTGCATGGTGGTATTCGACTAACCGAGGGTTTATCCGAGGGCTTTATGGAACAACGCCAGCATAATCAGAGCCTGCAAGACCAGGCATACAACGCATTGCGCTCCAAGATCATCTATGCCGAGCTCAAGCCCGGCACGCGCCTTTCGGCGATTGGGCTGGAAAAGGAGACGGGAATCGGGCGCACGCCCATTCGCGAGTCCTTTGTGCGCCTGCGCGAGCAGGAGCTGGTGGAAACGCGTCCCAAAAGCGGCACCTATGTCTCTAAGATCAGCATGGAACGCGCCGAGAACGCCTGTTTCTTGCGCGAGAAACTCGAGCGAAGCGTGCTCATTAAATGTTGCTCGGCCGCCTCGCCCGAGCAAAAGCATCGGCTTGAGCAGATTCTTGTCGAGTCAGAGTCGCTCGGCCATAGCGAGACGCGTCGCTTTTTTGATCTGGACAACCTGTTCCATGAGACGTGTTTTGCGATTGCCGGCCGTCACATGTTGTGGGATTGGATGAAGAGCGTCAATACGCATTTTGAGCGATACAACTGGTTGCGTATGGTGTCGCAGGATCTGGATTGGGAGCCGATTCGTCGGCAGCATCGCCGAATTCTCGAGGCTATTAAGAGGGGCGATACCGATGCGGCGAGCTATCTGGCAGAGACACACTTGCACCTAATGCCCGAGGAGCAGGGCCCGGTTATTGCCTTACATCCTGACTATTTTGAGCTGTCTAAAGACTCGGCTATCTAGCCCATCATCGCATCTGCTCGAGGCGTAAAAACGATGCTGCTCACCTGCAGCGTTTTGTAACCGAGATTTTTAAAACATGCCTAAAATGGCTCAGACTGCCGACAAATGGGAAACGGGGTGCGCTATGGCGCAGATGAGAATCAAGGACATTGCCGCCGAGG
>CAJKQY010000005.1:0-38614 GCA_905202145.1 uncultured Collinsella sp.
TCCTCCTGCTTTACGAGTCGCTCGGTTTTGAACTGGCCCGGTCGATAGGTCTCGGCATCGAGATCTTGGAACAGCGCGCGGTGGATAAGGGAGAGCATGTCGGGGGCGAAGACGAAGCTGCCGGCCTCCAGCATCTCGGCGATGCGCTGGCTGACCAGATCGGCCTCGGCCGTGGCCTGCCGCCCGTCCGCTTCCCCCGTGTGATAGGCGCGGATGAGCTCGCCTGTCTCCTGCAAGGTGTACTGGCCCTGTTCGTAGCTGCGGGCCAGGTCGTGCAGGTAGGGAGATACTTCCAGCCCGTCCACCGCCTGCAGCCCGATGGCCACAGCCCAGTAGTGCCGCCGCGCCTCTGCATCGGAGGCATGGGTGTCGGTCTCATAGGGGAAGTCGTCGAAGCTATCGGCAGACATAGCCCATCCTTCTCGTTGACCCTTTCTGCTGAGTGGAGGTGGCGGAAAGTAAAACGCCCTCCGAAGAGGGCGTTCGTTTCAAATGGTGCGGGCGAGAGGACTTGAACCTCCATGGGGTTGCCCCCATACGGACCTGAACCGTACGCGTCTGCCAATTCCGCCACGCCCGCGTGCAGGAATTAGAATAACGGAGCGCCATCGCGAACGCAAGAACTATTTTTGAAAAAGTTTGCAGGCATTTTCCCAAGCTGCTCGCGCGATTGCCTCAGCATCCTCGCCGGTACGATCGACACGGTCGTTGACCAGCGTGTTTGCCGTAATGGAGATCATTGCGGGCTCGCATTCAAGACCGCGGATGGGCTCCGGAGCCATATACGGGCAATCCGTCTCGAACAAAATTCGATCGAGTGGGGTCGCCGCGAATGCCTCGCGCACGTCGTCGTTGCGCTTAAAGGTAGCCGCACCACCATAGGCGATATAGCAGCCCAGCTCCACAAAGCGCTCCATCGTGGCGCGGTCCTCGCCAAAGCAGTGCAGCACACAACCGGCCTGGGGCACGCCCACCTCACGAAGCACGTTGTAGGCGTCCACGTGCGAGGTACGCTCATGGTCCGTGTCCTCGTGGCGCAGATGCAGCTCCACCGGCACGTTACGGCACACGGCAAGCTCGAGCTGGCGCGCCATGCAGTCAATCTGCACGTTATGGGGTGCCGGCGCGATATCGTCGTCATAGTCCATGTGATAGTCCAGGCCGATTTCGCCAATACCGGCGCATAAGGGGTCATCGAGTGCGGCAACGACCTGTGCGTGAACGTCGTCGGTATAGTCCGGCGCGCCATACGGATGCACGCCGGCAAGATACTTGATCTGCGGGATATCCTGCATCGGCAGAATTTCGCGCACGAGCCAGTCGCTATAGTCCGTCACGCTGCGTTTGTCAGCGATGGGGTCGAACATCGTCACCAACAGGTCGACACCCGCGGCTTTGGCGCGCACGAGCGTCTCGGGCACTTCTTTGCCCCAAAACGAAAGCAGATGCGCATGCGTGTCGGCAAGCGGTGCCAAGGGCACGGGGCAGGCGACCGTCTTCTTTTTCTTGGTAAACGTCACGCGTGCGGCATTAGGCATCATGGATTAGCTCCTGGGCCAGGCGGACAAAGTCGGCAACATCAAGCGTCTCGGCGCGCGTAGTGGGCGCGATACCGCAAGCCTCAAAGGCGGCATCGAGTACGTCCTTGGCAAAGCCGTTGGCGCTCATGGAGTTGCGAATGGTTTTGCGGCGCTGGGCAAACGCAGCGTCGATCACACGAGCCACGAACTCGCGATCGAGACCCTCGGGCACCACGCCGTCAACACGGTCGATACGCACGACGGCCGAGTCCACGTGCGGCGCCGGCATAAAGCAACGCGGCGGCACCTCAAAACGACCCGTCACCTGCGCATACAGGCCGAGCTTTGCCGTATAGCCGCCATAGGTCTTGTTGCCCGGCACTGCGGCAATGCGATCGGCAACCTCCTTTTGCACCATGACGACGGCACGCTTGAGCGCCGGCATCGTCTGGAAGAACTGCAGGATGATCGTCGCCGCCACGTTATAGGGCAGGTTCGCGACAAACACCGTCGGCTCACCGCCCGCAGCCTGCTCAATCTGCTCCGGGCCCACCCTGAGCGCGTCGCCCATGATAAAGCGGAAGTTGGCATAGTCGGCGGCATGGGCGTCGAGCACCGGCTCGAGCTCGGGGTCGGCCTCGATCGACGTGACGCACGCCGCCTCCTGCAGCAGCGCAAGCGTGAGCGTACCAACGCCCGGGCCAACCTCGAGCACGCGCTCATCGCCCGTGAGCTCGGAAAGCTCACAGATGCGCTCAATCACATGGTTGTCGATCAGAAAGTTCTGGCCCAGGCAATGCTTGGTCGCAAGGCCAAACTCCTCTAGCAGCTCCCTGGTGGCCGTGGGGTTTGCCAAAGGCGAAGTTGTCATGGTTGCCTCCTTAGCATGATGGCGGCGTCTTGAAACAAAAGGGCATGGACCGTGGTGGCCATGCCCTTACAGCTAAACAGCAAATTGCCGATATGGCGCGGCGTCTTAGCCCAGACGCGGGAACAGCGGCTCACCCTTCTCAACGGGCTGACCGCCGGCAAGCAGGCCCCAAGTGCAAATGCCCTTGAGGTCGTCGCTCGCGGCCTCGCCCTCACAGGACAGACGGCGCAGGGCCTCGGCAGAAGTCTGGGGCATGAGCGGCATCAGCAGGTGAGCGGCAATGCGGATGGCCTCGAGCAGGTTGTAGATCACGAACGCCAGCTCGTCAGCCTTGGCCTCGTCCTTGGCAAGCGCCCAGGGCTCGGAGTCCTCGATGTAGTGGTTGGCAGCATGGATGAGCTCCATGACCTCATCCTTAGCTCCACCGTAATCGAGCACGTCCATCTTGGCCATGTAGCGATCGACCAGGCCATCGGCAATCTTTGCCAGCGGGTTGACGAACGCATCGAACGATGCGGGCTTGGCGGGCGCGCAACCGTCGAAGTACTTGCCGCTCATGTTGAGCGAACGCGAGATAAGGTTGCCCCAGCTGTTGGCCAGGTCGGCGTTGTAGACCTGCTCCATGCGCTCGAAGCTGATGGCGCCGTCGGTACCGGGGACGACGTCGGTCATGAAGTAGTAGCGATAGCCCTCGACGCCCAGCATGTCGATAACGTCCTGCGGAGCGATGGCGTTGCCGCGGCTCTTGGACATCTTCTCGGCCTTGCCAGTCTCGGCATTGCGCACGGTCAGGAAGCCGTGGGCAAAGACATGCTCGGGCAGGGCCTCGCCAATGGCCATGAGCATGGCGGGCCAAATGACGCAGTGGAAGCGGATGATGTCCTTACCCACGATGTGGAACTGCGCGGGCCAGCGATAGGCCAGCTCGGCACGCGCCTCATCGGTGTCGACACCGTAGCCGACGGCCGTCATATAGTTGAGCAGCGCATCGAACCACACGTAGGTCACGTGACCCTCGTCAAACGGGACCTGGATGCCCCAGTCAAAGCTCGTACGGCTCACGGAAAGGTCATTAAGGCCGCCCTCGACAAAGCTGCGCACCTCATTCATACGGAACGCAGGCTCGACAAAGTCGGGGTGCTCGTCATAGAGCTTGAGCAGCTTGTCCTGGAAGGCGGAAAGCTTAAAGAAGTAGGACTCCTCCTGCACGCGCTCAAGCGGACGGTGGCAGTCGGGGCACAGGTGCTGGCCGACGCTGCCGTACTCCTCGTCGCCCTTCTGGACCTGTGTATCGGTGAAGTAGGTCTCATCAGGCACGCAATACCAGCCGTCGTAGCTGCCCTTATACAGGTAACCGGACTCCTTCATGCGCTCCCACAGGTACTGCACGGCATGATGCTGGCGCGGCTCGGTGGTGCGGATGAAGTCGTCGTTGGAAATCTCGAGCTTGCTCCAAAGCTCCTTGAAGTGCGGGGCCTGGCTGTCGGTCCACTCCTGCGGCGTCATGCCATGCTTGGCTGCGGCCTCGGCGACCTTCTCGCCGTGCTCGTCCATGCCGGTCAGGAACTTGACGTTATAGCCGGCGGAGCGACGATAGCGAGCCTGAACGTCGGCGATGATGGTGGAATAAGCCGTGCCCAGGTGCGGATCGGCGTTGACGTAGTAGATGGGCGTCGTGATAAAGAACGAAGGCTTGCTTTGATCCATGGGGTTTGTCCTCCAGAAAAACGTTGCATACAGAGGATGATTCTAGCGCAAGGGCTGGATATCCTCCATCTATTGCATATCGAGCACCATGGCATAGACATCGCGCTTGCGGCGCGAATACTTCTGAGACAGGCGCTTGGCCACCGCAGACGCGGGCTCCCCCTCCTCGAGCGCGGCGCGGATATCCTCGCGCAGGGCCTCGTCGGGATCCGCTGCCGCGGCGCCAACCGGCACGGCACCGGCCTCCTCATCCTCGCTCGGCGGCGCGATGACCAGCGCAATCTCGCCCTTTACCTCGCCGCGAGCACGCAGCTCCTCGGCAAGCTGGGCAGCGGGCCCGCGCAAGACTTCCTCGTGCAGCTTGGTGAGCTCGCGGCAGACGGCAACCTCACGCTGGGGAAAGACCTCCACCACGGCCTCGAGCGTCGCCACGATGCGATGTGGAGACTCGTAGAAGATGAGCGCGCCGGGCACCACGGCAAGGCGCTGCAAACGGCGCACACGGTCGCCGTGCTTTCGGCCCAAAAAGCCCTCGAAGAAAAAATGCTCGCAGGGAATGCCGGACGAAACGAGCGCCGTGACGCAAGCAGAGGGCCCGGGAATAACTTCGACGGGCACATCGGCCTCACGCGCCGCCTCGACCAGCGCCTGGCCGGGATCGGACACGCTCGGCATGCCGGCGTCCGAGGCAAAGGCGAGGGTCTCCCCCGTCAGCAGACGGTCGACCAGGCCGGCGGCGCGGCTGGCGATCACATTCTCGTCGCAACGGACAAGCGGCTTGGAAATGCCCAAGTGCATCAGCAGCTTTGACGTCACACGCGTGTCTTCGCAGCAGATGGCATCGGCGGCGGCAAAGGCCTCGCCAACGCGCGGGGACAGGTCGCCCAAGTTGCCGATGGGCGTTCCGACCACATAGAGTTTGCCCGTATGGGCGCTGTTTTGCGTCATATCAACCTATTCAATCATGCCGCGCTCGAGCGTACCGAGCGCCGCGCGGGCGTCCCATGCTGCAATGCGCTTCTCGGTCTTCCACGTTTGGAAGAACCAACCGGCAGCCGGCGCAAACGAAGCCAGCTGGTTGGCGATAAACACGCGCTCGTAGGCATTGCGGCCCTCGGGCGTAACCGACGAGTTGGCAAAGATCGCCGCGCCCGACCATTCGCCCACCAGCACGGGGAACCCAGTCGAAATCGCCTCTTTAAGCTCGCGCTTGTTGCGCGAAATCGCCGTCGTCAGCCCGCGGGGGCTCGTGATATCGAGCGCATATTCGTCGCGGTAATGGTACAGGTGAAGGTCCATGTAGACGTTCTTGTACTTAGCGCCGCGCATAAAATGCTTCCACTCGCTGGGATGCCCCGAAGACGAGAAGACGACGATCTTATCCTCGGGCATATACGAACGGACGAGCTCATAGGCATCGCGATAGAAGTTGCGCAGGTAGTGCGCAGGAATGCCATCCGTCATGGTGAAGAGGCTCTTGCGGACACTCATCTGCGGCGTATCCAGCAGCTCAATGCCCAGCAGGCTCTCGGCCTCGCCGTAGCGATCGGCCAGGCGCTCGAGCACGTCGAGTGCGACATGACGACCGTTGGTGGACGAATGCCACTCGGCAACAGCCTCCGGCGTGGCGGGCGAATCGTTGGAATCGCCCTGGCCACCGGGCACAGTTGCTAGATCAAGCAGCACGCGGATGTCGTACTTGGCAGCCCACTCAATTGCACGGTCGATGTAGTCGACAACCGAGATGTAGGACGCATCGGACTCCTGCGAGCCAAAGGCATACCAGGGTACCGGCAGACGCACGGCATTGAGGCCAATCTGCGCCATGCGGCGGAAATCGTCCTCGCTCACAAACGTCTCGTAATGACGGCGCATGCGCTCGTTATAGGCGGCGGTGCCCATGGCCTCCTGCAGCTCGGCCGCGTTGGATGCACCGGTCGCCGCGTATAGCGACGGGGTCACCCAAGGCTCGGGAATAAACCAGCCAGAGAGATTAACGCCGAGTATCCTCTCCATCACTGCCCCCTTCGGATCGTGCAGGCTGAGCCTGCATCGTATTGCACAGGAAAAGTATCGTTTTGAGTATACCCGCGCGTGCGGACAGACGACCGAACGGTCTGTAAAGTGGCGCAAAAGCGGAAGGAATGTCTGGGCGGGCCCGAGATGGCGCGCCGAGATGTACATATGCGCCGGAAGTAGGCGGCCGGAAAGCGCATCCCGTTTTTCGCAAAAGACTGGGATGCATTTTCCGTTCGAGGCCTCAACCGGAAAATGCATCCCGTTCTGAGCGCGGGATCTGGGACGCAGTTTCCGCCAAAGACCGCAAAAGGAAAGCACATCCCATTCTGACGCCGGATTCCGGGTCGCGCTTTCCCAAGCGGCCTCAAAGCGGAAAACGCATCCCACTCTGAAGCGGGGGTGCGGACAGAAAGTTGGACCGTTGAGGTCCGGAACGGAGTCCGCATGGCATACAGTAGGAGAATGGTGGAGAGGGCCAGGGCGCTTCGCGGCGCCGGGCTCACCGTCATGGAGATAACCGAGATACTCGGCGGGCCCGGCAAGACGTCCGTCTGGCGCTGGATCAGGGACGTGCGCAAGCCCGCGGGAAGGGCCGGTGGAGGAATGGACCTGCCGCGACTCGTCGGGGACGGCCCCGACTACCCCGACATCGACCCGGAGGACAAGGACGCCCTGATCGAGCGGCTCAGGCTCGAGAACGCGGTGCTGAGGGCGGTGCAGGACGTTTTAAAAGCCGAGAGCCTCGACGGGATGTCGAACAGGGAGAAGACCCTGGTGATAGACCGCCTGAGGCCTGCGGGGAAGTGGTCCTTGAGAGAACTCACCGGCTTCTTGAGGATATCGAGGAGCTCCTATGACTACCAGCGCCGCGCGATCGCCAGGCCGGACCGCCTGGCGCCGCTGAGGGACGTCGTGCGGCGGGTGTTCCTGGAGGACGGCGACGGCGCGCGCGGCTACCGGTTCGTGGTGCGCAGGCTCCGCGAGCTCGACGACCCCGTGCGCGTCTCCGAGAAGGTCGTCCGGCGCATCATGCGCGAGGAGGGGCTCGTCCCGAGGTGGATGAGGAGGAGGGCCGGCGCCTACAGCTCCTACGGCGGCGAGGTGACCCCCGCCCCGCCGAACCTCGTGCGCCGCGACTTCCGCTCGGCCCTGCCGAACTTCCTGTGGCTCACCGACATAACCGAGTTCAGGCTGCCGACGGGCCGCAAGGTGTACCTGTCCGCCATCAGGGACTGCTTCGACTCCTCGGTCGTCGCCTGGCGGGCGGGCGAGCACCCGGACGCCGACCTCGCGAACTCGACGCTGTCGGACGCGTGCTCCCGGCTGGCGCCCGGCGAGCGCCCCGTGATCCACTCCGACCGCGGCGCGCACTACCGCTGGCCGGGCTGGATATCGATATGCGAGCGGAACGGCCTGGTCAGGAGCATGTCGGCCAAGGGCTGCAGCCCAGACAACGCCGCGATGGAGGGCTTCTTCGGCCTGCTCAAGAAGGAGTTCTTCCACGGGAGGGACTGGTCCGGCTGGTCGCCCGGGGAGTTCATCGAGGCCCTCGGCGCTTGGATAGGGCGCTTCAACTCCGAGCGGGCAAGCGACGCGCTCGGTGGCGCGACGCCGGACGACTACCGGTCGTCGCTGGGGATGGCCGCGATTTAGCGGTCCAGGAAATCGTCCGCAGTCCCAGCCAAATTCCGGGACGCAATTTCCGCAGAGCCCTCGATAAAAGAAAAGGACCCCTTTGCAGAGGTCCTAGTCAATTCAAGGTGGCGGGGAAGGGAATCGAACCCCTGACACGAGGATTTTCAGTCCTCTGCTCTACCAACTGAGCTACCCAGCCATTTGAGGTGTGCCTTGTTTCAAGGCTTGATTAGTATAACCAAGGACGCGTTCCGGTCAACCGAGAATTTTAAAAAAGTTTTTGAGCACAGCCTCGGTTCTATAAATCGGCACGTCAGAGGCATCAGCCGGCAGCAAGAAGTTTTTCACTCAGAGCCGCACGGGCAAACTCACTTGGCGTCATCCCCTCGGCAGCCGCCCGTCGACGAATGGCCTCCTTCATTCCCAGAGGAATCTTGACCGACAGCGTTGCCGTCCCCTCACCTGAGAGCGGGGGCCGTCCACGCACGATCCCACCAACGGTGTGTTCGCCATCCGGAAACTCTCCGCGCTCGTACGACTCGCACCACGCGTCAATCATTTCATCCGTTACAACCTGACCATTAGCGGCCGTATACGTCTTGCCCATCATCGACCCCTCTGCCGAGCTCGCTCGATCTCTTGCCAGAATTTCTTCTGAACCGGAGACAGGGCATGGATAATGAGCCATCCACGAATTAGTTCGACCGCAACAAGTTCCACACTTCGACCATCTGGAAGCCATCCAATGGCAAGCCATCTCGGCGGCTCGTCCTCCGACTCGCGGCGAATGCACTCAGTAACCGCGAACCAGGCACCAAGCACCTGCTTTTCCGTCAAGTGTTTTTTGGCGTTCGGATGGATCTCAACATCCATGCATCTTCTCCTCCATCTTACCAAATTTCGTATGACGAAAGTCCGCCGTCGTCAATCTCTTACGCCGGCACTTGTTGGAGGGCGGGAGGTGTAGCGAGGATTGAAGGGCGTTCCAATACCGCCCAGGCACCGGGACAGGAACACATGTGCCAAGGACGGACGTTTTCGTAGCGCGCGAGGATATTGCCGTCGCGATCGATGAAGGCGATGTCGATGGGATAGACCATAAAACGCGTATGGACCGAAGAGCAGCGTGGAAACGCCATGACGAGCGGCAGGCCGTTGGCGGCAACCGGACGCCGTCCCAGCATGCCGCGCAGGCGCACGACAAACGACTCCGCCACCACAAACTCGGCCGGCGTCCAACCCAGCCTGTTGAGTGCCCGCGCGTAGGCGATGTAGGACGAGACCGCGGTCACATGACCACCCCCGGACGCCACGGATCGACCGTCACCGCGCGCTCGTGCGACAACGTTGTCGGCGCCCCCAGCGGAACGCCAGCGATGCTGAGAGAAGTCGGCCACGGCTCATAGTGCATGGTGCAGGTGTAGGTCCTAAACGTACCGGATAGGGAGAGCAGGCCACCATCCAATGCCTTCGCGCCTTGCTCGCTCGACACTTCGATCTGCAAGTCATAGCCTTCCATGGCATTCAGAATTTGAGTCTGGACCGTCACCGAGGCATCGGCAGAGTTCTCGTCACCCTCCCCGCCCGGTGCCACAGCGTGCGCCAACACGATGTCGGGCACCACGCGGTCGAAGCGCGCGACAGCGCTGGCAAAGATCATGACGTTGTACACGATGAGTGCCAGCACCAGCAAAACGGGCGTAACCACTGCCATCTCAACCGTCGCTTGGGCGCGCTCCTCGCGCAGACGCATGCGGATACTCATTACGACCCACCCCCCAGAGCGCCAACCAGCGTGGCGACATCGACGGTGAGCGGGATGGAGCCGCCGCCGGGCAGAGGAATCTCCGCAAGTGTGAACACCGTGCCGCTAATGGTGCGTTCGACTTGATATTCCAACGCCTCGCAAAGTGCCTTGGGATCGGTCACGCCCAACGGAATACTTCGCAGCTTGTCTTGCGCTTGAGAGAGACCAGCAATGTCAGACCCCGGACTCTTAATGATATTGGCGGAATCGGTCAGCACCGGCTTTCGCAGGCGCAAGTCGCACGGTTCCAAACCCAGCGCCGCCACGGACGCCGAAACGGTATCGCCGAGCCACGATGCGATGGAGCCCAACGCGCCGCTGCCCCCTCCTAGGCCTTTAATCATCTCGTCCATAAGTTCGTCGGCTGAGCCTTGGATATCACCGTATCCCACGAGTAGCCGTCCCCAAACATCCATGACGCCGTCGAGCACGCCGGCAACGCCGCCCGAGCGTTCCTTCAATGTCGAGAAAAATCGCGAAAGCACGTTGTTTTGCGCCGTCGCCTCATCGGGCGCCAGCACCGCGGCAGAGATAGCACCGCGATCGCCAAGCCTGACTGCCGCGTTAAACGAGGAGTTAAGTTGATCGGGGCTGGTAATGTCACCCGAAACTGCAAAGGCGACCACGCCGTTGCGGCCAGGTGGGGCGATACGCGGGCGCTCGCCGGAAAGCGCTTTAATGGCCTGGTCAAACGCATTGCCCGCACGGTCGGCCTCATCCTCGGTCTGACGCTCAAGTTCGAGTTCTTTGTTGCGGCATTCGACGTAGTCTTCCAGAGCCTCTTTGAACTTATCGAAGTGGTACTCGAAGCCCCTTTCGACAGAAGTCGTTGCAATCGCAACGTACCCTAAAGACGACACACCGAAATGGCATTCGCTACACGTTTCGTGACCGTCAAAATCTGCGACGGATGCCAGCCCACCCGGCTTTCCTTTTTTGTAATTTGGACAGTCAGTCCCATAATGCAAATAGGTAACTTTATCTACTTCACTCGTGGGCCAACGCGCATCGGTATAGAGTTCAGTCGTCCGCGCCTCATCTGGATTTCGCGGAAGGAAAGGGATGCGGGCGGAAACTTTGCCGTCCTTTTCAGTTATATATGCCCGCTCGACTTCTTCGCCCGCATAAGCGAAGAACACCTTTCGTGCAGCAGAATCTGCCTGTTTTTCCGGACCCTCGCCAAGCGGTTTCTCATTTGCCAGGCGCTGGCGATAGTAGGCCTTCGCGCGATCGAGCGCCACTTGCGGTTCCCACGTAACGCTCGAAGCGTAATGCGGATTTTGAGCACCAGAGAGATCCGTTAGACTTTTCACACGCTCCCACATGCAAGAACAGCTGCTGACCGAGCCCTTGTCAGACCCGCCACAATCCGCCAGCCAAGCGCGCTCTTTAGCCTTCGCCGTGTCCTCAGAAGCCTTCCGCAGCTCCTCGGCCGCACGCTCTAAATCATCTGATGTGTCTTTAATGGTATCGGTCGAGATCTCTGACCCTTTGAGCGCAGCGAAGTCCGACTCGGATGTCCTGGGCACGGCAAGCGCCGTACCGGTATAGGCCACACTATCGGTATCCTGCGCCGACACCGCCTGCGTGGCACGCGCGGCAATCAGATACGGCAGAGCCGTCTCGATTTTCTGCAAGCCTTCCGATGCGCTTTTGGCAAACTTGTTGCGCGTTTTAATGATCTCAATCCCGGTGTCGACCATATTGCCGGCAACTGGTTCGGCACCTGGGATGAGAATGGCAACCAGGCCCGTCCCGATTGTGGCAAACCCCGCTAGCCCCAGACTCAAGATGCTCGCATCAACCACCGTGGCAGCCGTGTGATAGGACGACACCACGTTGGCACCCGCCAGCGCGCCGCTATCGGCCGCCACCTGGGTATCCCCGGCACGCGACATGCTCCATATCGCCGCGGTCGACGAAAACAACAACGTGAGCACCACTAGGATGACCACGGCAGAAGAAAGCGTGGTGTAGGCACCGTCTTCGATAAACAGGTCGATACCGGCGCGGCCCATAAAGCCGCCTCGCTTGCGATGGCAGCTCGGACGGCGCGTCAAAACGCATCTAGACCAGAAACGCTTAATCCCATGCAGCAATCCACGAATCATAATCTCCCTCCAGCCATTCGGGACGCGATTGATACGAGACATCGACCTTGAGCTCAATGTAGCCGCCCTCGGCGGTACCACCCATAGCCTGCGCAAACGCACCGATCACAGGCAACGGCTTGACCTCGCCGGAAACGGACACGGACGAGACACCACCCGCACCGGCCCGGCCAAGCTCGATATCCCACGACAACGGCCCGCCGGCATGAAAGATCGAAACGTTGGGCACTGCGGCAAGCCGGCGGCGGGTGAACTCCTTAAGATCGTCGTCCTCCGCCGTCGTCGTGGTCATGAGCCGCGCGGTCTCGGCAGCGGCAGACTCCATGACCGCGCGCGTATAGAGCAAACACACCGGTTGCAGTGCGAGAAGAATGAGCATCAGAAACGTCGGCAGCAAAAAAGCAGCCTCGACCGTAGACTGCGCCCGGTCCTCGCGCGCGATATCAATACAACGCGATGTCCTTAGCGCCCGCAGCGGCGTCGATAACCGACGTCGAGGCAACGCCATGGGATGCCGCCCGCTCAACCAGCGCCGCCAAGTGCCCATCGGTGCCAGCACGCCAAAGCCCCGCAATCGCCAGCACGATCGATAACAGCGCCACCGTGACGATGGCGTATTCGACCGTCGCCTGGGCAGATTCCTCGCGCAGGACGTCATGCATTTCACGACCCCTCCTTTGAGCTTATTGTTTGCGGGGCCAGGCGCACCGCGCGCAGACGACACGAAGCATCGCCAGTATCCGCGGCAACCGTCACCATATCGACCCAGCCGCGCCCATCGCGCACAATGGCGCCCCATACGTTACCCTTAATATCGAGATAGCCGCTCAGGGCGAGCTGGGCCGTTGGCACCTCGCGGTAGGCGCGTAACATATCCGCCGCTGCCTCGGTCATCGGTCGATCCTCGGACCATGCAAGCCGGACCGCAATCGCGTTGTCCTCAGGCGAATCCGTCGCAGTGCCAGACCGCTTGTCGAGCATCCGCAGAAAGGTTTGCGCCGTGACAGCGACATCCGAATCGTCCGCATCTCGCATCTCATCTTTTTGAGACGCCACCGCCGAATCTGAGCCCGAATCGAAGGCGGCCCCAGGACGCTGCTGCCGCGCGGCGTTTAGCCCCCAAACCGCCACTGCCACCGCCACAACCACACAGGCAAACACCAGCAGTGCGCCGACAGGCCGCCTACCCTCTACAGGCTGTTGATGCCCTCGCTGATAGCGTTCCATAGATCTTGGACCTTGCCCTTAAATGCGACAATGGCAATGATGGCGATCACCACGAGCACGCCGACCAAGATGGCGTATTCGGTGGTGCCCTGCGCACTCTCCTCCTGCAGCAGCTCCCCGGCATGCTGGCGAGCGCGAATTGACTGGCAAACAGCCCAGCTCCAGACCTTGCCAGCAACGTCAGTCATCGTGTTCATGTATTCCTCCCTACATCATCCCGCCTGCTCCCAACAGCGGGCCCAATATGGACAGAAGCAACGCCGGCAAGATGAGTGTGCCGGTGGGAATCAGCAGCTTGACGGGCGCACGCTCGATCTCGCGCTCGACCGCGGCGCGATGAGCCGCACGGATCTCGCGACTTTGAGCGGCCAGTGTCTCGGCAAGTGGGGCACCCAGGGCGAGCGCCTGCCCCACCGTGATGGCAAAGGTCTCGAGCGCTCGCACGTCCAGGTCGCGTGCGGCGGCCAACAACTCGTCCTCACGCGTGCCCACGCCCACCTGCCATGCCATGCAGGCCCGCTCAAGTCGAAGAGCCAGCACTGACCGGCGGTTGGCGCAGAAAATCTCAAGCGCCGCATCAAACGAAAGACCGGCCGAAAGACCCAAGCGCACAACATCGATCATCTCGGACACTTCGCCGAGCGATACTCGCGCCGGGCCGCCCGCTCCAACCGCGCCCTTCATTCGCGCGGTCAGAGCATCGACCACCGAGCGACCCGCGGCAGCGACCAGCACCGCCTCGCGCTTGCAGGCCTCTGCGATCTTGCGTGCATCCGCCCGATCCAAACCCGTCGCGACAAATGCACTCAGAGCGCACAGGCAAGCCGCAACTGCAACCAGGGCGCTCACAGCTCCACCCGCATAATGCGCCTGATAACCACCAGGGCAACGGCGTTGAGGGCAAGACCCAGCGCCACAGCGCCCGCGCCGGCAGGCGTCGCAAGACCGCGACGAAAATCTGCCGAAAGCAGCGCCAACACCGCGCACATGCCCGCCGGCATCGCCGCGACCATATGCGCAGACATGCGAGCCTGCGACGTCTTGACATCCAGGCGGCGCTTGAGCTCAATGCGCTCCCCCACCATGCTCGACGCCTCGGACAGTAAGTCGGCAAGCGGAGCACCGGTGCGCTGAGACACCTTAAGCGCCAAGGTCACAAGCGAAAGACCGGGGGCGTCGATGCGCACGAGCAAGTCATCGAGCGCATCGGTCGCCGAGATGCCGCAATCGATCGCCGCCGCCACCCGCAAAAACTCGGTATGCACCGGCTCTTGCGCATGAGCGCCCACAAAGCGCATGCCCTGGGCCAGCGAATGTCCCGAGGCAAGCGACATGGAAAGTGCGGTAAACGCCTCGGGCATGGCCTCTTCTGCATCGTGTTGCTCGCGCCGGCTCTCAAAGCCATCCCGAGCGGCGCCAGCGGCAATCGGAGCAACAAGTCCCAAGGCAAATCCGAGGGGCGATAACGACACCATCGTTAGTAAAACGCAGCAGACACCGCTCGATAGCAGCAGAAACGCCAAACGCCCCGAAGCATCTTCGATCACGAGGCCAAGGCGATGCGCCGGAGCCAGCGATGCCCACGAACGGGCGATCTTTTTCAGCAGATCGTTTTCCACCAGCTCACGCGGCAGCTTCTCTGCCGCCGTCTCGAGCGCCTGACGCGCCAGCTCCGCCGGCGGCACCTGCGGCACACGAGGTTCCGCCCCGCACGCCGTCGCAACAGAAAACCCTGCCAAACCCCCTACGACGAGGGGCACAGCGACCTCCATTCGTCCACCTCCTCTTGTGTGAGCGTCCCCGACCGCAGGCCTTCTGCAATAAACGGCGGCTCGCGGTCAAGCGTCCAGGTGCGCTCGGCGGCATCGAAAGTCACATAGCGCTCGAGCTCTACGCCGCCCGACGCGGCGCGACGCACCCCCGAATACGAGGAGACGAAACGCCTGCCATCGGCGTGGCGCTCGGACATCACGATACCGTCGAGCGCCATGGCAATCTGCTCCTCGATGAGCTCGCTCGGCAGATCGATGCCATAACGTGCAAGCAACGTCAGACGCACCACGGTCTCCTGTTCTGAGCCCGCATGAAGTGTGGTGAGCGACCCGTCGTGGCCCGTGTTCATGGCCTGCAACATGTCGCAGCACTCGGCACCGCGCACCTCGCCCACCACGATGCGGTCGGGGCGCATGCGCAGGGCATTGGTCACCAGGTCGCGGATCGTCACCGCGCCCTCGCCCTCAATTGAAGCCTCGCGCGCCTCTAGACGCACCACGTGCGGATGATGCGCAAACTTGAGCTCGGCAGAGTCCTCGATCGTCACGATGCGCTCGCCGGTGGAGATCTCGCATGACAACGCGTTGAGCAGGGTGGTCTTACCAGATCCCGTGCCTCCCGCAACCGCCAGGTCCTGTCGCAGCGACACCGCGCACGACAGCAGCTGCGCATACCAAAGCGGCAGCGACCCCAGCCCCACAAGCTCGTCCAGCGAGCAGATACGGTCCGAGAACTTTCGGATGGTGAGAATCGGTCCGTCAATCGCCACAGGCGGAATCACCGCGTTGACGCGATAGCCCGTTTTGAGGCGGGCGTTGACGATGGGGCTGCGCTCGTCGATACGGCGGCCAAGTGGCGAGATGATGCGGTCGATAAGCACCCGGATCTGCTCATCATCCTCAAACGCATGCTCGATGGGATACAAGACGCCGCCGCGTTCAAAGAAAGCCGAGCGGCAGCCGTTGATCATGATTTCGGTAACGGTGTCGTCCTCGATGAGCGGCTGCAACGGCCCCAAGCCCACCACGTCATCCAAAATCTCGTCGATGATAGTCTCGCGCTCGGGCGTCGCGAGATCGGTCGGCTCCTCAACATTGAGCGCCGCCTCCACCGCAGGACGCAATTCCGAGCGGGCAAGTGCCGGGTCGATATAGGCGCTGATACGCGCCACTTCGTCGTAACCCATGCGGTCCATCACGGCGCGCTTGGTGCGTCGTTTCACCGCGCGGCGACGCCCCGCATCTACAGGCGCTGCCGCCGCTGCAGCGCCGGCAGCCTTAATCCTCGTTTGCAGGCTCATCGCTGATCACCCTCGCGCGACCAGGGAAGGCGAATACGCGGGCGTTCGGTGCGCATTGCACGGTCGGCGACCATATCGCTCCAAGGGCCGACGGCGCATCCCAGTTCCACGAGCATCTCGCGCGTGGCCTCGCGCACGCTGGTCGCAAAAGCGCTGGTCTGCCCCACTGCCTCGTCAGCGCGCCCAAACGCCATGAGCGCGGCGAGATCCTGCCCGCCATCGGCGATACGAATCTTGGAGCTCAACGCACAGGCAATCTCAAAGCGCATGGCGACGTCCTCGTCTGCCCCGCGCGCACCGAACCGGTTGAACACGGCGCTCATGCGCGTGCGCGGCACACCTACTCGACTTGCCAGTTCAATGACGCGCGACGCCGATGTCGCGGACGACACCGCCGCATCGCCAACGACCAGGCAACGGTCGCTCGCCGCCACCGCAGCCGCCACGGCATCGCCCCAAAAGACCGAGGTATCGATAAAGACCACGTCGGATTCGCGACGCAGGACATCAAGCAATAGCTCCACCGGACGTGCCATGAGCTCGGCTTGCTCGGGCGCCGCGACGGGACCCCAGAGCGTAACGCCCGGCGCCACGCGCATCGATGTGGCTACGATATCCGGCTCGGTGAGCGCGCCCGCCGCCGACGGCTCGATAAGTGCCGCCATATCGCGCGGAGCATCGACGCCTAACAAGTCGTAAAGGTTTCCAAACATCAGGTCCAGGTCGAGCACGGCGGCACGCAAGCCCAACAGCGACGATGTGTGTGCCATGGTGGCAACGATCGTCGACTTGCCGCAACCGCCCGAACCCGAAATGGCGCAGATGACCGGAGCTCGATGCTGCGGAGCGGCAGCGTCTGCCGGCGGCATCGGAGGCGGCGGGGCGGGCGTCGGCGACAGCGTCCCCGTCTCCCCCGCCGCAACCACACGCTGCGACCAAGCCGGCATGGCGGCTTGTTCGGTCTGCAAGGCAGGCTCGTTCTGTGCAATCTGCTCATGCTGCATCAGCGACAACTCGCCGCACCCGGCAAAGCCCTCAACTTCGTCGAGTTCATCCGCCAGATTCACGCCGTGCACGTATCCCATATCTACAGCCGGGGAGTCGCCAGCATGCTGTGCCGGCCCTCCAGCGTCATCGTATACAAGGGGGTTCCGGGGGCGCCGACCATGCTCGGCTTCCGCTTTTCCATAATCATCAACACGCGGGCCTCTTGTAGCGCGAGGCGCCCCGGGTTCCCTATCAACAAAAGCATCGGGCTCAATCGTCATGCGCCGATCGGAATCAACCGCTCCCTCGCCCGCGCGCCCGTTGCCGCATATACTGTGCGCAGCGATGACCTCGGTCGCCCCCGCGCGAAACAGTCCCTCGATATCCGACGGATCGAGCACTTCTATCAACACGACCACGCGACTCACGCGGCCTTCGGCCGTCAGGCGCGCAACAGTCTTGCGCACATCTTCGATATCAAACAGAGACGCCGCGATGATGGCAGCCCCGCGGCGCGACGGAAACGCCCGCGCCATGGAAACCAGCCCGTCCAGGTCACCCACGCGAAGCACCTGTGCACCCGCATCACGGCCCTCGACTTCCTGCTGCAACAGCCCGTAATCGCCGCACGCGCAGCACGCAAGCCAGATCGCCTTCATCACTCGTCGCCTCCGCTCTTTTTGCCGCGCGCCGTGGCGGGAATCGTCAAGCTGACCGTTCCCTTGCCCGAGGCTCCCAGCAGTTCCTTGACGTCTTCGGGGTCAGCCGCCAGCGTCACCCATTCGATCTTGCCCTCGCGCGTGGCACCGGAATTCTCACTGGTATCGATCACGTGCGCGCCGCACAGTCGATCGGTTACGCCATCTTTTTGCACGTACACGTCCACATAGCTGCCCACGCCCGTGGCACCGCCGACCGAGTGCTCGGCATCGACCGCCACCGAAACGGCGACCTTGCCCTTAGGCACCTCGAGCTTGTGGCTCTCGGCCTTGGTGTAGACATTGCAGATCACGGCGTTTTTGGGAATACGCGAAGTCGTCACGTCGCCGCGCACCTGGCGCAGCTCGGTCGCCGCGTCACGCGGCAGCAGACTCGTCAGCCATTCCTGGGTTATGACATTGGTCTCATCGAGGGTCTCGCCCACATCGATATCGCGCGCCGCGACGCATACCTCGACGCGATCGCCACCGTACTTGGCCAAGGTCTCAGCCTGGACCTGTTCGGCTTGCGAGCGGATCGACGAGCCGTAAACCATGCAGAGCAGAGCAGCGAGCACGCCCGCGACCAGACTGATGGCGATGCGCTTGCTCTTGTTCACGGCCGCTCCTCTCATGGCAGTGCCGGGCGAATGCCCGTACCACCATTGTCTGGGCGGTCAGAGCGCAAAGCGGCGCAATCGCGATCTTGGTTTTCGATGCCAAACCAATCGCTGACCAAAAGCTGACCAGCCCGTCAAGCTCGTGGCAAGGTTTTGGCCAGCACGTCAGCAAACTGCATGTTTCGAGGCTTTTCCGCAGCAAAAAAGCCATCTCCCGAACAGTTGGGAGACGGCTGTCATAGGAAAAATCAATTACAGATGGACATCGGGATCGAGCATTTGAGCACTCACGCGCATGGATGACGCCAGGTTTTGGAACGTTTCCAAACGCAGACTGTCGATCTGCCCGGCGTCCTCGGCCTCGCGAACGGCACAACCCGGCTCATGGGTATGCGTGCAATCGCCAAACCGGCACGCGCGCGATGCCTCGACAATCTCGGGGAAGGCGCCCGCCAGACCCCGCTCGTGACCCACGAGCGGTAGGCTGCGCAGGCCCGGGGCATCGGCGATCACGCCGGCGTCGCCCGGCAGCGCCACCATCACACGCGCGACGGTAGTGTGACGGCCCTGGTCGTCGCGTTCGCGCACACCGCCAGTCGCCAACGTATCGTGGCCCAGCAGTGCATTGAGCAGCGTCGACTTGCCGGCACCCGACTCGCCCAGAATCATGGCGCAGCTCCCGGCAGGCACGCAGACACGGACCTCGTCCAGGCCGCGGCCCTCAGCAGAGGACGTCACGATCACGCGCACGTCCGGACCCACCAGGCGGCGCACGCGGTCCAGATCGCGCTCGAGCTCCTCGGCATCGCAGCGGTCAGCTTTGGTGAGCACCACCACCGGCTCGGCATCGCAGTCGAGCGCCAACACCAGCGAGCGCGCCACGCGGTCGAGCAGCACCTCACCGGCACCGAGCGCCTGCACGATTAGCACGCTATCCACGTTGGAGCAGAGCACCTGACGCTCTCCGCGGGCACGGCCGCGCCAACGCTCAAAGCTCGTACGGCGCGGCAGCACGCACTCAATCACGCCCATATCGTGCCCGGGAGCGCGGCGCACCGCCACACGGTCGCCCACGGCAGGCAGCAGGACCTCGTCCTCGCCGCGCGACTTGGCAAACCCCACGGCATGCTCGGCGCGGAAGGTATCGTTGGCAGTCGCCACCAGCGGAAACCCGCGATCCAAGCGCACAACGGCGCCAAGCTGCATCTGCTCGGGCTCCTCGGCATGTGCGCAGAAATCATCAAAGGCAGTCTGCTGGGCTTCATCGACCGGCAGGTCATCAAACGCCGGAACATCCTGCAGCGCATCGAGCCCCGGTACGCTCGCCAACAACTCCTCGGCAGACACGGGCGCTTCGGTCGCGAGCTTCCGACGACGGTCACGCTTAGCCCGCGCCCCCGTCGTCTTTTTCTTCGCCTTAGCCTTCGCCTTGCCCACAAGCGCCTCCCAGCACCATAAATCACAACTGAGCAGGTATTTTAAATCAAAAAGAGCTGGCCGGGCAAAGCCCTAAATCAAAAAGAGCCGGTCGAGCAAACGCTCGATCGGCTCACAAACTTTCCCTCAGCTTACGGTCCCGAGAGGTTGTCCGAAGGCCCGACCGCCGAGAGGGGTTTCTTCTGAGCGATCCCGCAGCGCGAAGCGCGAGGACCAGCGAAGAAGAAACCCCGCAGGCGGTCGGGCCGGTGGGAGGGAGGGCCTTTCGACCTACTCTTTTTCGACCGCGCGCATGATCGCCTTGTAGATCTCCATCAGCGGGATGATCAGGAAGGCCAGGCCCAGCGCGGCGATAACGCCCTTAAGCTCAAGCGTCACAGGGCCAAAGAACATCTCGGCAAGCGTCGGCTGCACGGTCACAATCACCGTCAGCACCAGCGCCAGCGCAGCCGAAGCCCACAGCCACTTGTTCTGCTTCTTCATACTAAACAGCGACGCACGACGGCTGCGCATATTGAAGCAGTGAAAGATCTCGACCATGTTGAGCGTGATAAACGCCATCATCACGCCTTCCTCGTCGGCATTGCCGGCGATCATATCGGCGATGTGGATGTAGCCCATGTCAAAATACACGCCCACAAAGAAGCTCGCCAGCACCAGCACGGTGATGATCAGGCCCTGGACCACGCAGTCCAGGCCCATGTGACCGGCAAAGACGCCGTCCTTGGCGTTGCGCGGCTTGCGCTTCATGATGTCGCCCTCGGCATCCTCCATGCCCAGCGCGAGCGCGGGGAAGCAGTCGGTGACCAGGTTCACCCACAGCAGCTGCACCGGCTGGAAGATGGTAAAGCCGATGAGCGTGGCGATAAACACCGAGAAGACCTCGGCAAGGTTGGCCGAAAGCAAGAACTGGATGACCTTGCGGATGTTGTCGTAGATGCGACGGCCCTCTTCGCAGGCACCGATGATGGTGGCGAAGTTATCGTCGGCAAGCACCATGTCGGCGACGTTCTTGGTAACGTCGGTGCCGGTGATGCCCATGCCCACGCCGATGTCGGCGCGCTTGATGGACGGGGCATCGTTGACGCCGTCGCCGGTCATGGCGACGATCTGGTCGCGCGACTTCCAGGCCTCGACGATGCGGGTCTTGTGCTCGGGCTGGACGCGAGCGTACACGCCGTAATCCTCGATGTGCGCGTCGAGCTCCTCGTCGCTCATGCGGTCGAGGTCGGCACCGGTAATGGCCTGGCTGCGATCGGCGACGATGCCAAGCTGCTTGGCGATGGCCACGGCGGTGTCGATGTGGTCGCCCGTGATCATGACGGTGCGGATGCCAGCGTCGTGCGCCTCGCGGATAGCGTCGGCCACCTCGGGACGGACCGGGTCGATCATGCCGGACAGGCCGCAGAATACCAGGTCATGCTCAAGCGCAGCGGGGCTGCAGTCGGCGGGAACCTCGGTGTAGGTGCGGCTCGCCAGCGCCAGCACGCGCAGGGCCTCGTCAGCCATGGCCTTGTTGGCTGCCACGAGCTCGGCACGACGCTCCTCAGTCAGCGGCACAACCTTATCGCCCTCGTAGATATGGGTGCACAGGCCGATCACCACGTCGGGCGCGCCCTTGGTGTACTGCTCGTACTCGCCGTCCAGGGTCTCGACGACCACGGACATCATCTTGCGGCCCGAGTCGAACGGGGCCTCGCCCACGCGCGGATGCTCGGCAGTCAGGCCGGTGAGCCCCGCCTTGCCGGCGTCGTTGACGAGCGCGCACTCGGTCGGCTCGCCCACGGCCTCGCCCAGCTCCTCGTCCCACTGGGCATCGGAGCACAGCGCCATGCCGGCCAAGAACTTCTCCTTGGGCGCAGCGAGCTCGTGCTTGACGACGGTCATCTTGTTCTGGGTAAGGGTACCGGTCTTGTCGGAGCAGATGGTCTGCGTGCAGCCGAGCGTCTCGACAGCAGAAAGCTTGCGGATAATCGCCTGGCGCTTGGCCATCTTGGTCACGCCAAGCGACAGCACGATGGTCACGACGGCGACCAGGCCCTCGGGGATGGCGGCGACGGCGAGCGAGACGGCAACCATAAAGGTGTCGAGCAGGGCAGTCGGGTCAGTAAGAACGTTGCCCACGCCGTGACGGATGATGTCAACGCCAAAGATGACGACGCAGATGACGATAACCATGATGGTGAGGATGCGGCTGAGCTCGGCGAGCTTCACCTGCAACGGCGTGAGCTCTTCCTTGGCCTCGGCCAGGGCGCCGGCAATCTTGCCCATCTCGGTGTTCATACCGGTACCGACCACGACGGCGCGACCGCGACCGTACACCACGGTGGAACCCATATAACACATGTTCTTGCGGTCGCCGAGCGGCACGTCGTCGGTGCCCGCGGCGAGCTCGATCACGTTGGTGTGCTTCTCAACCGGCACGGACTCGCCAGTCAGTGCAGCCTCTTCGATCTTCATCGTGGCGCTCTCGAGGACGCGGCAATCGGCCGGGACGGAGTCGCCCGCCTCGAGCATGATCACGTCACCGGGCACGAGCTCGGCGCTCGGCAGGTGCACGAGCTTGCCGTCGCGCAGCACCTTGGACTGCGCCGCGCTCATCTCCTGCAGGGCTTCGAGGGCCTCCTCGCTTTTAGCCTCCTGGACCACGCCCAGCACCGAGTTGACGATAACGACGAACATGATGATGGCGACATCGGCAAAGTCCGCCTCGCCCTTGACCATGCCCGTGAGCGCGCTGATGACGGCGGCAACGATCAGCATGATAACCATGGGGTCGGCCATCTGCTCAAAGAAGCGCTTCCACAACGGCGTCTTCTCGGCTTCCTCGAGCTTGTTAGGGCCTGTCTTGGCGAGGCGCGACGACGCCTCGTCGTTGCTCAGGCCGAGGTTCTCATCGACACCTTGGTCGCTGAGTACCTCCGCCGCGGCGGACAGGTATTCCTTTTGCATATAGAGTCCCCTCCTGGGATTCGGGCCACTCAGCAGATTGATGCCCGATCATAATTCCCAGGAGAAGGGCAAGGGCTCATCAAGGCTGCCGTGCTGAGCGGCAGTTGATAGTGGGGCTATGGTACCCCAAAGCGGCGCGTCTAGCCAAAACATTCCAATTGGAAACACGGCTCGAGTGCAACGATGCAGACCGTGTGATGCTCAACATTGATAAAACGTTTTTTCTTCGGCGCATCGTCAAACTGAAATATCGCCCAGATAGCAGCGGTCAGAACGGTTGATAAAGTTTTTTCATATACCGTTTTTACCGCAAAAAATGAACTTCTAATTCGGCATACGGTCGATTTTTGGGGGTGTTCGGTCGTCATTTCGTTATAATCATCTCAGTTTTATTTCTTATGGTTTATCTATCAGCGCAAGACGATGTCAGATGGAGGTCTGAATGTACAAGCGCACTAAGATTGTATGCACCATGGGTCCCGCCTGCGATAGCGACGAGACCATCCGTGAGATGATCAAGGCGGGCATGAACGTCGCCCGTTTTAACTTCTCGCACGGATCCTACGACGAGCACCACGGTCGCATCGAGCGCGTCCGTCGTATTTCCAAGGAGCTCGGTCTGCCCGTCGGCATCCTGCTCGACACCAAGGGCCCCGAGGTCCGCACCGGCCTTCTGGTCGACGGCAAGAAGGTTGCCGTCAAGACCGGCGACAAGATCGTCGTCACCGCTCAGCCCACGTCCGAGGATTTCCACGGCACCTCTGAGCACATCTCCCTCGACTACCTGGCTCTGCCCTCCGAGGTCGAGAAGGGCTCCCTCATCCTGATCGATGACGGCCTGGTTGCCCTCGAGGTCGAGTCCGTCGACGGCCAGGACATGACCTGCGTCGTCAAGAACGACGGCCTGATCGGCGAGCGCAAGGGTGTTAACATGCCCAACGTCAACATCTCGCTGCCCGCTATCACCGAGCGCGATCGTCAGGACATCCTCTTTGGCCTGACCGAGAACATCGACTACATCGCCGCTTCCTTCATCCGTGACGGCGAGTCCGTCCGCGGCATCCGCGAGCTTTGCCGCGAGAACGGCGGCGAGCACGTGACGATCTTCCCGAAGATCGAGTGCGCCCTGGGCGTCGAGAACTTCGACGAGATCCTCGAGGCTTCCGACGGCATCATGGTCGCCCGTGGCGACCTGGGCATCGAGATCAAGCCCGAGCTCGTTCCGCACATCCAGAAGGAGATCATCGCCAAGTGCAACGCGGCCTACAAGCCCGTTATCACCGCTACGCAGATGCTCGACTCCATGCAGCAGAACCCGCGCCCGACGCGCGCCGAGGTTGCCGACGTTGCTAACGCCATCTACGACGGCACCGACGCCGTTATGCTCTCCGGCGAGTCCGCTGCCGGTAAGTACCCGGTCGAGGCCGTCAAGATGCAGGCCAGCATCGCTCTCGAGACCGAGAAGTACCTCCCGGCTCACGCTCCACTCGAGGTTCCGGCTGACGCTCACGGCACCCGCGTCGTCAACAACGTTGTGGGTATGTCCGCTGTGAACATGGCTACCACCGTTGGCGCCAAGTGCATCACCGTGCCGACGACCACCGGTCGTACCGCTCGCCTGATCTCGCACTTCCGTCCCAACATGCCGATCTGCGCGTTCTCCCGCCACGAGTGGGCCGTCCAGCAGATGATCATGTACTGGGGCGTTATCCCGCATCAGGCCGAGATTACCCAGGGCACCGTCAACGGCACGATCGTCAAGGCGATCGAGACCGCTAAGGAGCTCGGCTACGTCGAGGCCGGCGATCTGACCGTCGCTACCGCCGGCGATCCCCGCATGAGCGTCCAGCTCGAGGACAAGGTCTCCTCGACCAACGTCGCATACGTCGCTCAGGTGCGCTAAATCGTACTTGCAAGCAGATTTGCATTGCAAAGGGCCCGGAAGGCTTCGCCTTCCGGGCCCTTTTTCTGTGCCAATGCCGCCGTACGGCAAAACACGCACTCATTTCTTTACCAAAAGCGCGAAATCCACCCTTCGAGGCCCAAAAAATAAAGCCCCAAGCGCTAAAAGTGTTCGCCCGGTGGCAAACCCACACCTCACACAGGGCTGATAAATCGTTTTAGCAAGAACCAAATCGACCTGGTTTTCGGAAGTATGCGGCAAATTCTGGAACCTCCGAGCACACCCTGTTTTTTCGCAACAAAATGCCTGATAAACTAGCCTCAAAAGCCAGGTCCGCTCATAGGGTTCAGATTTTGCCGCATACTTCCGGATTGACGCTGGCATCACTCGCTTCAAAGAGATGATTTCGGCCAGGAGGGCATTATGGACCTGACGCTTTGTGGGCAATCCGCCTTTAACTACTACCGCATCCCGCCGCAGGTATTAGGCCTTTACCCCGCCATTAGCCTTGGCAATATGGATCGCAGATGTTGTGGCCTCGGAAGTCATGCAGTTGTAAAAGACCTGCTTCACGCACCACTTCACAGGCTTGTATTCACTCGGGCACAATCCGGGTCGCGAAGCCTGTTTAAATCGCACCTCCTGACCCTAGAACCACCTCCGGGGTCGTTTAGGCAGACTGAACATGGATTTGATGTCACTTCACCGGAGTTCACGCTGCTCAGCCTTGCCACGCAGGTCTCACGCAACCAGTTACTCATGGCGTGCTACGAGATGTGCGGCTCCTTTGCAGTGTTTACGCCCTGCGAGCGAACGCAACAACAACTCGATGAAGCTATTTCGCTTAAGTTCATTCCACCCAACTGCGGCTGGGAGCGAGTTAACGACACCAAGGGCAATGACACCAACTTGTGGAAGCGCACGCCGCTTCTTACCGCAACGGATATCGCCGCGTTCGCCAAGCAAGCCGCAGGCCTGCGCGGCGTCAAACAACTGCGCTGGGCGGCCGAGCACATGACGGGGCAGGCCGCCTCGCCCTTCGAAGTACAGACCTCCATGCTTATCTCGCTCCCCCGCGACGAGGGCGGCCAGGGCATCGAGATCGCCAACAACGCGCGCATCCCGCTCAGTGAAGCCGCACGTTCGCTGTATGACAAAACCTGCTGCTACGCCGATATCCTCATCGAAAGCGCCACCAACAGCATGGGCGTCATTCTGGAATGCCAAGGCCGCTCCGCCCATGACAGCGAAGCCGCAAGCCTCTCCGATGCCGAGCGCGCCACCGCACTCACAAGCATGGGCTACGACGTCATCCAGATAACCTATGAGCAAATCAAAGACACGAAGAGCTTTAACAACATCGCCGAACTCATCCATAAAAAGGCGGGGCTCCCCTACATCCCAAAGACCGACCAGGAACGCATCACCGAAGATACCCTTCGGCGGGAGCTGTTGGTCGATTGGGTTGAGCTATTCACTGCCGGGCCGGCCAGCTAGCAGCTAGCGATCAGGGGCAGAGCGGGCACACCGGGTGATGCGACGCGGGCGGCAAATCCCGCCTCGGTCAGCTCGATGACCTCGGTAAACGTTGCATCGAAAAACTCCTCGGTTAGCAAGCGATACGGCGGATGATCGGGCTCGCCGGGGTTTTCGCGTACAATCTCGTGCATAACGCCAATGGTCTTGAGCACATACTCCTTATGGATGGGATACTGCCCAAAACGCGTCGCAGCGGTATACAGGCGATCGGTCGCGCGCGGGATGGAGACAATGCCCAGCGTCTTGCCAAACCAGTCAAAGTCGCCTTGCTTTTTAATGCGGAACTCCTCACACGGCTTGCCGCCGTGCGCCTCCAGGTACTGATTCACACGCGTATTCCATACGGTATCGGCCACCAGATGCGACCAGACACCCAGCGTCAGATCGAGCAGCGACTGCGCCACATCTTCGGACGCAAGCGAGAACTCACAGGCGCCGGGACCGGCAACCGGCTCGGCATCCTTGTAGCGCTGGGGATAGTGCACGCGGTTCAGTCGCTCGCGTTCCTCGATAATCGAAGTAGCCTCAGCGGATTCGCCCGCGGGTGCGCCGTTAAGCAGCGGCGCCACATAGGTATCCCAGAACTCGTGCTCGCGCGGCTTGGGGATAGGCTCAGGCTTGGCAAAATGCGTGATGCGGTACGGGATGGGATCGGCGATGCCAGGGACCATATAGCCCACGAAAATATCCGGAACCACGCAGCCAAACAAAAAGGCATTGCGGTCGCGCACGCTATTGGCAAGCGCACCGGTGCGCTCCAGCAAACGCTCCGTTTGAGCGATATGAATGTTCCAGCTTGGCATAGCCACCCCCATAAAAACCTGGATAACTATACCATCACGGCAAAGCCACGCGGGCGGCTACGCACGCTCTACGCAGCAACTATTCCGCAGCGCCGCTCTCGGTTCCATACGACGGCGAAGGCGCCTCGACCACATGGTGATATCGATCGATAAAGATTGCACGGGCACCCAGGCGTCGTACCAAATCCTGATGGTGCGTGCTCATCAAGACCGTCTTACCGGCGGCAACATAGGCCAGTAGAAAGTTGACCACGATGTCGCAAGAGTCCTCGTCAAGTCCGTTGGTAGGCTCGTCGAGGACCAAGATATCCGGGTTCATCGACACCACCGCAGCCAGCGCAACGCGCTTCTTTTGCCCGCCCGAGAGCTGATAGGGAGAGGCGTCGGCAAGGTCGGCAACCTGGAACAGCCCCATGGCATCGCGCACACGGCGCTCGAGCTCGTCTGCCGGCAGTCCCATCTGCGCGGGACCAAAAACAACTTCCTCGCCCACCGTAGCGCAGAACAGCTGGGCGTCGGCATTCTGGAACACAAAGCCCACGCGCTGATGAAAACGCTGAGCGGCCGCGGAATCCTTTAGAAACGCCGCATCGACCACGTGCCCGTCGAACAGGTATGCCCCTGCGTCCGCGAGTGCAAGGCCGTTAATAAGGCGCATAATCGTCGTCTTACCGCAGCCGTTGGGACCGAGCAGGGCAACGAGTTCACCACGATCGACCTGCAGCGACACGCCATCGACAACCGTATGCCCCGCATAGGAGAACACCACGTCGCGCAGCTCGATGAGCGGCGCGACCTCGGCGCCGACCGCACCGTTCGTGCCCGCCGCACTATTCATATCGATCGTCAAAACGTCGCCCTTCCCTATTTGCATCCCCAGCCGGAACCAGCAGCGCCTACAGCACGGCGCACAACACCGCCAGCAGCGCCACGCCGGCCGCATAGACCGCATCGCGCCAGCCAAACCCGGCGCGCGCGGGCGCCGGATACGCACCCGCAAAACCGCGGCACAGCATGGCCTCGTCCATCGCGCGGCTGCATTCCATCGCCTTGATAAAGGTCATGCCCATGATACCCGCGATCGAATCGGTACGCGAAAATCCCTCAGGCGCACGGCCAACGCTGCGCAGCATGACCGATTCGCACAAATTGTGCGCCGTGCGACCCAGCACCTCGACGTGCTTGAGCGCCATATCAAACGTAAAGATAACTTCGTCGGGCAGATGAAGCATCTTGAGCGCCGCCGACATGCGGCTCCACGTGAGGGTCCACGAAACGCCCAGCACCAGCGACACATTAATGAAGGTCTTGAGCGCAATTTTGAGCATGGCGCCCGTAGCGGAAGCGCCCAGCAGCAGGGCAGGCAGCGCCAAAACCACTGCGAGCCCCGCGGCGCCAAGCGCCGGCACAAAGGTCGCCCGCAGCCCGCGTACGGGGCGCACGGCAACGAGCACAAGCGCAATGGCCGCCATCAACATGAGGTACAGCGGGCTCTGTGTCAGACACACGCACAGGACGCAAACGAACATCCCCACCAGGCGCACCGGAGCCGAAACGCAAGAAAGGGCGCGGTCGACCATCGACCCGCCCTCGTGCGCGCCTCCACCCAAGCGAACCCGCTCAAGCAGGCTCGCCAGGTGCAGGACATTCTGTTGCATTACGCGATGCCGAGCGCCCGTGGGCTCGTAACGCTGCTCGTCCGCAAGCCAGCTAGGCAGCTCGGCTATTGCCATGAGCACCGCTTTCCTTAACCGTCAGCGAGATCAGACGGAATGCGATGGTGAGCACCGCCACGCCAATCACACCGGAAAGGATATACATGGCAGCCTGGCCGGCAAAGCCAAGGCCCTGCTCCTCGGAATAGGCCTGCAGATAATCGCCCGTGGGCAGGGCATCGGCAAAGGTCGGGGTATCGAGACCGACCGAAGCCTGCAGACTGTCATCGCCAGCCTCCTGAACAGCGGTCGCGGCGCCCTCGGCGTCCCACTCACCCCAGGCGTCACCCGTGGCCAGCAGGCCCAGCGGCGTGGCCACGACAAGCACGGCAACCAGGATGAGCGTGGGGACCAGCGAGGCCTTCTTGGCAGCAGCGCCCTCGGCAGCAAGCTGGCCATCGACGGCCTCGGGCCCGACGATGATGCTCGGCGCCGTCTTCTTAATGAAACCGTAGATGGCGGCCGTTGCCACGCCCTCGATCACGCCGGCAACCAGCATATGCGGGATCAACATGGCCGGAATAGCCACGGACAGCGGGAAGGGGCAGTACAGCGGCGCGCCCGAAGCGTTGGTAAAGAGCATCGGCTGAATACCAAACTCGATTGCCGCGCACAGGGCCGCCAGGCACAGGCCGACCCAGCCGCTTACGATGGCCGAAACCGAGGTGCCCCAGCTCTTGTCGTGCAAACGGCTGTTGAGCGCACGGAACACGATAGCAGCGGCAAACGGCAGCACGAAGGCCATGTTAAAGCAGTTGGCGCCAAAGGACAGGATGCCGCCGTCGCCAAACAGCAGCGCCTGCAGCGCCAGCGCGACCGAGACGGCAATGGCAGCAGCCTCGGGGCCTAGCAGCAGCGCGATGAGCGCGCCACCAACGGCGTGACCAGTGGTACCGCCGGGCAGCGGCACGTTGAACATCATGAGCAAGAAGGAGAATGCGGCGCAGATGCCCAGGAACGCCATGTGCTCGCGATCGAGCGTGGCGCGCACCTTCTTGATGCAGTGAACCCAAACGGGCACCATCGCCACTGCCATGACGGCATCGGTCTGCGGGGACAGATAATTATCTGGAATGTGCATGTACGCCTCCCGGTTGTCGGCGCACGGAATTGCAACGCCGCCTGAATCACCTTGTCAGTGTTACGTATTGTCAGATTCGTAACACGCCGCGGGCTATCATAGCAAAACGGCGCGCTGCCGACAAAGCAGCACGCCGTTATGTAATGCGCGTGTCATATATGCAGGCTCAGCAGTGCCTTATACCGAGCATAGCGGTCACGTAGGACTCGGCGGCAGCCACCGCTGGCCTATACCCAGCGCAAGCCCTATCCGCGGACCTCGCCGTTTACGCCCTTGCACACCTTGGTGACGATCTTCTGGTGCGCCTTCTCGACCTCTTCGCTGGTGAGCGTGTGGTCGTCGGAGCGATACGTAAGCGCAAAGGCCATAGACTTCTTGCCCACGCCCACGCGGACCGGATCGCGGTAGACGTCGAACAGGCGCACGCCCTCGAGCAGCTTGCCGCCGGCGCTGGTAATGCGGCGCTCAAGATCCTCGCAGGTCACAGTGTTGTCGACCACGATAGCAAGGTCGTGCTCAACGGCGGGGTACTGCGAGAACTCGCGGTAGTTCTCCTGGTTGCGGGCGCCCTTGATCAGCTTGTCCAGATCGAGCTCAAAGGCAACGACGACCTCGTCAATGCCCATAGCCTCGCGCGCCTCGGGGTGGATCTCGCCAACCCAGCCCAGCACGGTACCGCCCGAGAGCACCTCGGCAGCACGACCCGGCTGCAGGAAGGCATAGTCCTCGCCCTCGACGGGACGGAAGCGAACCTTCTCGATGCGCAGCTGGGCGAGCAACTCCTCGACGATGCCCTTGCCAAAGAAGAAGCGCAACTTGCGGTACTTCATGTTCCAGGACTGCTCGCTCCACTGGCCCGAGAGCACACCCGCCACGGACTTGGTCTCCTTGGGCAGGCTGGCATTCTCGCGACCGTGGAACAGGCTGCCGACCTCGTACAGGTGTACGTTGGGCGTACCGTGCGCCTCGTTGTAGGCCACGGACTGCAGCAGGCCCGGCAGCAGCGAACGACGCATCTCGGTCTGCTCAGCTACCAGCGGGTTCATGAGAACCACGGGGCAGCCGCGGCCCTCGGTGGACATGCCAATCTTCTCCAGGTCGCCCGGGGCGGCAAAGCCAAAGGTCGTGGTCTCGTTGAGGCCACAGGCGCGCAGGATCTCGCCAACCTTGCGGGTAAGCTTCTGCTCGCGCGTCAGACCGCCGATGTGGTTCTTGGCAGCCGGAATGGTCGCCGTGACGCGACCCATGCCCCACAGGCGCAGGACCTCCTCGATCAGGTCAATCTCACGCGGCAGGTCGGGACGGAAGCTCGGCGGCGTGACCATAAAGTCCTCGCCGTCGCGCTCGACGGTGCAGCCCAGGCGGGTGAGCGAGCGCTCGATAAAGTCGGGCTCGATGTCGGCACCGCAGATGGCGTGCACGCGGGCCAGGCGCAGCTTAATGCTGTCGATGGTCTTGGGCGCGGGGAAAACGTCGACATAGCCGGGAGCAACCTCGCCGCCGGCGATCTCCTCGATGAGCGCGCACGTCACATTGGCGACGTCCACGCAGCCGGTCTCGTCGACCTGGCGCTCAAAGCGGATGGAGGCGTCGGAGATCAGCGAAAGGTCGCGGCTGGTGTGCGAGGTGCGACCGGCGTTGAAGCAGGCACTCTCGACCATCACATCGACGGTGTCGTCCTCGATCTCGGAATCCATGCCGCCCATAACGCCGGCCAGCGCCACGGGACGCTCGCCGTCGGTGATGAGGCCCATGCCAGCGTCGAGCGTGCGCTCCTCGCCGTCGAGGGTCGTAAACTTCTCGTCCTGTTGGGCGGCGCGAACCACCACGCGACGATGGCCATCGCGCTCGGCAAAGGTGTCCAGATCAAAAGCGTGCAGCGGCTGACCGGTGAGCATCATCACATAGTTAGTGATGTCGACGATGTTGTTGTGCGGGCGCACGCCCAGGGCGTTGAGGCGCTTGACCATCCAGTCGGGCGAGGGGCCGACCTTCACGTTGCGCACGATGCGGGCAACGTAGCGGTTGCACAAGCCCTCGTCGGCAATCTCGACCGAAAGCTCGTCGTCGGTCGCGCGGCCGGTCTCGGCCTTGATGGCAGGCAGCTCAACGTGGAAATCGCGGTCGAAGATGGCGCCGGTCTCGCGGGCCATTCCGATCATGGACAGGCAATCGGGACGGTTGGGCGTGATCTCGCAGTCGAGCACGGTGTCGCTCGATCCCACGTACTCGGCAAACGGCATGCCGCAGGGCGTATCCTCGGGCAGGATCATGATGCCGGAGTGGTCGCCGCCCAGGCCGAGCTCGCGCGCAGAGCAGTTCATGCCCATGGACACGACGCCGCGAAGCTTGCTCTTCTTGATCTTGACGTCGCCGGGAAGCACAGCGCCGATCATTGCCGTGACGATGTGGTCGCCGGCCTCAAAATTCTGCGCGCCACAGACGATCTGCAGCGGGGCGGGGTTGCCATCGGCGTCGAGGTTCTTGTCGCCCACATCGACCGAGCACACATACATGTGGTCGCTATCGGGGTGTGGGGTCTTGGTGAGCACCTTGGCGGTCACCACGTGGTCGAAGGACTCGCCCACGGTGTCGATCGCCTCGACCTCGGTGCCGGTACGGATATATTCGTCCGAAAGGGTCTTGGGATCCTCCGGAATATCGATCATGGTCTTGAGCCAGTCGTAAGAAACGCGCATCTAACTGGTCTCCTTTCATAAATGCGGCTTTGAGCCGGAAACTGCAACTAAGAAGAAAGCGTTCTAGAACTGGTTCAAGAACCTCATGTCACCAGTCATCAACGTTCGCAGGTCGGGCAGATCGTAGCGCAGGGCAGCGACGCGCTCGGCACCAATGCCAAAGGCGAAGCCGGTGTACTTCTCGGGGTCGATGCCGCAGTTGATCAGGACGTTGGGGTCGACCATGCCGCAGCCCAGGATCTCGATCCAGCCGCTGTGCTTGCAGAAGTTGCAGCCCTTGCCGCCGCAGACGTGGCAGCTCACGTCCACCTCGCAGCTAGGCTCGGTGAAGGGGAAGAAGTGCGGACGGTAGCGCGTCTTGCGGTCCTCGCCAAACATGCACTTAACAAAGTAGTCGAGCGTGCCCTTAAGATCGCCAAAGGTGATACCCTCGTCGACGACCAGGCCCTCGATCTGGTTGAACTGCGGCAGGTGGCAGGCGTCGGCCGTGTCGGGACGGTAGACGGTGCCCGGGCAGATCATGTAAATGGGCGGCTTCTGCGACTCCATGGTGTGAATCTGCACGCCCGAGGTCTGGGTGCGCAGCAGCACATCAGACTCGCCGTGGGCGTGAGCCTCGGGATGCGCGACGCTGCCGGGGTTGTTGTCGACCACATAGAACGTGTCGCGAGCCGAGCGGCTCGGGTGATCCATGGGCGCGTTGAGCGCGGTGAAGTTGTAGTAGGAGGTATCGACCATGGGGCCGGACTCGACGGTGTAGCCGATACCGCAGAAGATGTCCTCGGCCTCCTCGATGATCTGCTTGATCAGGTGCTGGTGACCGATCTGCGGACGGATGCCCGGCAGCGTGATGTCGACGGCCTCGTGCTCGAGCGTGTGCTTGAGGGCGGCAGCCTTCATCTCGGTGGTGCGCTCGTCGAGCATACCCTCAATCAGCTGGCGCATCTCGTTGGCGCGTTTGCCCATCATGGGACGATCCTCGGGGGCGAGCTTGCCCATCATGCGCATCAGGCCGGTGATACGGCCCTTGCGACCGAGCAGCTCAACGCGCGCAGCCTCGAGCTTGGCGGCGTCGTCGGCGCTAGTGACGAGCTCCTTGGCCTCTTCCTCGAGTTTGACCAGATCATCAATCAGACTCATGTCTTCCCTTTCGTCTCTCGCGCATCCGCGCTCCGGGACGGCTGACGCTGCCCGATGCTGCGGATGCGCGGCCCGGTTCGGTAACAAAAAACCGTCCTCGAGCATGTGCATTGCCCAAGGACGGTTAAATTCCGCGGTACCACCTTGTTTGACCCGGCGGATGTCTGGCCCGCCGCGCCCACTCTGCGCCTCTTGTCGCGAGGCTCACGGCTTCCCTACTAAGGCTTTGCTGCCACTGGCCGCGCGCCCGTTGAGGTCGCTGCTCGGGAGTGAACGCTTGGCCCTTGCCACCGCAGGAAGGCTTGCAGCCCATGACCTTCCCTCTCTTGCCGGCGACACGGCGGGCAAAACCCTCTCCGTCAACGCATTGGGCTATAGGATAACACATTTCGCGAGCACATCGCCGCGTTCCGTTTTGTTCGCGCTGGGTACAAGGCAGGTAGCTGTGCAAACTGGCCGTGCACCCGCCTGCGGCGCTCGGCCTGCGAGATTAAGGATACGGCATGGGAAAGAAACTCGATAAGAAGGCCAAGGCCGCCGTGGCAAAGGCTGCCAAGGGCGTCAAGGCCGCTAAAGTCGACAAGGCCGTCAAAAAGTTCCGCAAACTCGAGGGCAAGCTGTGGACTCGCGAGTACCTGCTCAAGATTGCCGAGTTCGATGGAGCGACGATTGCTCCTGCCAACGGTGCAGCAGCGCGCGCCGATGCCATGGGCACCCTTGCCGGCGAACATCACAAACTCCTGACCAGCAAAAAGTCCGTTGAGCTCGTGCGCTCTCTCGCGCGTGAGACGGTCGTGGGCGGAAAGATCGACGACCCGCAGCTGCTCGACGAGATTCGTGTGCTCGGCCGCGACCAGCGCGAAGCGAGCGTCATTCCCACCGAGGAAGCCGAGGCCTGGACCAGGCTCACCTGCGAGGCCGATGCCGTGTGGCACAAGGCCAAGACGGCCAATGACTGGGCGAGCTTTGAGCCCTATGTGGATAGAATCGTCGCCCAACTTAAGCATCAGGCCGAGCTCATGGACCCCAAGCGCGACCCATACGATGTTTGGCTCGACCAGTACGAGCGTGGCCTTTCCACCAAGAGCTTCGATGCGTTTTGCGATGAGGTCAAGGCGACGGTCGTGCCGCTCGTGCACGCCATCGGCGAGCGCGGCCAGCAGCCCGACGCCGACTTTTTGCACGCCCGCGTGCCCGAGGCCGCCCAGCGAGCCATGAGCTTCGACCTGATGAAGCTCGTCGGCCTGGACCTGGACGACACCACGCTTGCCTTTACCGAGCATCCGTTTAGCGAGGGCTTCTCGGTGGGCGACGCGCGCATCGCGACGCACATCTATGAGGACGACTGCATCTCCAACGTCTACAGCATCATCCACGAGGCCGGTCACACCATGTACGAGCTGGGCGTGAACCCCGCCTATGCGCGCACGTGTCTGGAGGGCGGCACCTCCATGGGCATCCACGAGAGCCAGAGCCGCTTTTTCGAGAACACCGTTGGTCGCAGTCGCGCCTTTATGGGACCGCTCCTCGAGGTACTGCGCCGTCACGCGCCCGAGGTTTACGGCAGCGTGGACGAAGACACGCTCTACCGCGCCGTGAACATCGCGCAGCCGTCGTTGATTCGCACCGAGGCGGACGAGCTCACCTACCCGCTGCATATTATGGTGCGCTACGAGATCGAGCGCATGCTGTTTGCCGGCGAGGCCGCAGCCAAGGACATCCCCGCGCTTTGGAATCGCTTTATGGACGAGTACCTGGGCATTCCCGTTCCCGACGACACGCACGGCTGCCTGCAGGATACGCACTGGAGCGGTGGCTCGTTTGGCTACTTCCCCACCTATGCGCTGGGCAGCGCCTACGACGCCATGTTTGTGCCGGCCATGTGCCGCGACGGCGTCGACCTTACCGATGCCTGCGCGAGCGGTGATCTGGCGCCCGTCCGCGCCTGGCTGGGCGAGCACATTTGGCAGTGGGGCCGCGCCAAGGACGCGCCGGAGCTCATCAAGGGCGCGTGCGGCATGGCGTTCGATGCCCGCTACTACTGCAGCTACCTCCAAGACAAGTTCACCACGCTCTACGAGCTGTAAGGCATAACCGACACGCCAACGCAAAGGGGACGCCGCGGAACCAATCCGCAGCGTCCCCTTTTTTCACCCAATAACTAGGTACCCAATGACTAGTTCGTTGACGCTAATGTCTTGGCAACGTCAGCGAAAACGGCCCCAAGCGAGCAAGGTGACGTGAAATGAAAGGGCGCTGACCTTCTGGTCGCGCCCTTGAAATTGAACGTCAGATTGCCGCTTGGGGCCGTTTGCAGCGTCGAGCAGCTACGCGGTTTGGTAAAACCGCGTAGCTATAAAGCCTCGAGCGCGTTGGCGATGCGCTTCATGGCGGCGTCGGCGGCGGCTTGGTCCGGAGCCTCAGCCAGCACGCGAATCACCGACTCGGTTCCGCTCTTGCGCACGAGCACGCGGCCCTCGCCCGCCAGCGCGGCCTCGGCCTCGGCGATCGCATTCTGCACGCCCATGTTCTCAAGCGCGGCGTCCTTGTCGGCCACGCGCACGGCAACCTGCGCTTGCGGCAGAAGCTTGCACGGAGCCGTGAGCTGCGAGAGTGTCTCGCGCTCGGCGCGAATCACTTCCATCACGCGCAGCGAGGTCATAATGCCGTCGCCCGTGCGCTCGATATCGCCAAAGATCGTATGGCCCGTCTGCTCGCCGCCCAGGCTGTAGCCGCCCTCGCGCATCTTGGCGTACACGTGACGGTCACCCACGCCGCTGGTCACGGCGCTCAGACCGGCAAGCTCCAGCGACTTGACCAGGCCAAAGTTGCTGGCGATCGTCGGCACCACGGTACCGCCCGAAAGGCGACCGTGCTTGTTCAGGTACACACCGCACACGTACAGGATCTGATCGCCGTCGACCACACGGCCGCGCTCATCCACGGCCAGGCAGCGGTCGGCATCGCCGTCGTAGGCAAAGCCCACGTCCAGGCCCTGCTCCACCACGTGGCGCTGCAGGCGCTCCATATGCGTGGAGCCGCAGTCCACGTTGATGTTAAATCCGTCGGGCGCGGCGTTGATCACGCGCACGTCGGCGCCCAGCGCGTCGAACACCGGCTTGGCCACCGAGGACGCCGAACCGTTGGCGCAGTCGATGCCGATCTTGACGCCCTGCAGCGAAAAGTTCGCGCTCGCGATGAGCGAGGCAATATAGCGGTTGCGGCCCTGCATGTAATCGACCGTAGCGCCAATGTGGTTGCCCGTGGCCAGCGGCACCTCGCCCTTGCCATCGATGTAATCCTCGATGAGCTCCAGCACGTCCTCGTCCATCTTGAAGCCGTCGCTGTTGACGAGCTTAATGCCGTTATCGCAAAACGGGTTGTGGCTCGCGCTGATCATGATGCCGCAATCGAAGCAGCCTTCCACGGTCTGGTGCGCTACGCCCGGCGTGGGGATCACGTGCAGCATATAGGCGTCCGCACCGCTCGCGACCAGGCCGCTCACCAGCGCCGCCTCGAACATGTAACTCGAGCGACGCGTGTCCTTGCCCACGATCACACGTGCCTTGCGCTCGCGGTTGGCACCGTAATACCAACCCACAAAACGGCCGATCTTGTACGCATGCTCCACGGTCAGCCCAACGTTGGCCTCGCCGCGAAATCCGTCGGTGCCAAAGTACTTCATGCGCTCTCCTTACAAAATAGGGGCGAACAGATTGCCTGTCCGCCCCAAAATGGTACTCGATTATCTGCGCTACCAGAAAAACCCTACGCCGACGCGCTGTCGCGAGCCGCCTGGCACGTAGGAGTCTGACGCAGCGTAAGCGGCTTGTCCCCCGCCTCGGCCGACGTGGTCAGCGTATACGTGATCGTCGTCGTCTCGCCAGCATGCAGGTCAACGGTGCCCGAATAGAAGGGGATTCCATGCCACGTGGCGGCGCCAAGACCAAACTGGGTGCCCTCGACGGTCAGATCAGTAATGTTGCCGCCCGTCGGGGCAAACAACGAGACATTCAGACGCTCGTCGTCACGCGCGGCATCGGGTGCGCTCGCCGCAACGTAGTCGGGCAGCTTGCCAGCCTCCTCCTGCGTCATGATGTTCGTCAGGGTAACGGTGATGCGATAGGAGCACGTGCCGTCACCGTTCTTGATGCCCTGGCCAATCTGCGTATCGGCGTTCAGGTACCAGTCGAGCTTGGAGAAGCTCAGGTTGTTAAAGTAAACGCCGGCAACAGGATCGGCACTCGGGTCATCCGGATCGGGCAGCGAAGCGTCAATGCCCGTCTCTTTGATGGCATTCTGCTCATCATCGTTTCTCATCCACGCGATCAGACGGCCCTCTTCGGCACCGCGCTCAACGGCGCTGACAAGCTTCGTAACATCGACATCGCCGATACCGCCAAGGATCTTGTCGAAGGCAGCGCTGGCGACGGATGCAAAGATGCCGTCCGACTCCTCGACCGGATAGTTCCAGTACACATCGTGCATGAGGACCTTTGCGGCGTTGGTGCCGTCGACAACCGTTCCGTCGGGCAGCGAGACATTACCGACCAGGCCCAGCAGATACTGCAGGAACACCGGGTCGATACCGATGACGCCATCAACGTCCTGTCCATACTGGGACTTCCACAGCGCGGCGACACGCTGCGAGTTGCGGGGCCAATCAGGCGAATAGGTATTGCCCGAGTTGTACAGGTTACTGTGGTTGCCGAACAGCGCCTCATCCTCTTCGTCGACGCTCTCGACTGCCTCATCCTCGCTGAGTCCAATGCGGGGAACAAACTCGCCAATCGACATCTGGCCGTCAGTGACCGAAATCAGGCCCTGCGAACCGCCAAAGCCGCCGCAAGCACGAATCTCGACGTTGTTCATGGCGTACATAAGGTAGTTGCGCGTCTGGCCGTTGGCGCCGAGCATCTGGGGAAGGACGGGGGCGACCTTCTCCGCCGCGTCAACCGCGCCGTTGAGGGTGGCAAAGCCGTCCTTGGCCTTATCGACCAGCTCAGTCACCTGGGAAATATGAGTATCGCCAATGCCCTGGATCTTCTCGTTGGCGCTCTTGAACACCTT
>CAJKQY010000006.1:0-38419 GCA_905202145.1 uncultured Collinsella sp.
TTCTTCGACACGGCCCGTGCCTATACGGACAGCGAGGAAAAGCTCGGTCTTGCCTTCGGCGGGCACTGGGACGGCCTGTATGTCGCCACGAAGACCGCCGCCAAGACGCCCGAGGCCCTCCGGGCCGATCTGGAAACGTCCCTGCGCCTGCTGCAGCGCGACTACATTGATATCTACCAATTCCACATGGCCGGTCAGTGCTACCGTCCCGGCGACGGCACCGGCATGTACGAGGCCATGCTCGAGGCAAAGGCGCAGGGCAAGATCCGCCATATCGGCATCACGGCGCACAAGATCGGCGTTGCAGAGGATATCATCGCCTCCGGTCTCTATGAAACGCTGCAATATCCCTTCAGCTATCTCTCTACGCCGCGCGAGGCCGCGCTGGCCGAGAGCTGCCGCAAAGCAAACATGGGCCTGATCGCCATGAAGGCGCTGGCAGGCGGCCTCGTCACGAACGCCGGCGCCGCCTTTGCCTACATCGCGCAGTATGACAACGTGCTTCCCATCTGGGGCATCCAGCGCCCGGAGGAGCTGGAGCAGTGGCTCGGCTTCTTCCGGACTCCCGTCTCGCTGACGCCGGAGCTGCGCAGCTTTATCGAGAAGGAGCGCAGCGAGCTGACGGGCGAATTCTGCCGCGGCTGCGGCTACTGCCTGCCCTGCCCGGCCGGGATCCAGATCAACCAGTGCGCGCGCATCTCCCTGATGATCCGCCGCGCGCCGTCCGAGAGCTGGCTGGCCCCCGCCATGCAGGCCGAAATGGAGAAGATCGAGCACTGCCTCGGCTGTGGCCAGTGCAAGAGCCGCTGTCCCTATGAGCTGGACACGCCCAATCTGCTCAAGCGCAATCTGGCGGACTACCGCCGCATTCTGGCGGGAGAGGTCAGCACGGACTCCTATCTCCGCCCCGCACAGAAATAAACCGGCAGCCCCGAAAATTTGGTGGCGGCATGCCGAACATTTCGGCCGTTTTCCCGTCAAATCGTTGTACATCGGCGCGGAGACATCGAAAAATTCACAAAACCGCAAAACTTCCCATATTTACTCCGCATGCCGGATGTGCTAGAATGTAGGAAAAATGTCTAAAGGAGGAATGCGCCATCAAACGCAACGAGACCGATCCCCGCGATCGGCAATACGAACCGGATCCTTCCGAGCAGGCGCAGAAACGCCGGAAAAAGGCGAAAAAACCGAACCGTGGTCTGCGTGTGGCCGCCGTGCTGCTGACGATCGTCCTGGCACTGGAGGGTCTTTACTGCTTTGTGGTCTTCACGGATATCCCGGCGATCAAATCGCTCCGTGAGGCCTATATTGAGACCGCCATGAACACGCTCTCCCATCAGTGGCTTGCCAAATGGTTCCTGCCTTCCTATATGATCGACGAGGTCGTGGCCCGTCAGGATCAGGCCCGCAAGGATCAGGAGGGCAAGATCAGTACCTGGGACAAGATCTCCGCCTCCGACGCAACGGGCAAAAACGGCGAAACGACCGCTCCGACGGAGCCGACGTCCCAGACGGACGAGGAGCGCTTCTATGAGCTGTTCTGGGAGCTGAACCGCATTTCGTTTGAGGACTACGTCAGCGCCCATCCCGATGTGACTGCCAACGGCTGGGACAACATCTATATCAATGAAGCCGGTCTGAATGACGACGGCACCGATATCTACACCGCCATGGGCGAGCGGGTGCTCGCCGTCGACGCAAAGAACAAGATCCTGCTCGTCCGCGTGGAGGGCAGCGGCTATCAGGGCGTGCTCGCCATCGCCAAGGATCCTTCGCAGCTGTATAACGCGCCTTCCGCCTATATCGGCAGCTGGGGCCAGCAGCTCGAGGCCATCGCCTCAGCGCACGACGCCGTGCTCGGCATGACGGGCAGCGGCTTTATCGATCCAGACGGCAACGGCTCCGGCGGTGAGCTCGCAGTTCTTGCCCACAAAGCGGGCAAAGTCACGCGGGCGGCGCAGCGGGCGCGCCATACCCGGGCTCGACACCTCGAGCGTATAGCTCGAAGAGATGGGGTCGAGCTCCTCAATCACATCGCCGACCCATTTGGTGTTGGCCGTGACGTCATTGAGCGACAGGCTCTGACCCTCGGCACCCTCGATACGCACACGCACGCAGGGGGCCTTGGTGGCACCCACGAGCTCAACGTCGACGATGTCGACATCGTGCTGGGGAGCAACGGCCTCGAGCGCGTCGATGATCGCCTGCTCGGTCTTGGTCTTGACCATTGCGGCACCTCCATCCATACAAAAAAGAAGCGGGGCCGAAACCCCACTTCTTTCAATTACAACTTCATTTGCAAGCAAACTATACCAATACCTGCACTAACGTGCAACCACAACACAAACCCGCAGGTCAGCGTGAGCACAGGTTCTCCACAAGAAATGGATAATTGGGTGTTGCCGCAAGTATCCATAACCAAAAAGAGGGGCGACTCCCTGCAGAATCGTCCCTCGCATTTTCATGTCAGCTATGCGCACAGCGCTTACTTGACCACCAGGTTAACCAGCTTGCCAGGCACGCAGATGGCCTTGACGACCGTCTTGCCCTCGAGCCACTTGGCGACGGCGGCCTCGGCGGCAGCCTGCATATCCTCATTGGAGGCATCGCGGGCAACGTCGACGCGGCCGCGGACCTTGCCGAGCACTTGGACGACGATCTGCACCGTGTCCTCGATGGACTCGGCCAGGTCGAACTCGGGCCAGGCGGCGGTGTAGGCGTTGCCCTCGCAGCCGAGCGCCTCGTGCCACAGCTCGTCGGCCCAGAACGGGCAGATAGGCGCCAGGACGCTCACGATGTCCTTGGCCACGCCGTAGCACAGGGCCTCGTCGCGGGCAGCGCCCTCGGTGGCGTTGAGGTAGGCGCTCGCCGCGTTGACGAGCTCCATGACGGCCGAGATCGCGGTGTTGAACTGACCGCGATCGAAGTCCTCGGTGCACTTGGCAATGGTGCGGTGACGCTCACGGTAGAGCTTCATCGCGGTCTCGTCGAGCGCGGACTTGTCGAAGGCCACGTTGGCGTCACCCGACTGGACGAGCTGCCACACGATACGCCAGGCGCGCTTGATAAAGCGGTTGGCGCCCTCGACGGCCTTGGGATCCCAGTCGAAGTCCTTCTCGGGCGGGGCGATAAACAGAATCGCCAGACGCATGGTGTCGGCGCCGTAGGGCTCGATAACCGAGCTCGGGGGCACCACATTGCCCTTGGACTTGGACATGGTGTCGCCGTTCTCGTCCTTGACCATGCCCTGGCACAGCAGGTTGGTGAAGGGCTCGTCCACGCTCAGCAGGCCCAGGTCGCGCAGCGCCTTGGTAAAGAAACGGCTGTAGAGCAGGTGCAAAATGGCGTGCTCAATGCCACCGATGTAGTTATCGACGGGCATCCAACGGTCGGCGGCCTCGCGGGAGAAGGGCAGCTCGGTGTTGTGCGGATCGGTATAGCGCAGGTAATACCAGCTGGAGCAGGTAAAGGTGTCCATGGTATCGGTCTCGCGCTTGGCCGGGCGACCGCAGACCGGGCAGGTGGTCTCGTAGAACTCCTTGCACTCGGCGAGGGTCTCGCCGGCACCCAGGTCCAGGTTCTCGGGCAGCGTCACCGGCAGCTGGTCCTCGGGCACGGGCACGATGCCGCAGTGCTCGCAGTGGATGGCCGGGATGGGGTTGCCCCAGTAACGCTGGCGGCTGATGAGCCAGTCGCGCAGACGGAACTCGACCTTGCGACGGCCGCAGCCCATGGCCTCGAGGTCGGCCACGATCGCGGCCTCGCCCTCGGAGTGCTTGCCGCCGCGCATGCCGGTGTACTTGCCGGACTGGACAAGCGTGCCCTCGGCAGCGTGGGCGCAATCCCAGTCGACGGTCTCGGCATGGAAGGTATCGATGGTCTCGCCACTAGCCTCGACGGCAGCACGATCGTCATCGTCCAGGATGATCGGCACGATCGGCAGGTCATACTTGCGGGCAAACTCAAAGTCGCGCTGGTCGCCGCAGGGAACAGCCATGACGGCGCCGGTGCCGTAGTCGGCAACAACATAATCGGCAACCCACACGGGGACCTTCTCGCCGTTGACGGGGTTCACCACGTAGCGGCCGGTAAAGGCGCCGTGCTTCTCGAGGGTGCCCTGGGCACGCTCGACGGCAGAGATATGCTTGGAGTCCTCGACGATCTTGGTCACGGCCTCCTCGTATTCCGTGCCCTCGACGAGCTCGTGCAGGCCGGCGTACTCGGGAGCCAGGACAAAGAAGGACACACCGAAGAGCGTGTCGGCACGCGTGGTGAAGACGGTGATCTTGCCCTCATCGCCCTCGATGGGCTCGCCATCCTGGTCGCACAGGGTAAAGTCGACCTCGGCGCCCTCGGAGCGGCCGATCCAGTTGGCCTGCATCTGCTTGACGCGCTCGGGCCAGCCGGGGAGCTTCTCCAGATCGTCGAGCAGCTCCTGGGAGTACTCGGTAATCTTGAAGTACCACTGCTCCAGGTCACGCTTCTCGGGCTCGGTGCCGCAACGCCAGCACTTGCCCTCGGTCACCTGCTCGTTAGCCAGAACGGTCTTGCAGGTGGGGCACCAGTTGACCGGATTCTTCTTGCGGTAGACCAGGCCCTTTTCCCACATCTTCTCAAAGATCCACTGGCCCCAGCGGTAATAATCGGGGCTGCAGGTCTTGACCATGCGATCCAGATCGTAGGAGAAACCCATGCGCTTCATCGTGGAAAGCGCCTGGTCCATGTTCTTGTACGTCCAGACGGCAGCCTGCGTGTTGTGCTTGATGGCGGCGTTCTCGGCAGGCAGGCCAAAGGCATCGAAGCCGATGGGGTGCAGCACGTCGTAGCCGCGCATGCGGGCCTGACGGGCCATGGCATCGCCGATGGTATAGTTGCGCGCGTGGCCCATGTGCAGGTCGCCCGACGGATACGGGAACATCTCGAGCACGTACTTCTTGGGCTTACTGTCGTCGGTGTCGACGGCAAAGAGGTTGGAGTCCTCCCAGGCCTTCATCCACTTGGACTCAATGGCCTGCGCGTCGTAAGCAGGGATCTCGTCCTTATGATCTGTGCAATCGCACATATCAGCTCCTTTAATCTTAGCTGGGGTCGGTCGGCTTGGCTTTATTCGCTACTGCGGACAGTCCTGCGCAAGACGAAGAGCACATTAAGTGCTCTTCTTTGCGTGCGGAACTTGTAGCGAACAAAGCCAAGCCGACCGACCCTAAGGTTAACTCGCATGATGATAGCAAATACGACAAGCGAGATGCCTGCGACTTGCATGCATCTCGCTTTATCTAAATAACGTGGTTGAAACTCAACCTTTGTCTGAAACTCGTTCTAGCACGAACGGGTTTTCCAGGTGCCGCAGATTGCCGTGAAAGAGGAGCGACGCGTACTTTGGTACGCGAGCGACGGTTTGAACGGCAAGGTGCAGTGCTTGGGAAAGCCGCTTAGCGGTAGCTGACGCTCTGCTGAGAATCCTTCACGACTACATCGTGAGCGCCGCCTTCGACGATGGAGGTGGAGCTGACCAGCGTTAGGCGCGCCTTTTCCTGGAGCTCGGGGATCGAGAGGGCACCGCAGTTGCACATCGTGGACTTGACCTTGTAGAGCGTTCCGCCCACACCGTCCTTAAGGGAACCGGCGTAGGGAACGTAGGAATCGACGCCCTCGACGAAGCTGAGCTTCGCGGCGCCGCCCAGGTCGTAGCGCTGCCAGTTGCGAGCACGCGCGGAACCCTCGCCCCAGTACTCCTTCATGTACTGGCCGTTGACGTTGACGCGCTCGGTCGGGCTCTCGTCGAAGCGGGCGAAGTAGCGGCCCAGCATCATAAAGTCGGCACCCATGGCAAGGGCGAGCGTCATGTGGTAGTCGTAGACGATACCGCCGTCGGAGCACACGGGCACGTAGACGCCGGTCTCCTCGTAGTACTCGTCGCGAGCACGGCAGACGTCGATCAGCGCGGTGGCCTGGCCGCGGCCGATGCCCTTGGTCTCGCGGGTAATGCAGATGGAACCGCCGCCGATACCGACCTTGATGAAGTCGGCACCGCAGTCGGCCAGGAAGCGGAAGCCCTCGGCGTCGACGACGTTACCGGCACCGACCTTGACGTCCTCGCCGTAGTTGGCGCGAATCCACTCGATGGTGCGCTTCTGCCACTCGCTGAAGCCCTCGGAAGAGTCGATGCACAGGACATCGGCGCCGGCTTCGATGAGCAGCGGCACGCGCTCGGCATAGTCACGGGTGTTGATGCCGGCGCCGACCATGTAGCGCTTATCGCCGTCGAGCAGCTCGTTGGGGTTGGTCTTGTGGCTGTCGTAGTCCTTGCGGAAGACGATGCCCATCAGGTGATCGTAGTCGTCGACGATGGGCAGGGCGTTGAGCTTGTTATCCCAGATGACGTCGTTGGCAACCTTGAGGCTGATGTTCTTGTCGCCCACGATGAGCTGCTCACGCGGGGTCATGAACTCGGAGACCTTCGTCTGGTGGTCATCGCGGCTGGGACGATAGTCGCGGCTGGTGACGATACCCAGGAGCTTGCCTTTGGGAGTGCCGTCGTCGGTGACCGGCATGGTGGAGTGACCGGTCTTATCCTTGAGCTCGATGACCTGCTCCATGGTCATGTCGGGGGTCAACGTGGAATCGGACTGAACGAAGCCGGCCTTGTGATCCTTAACGGCCTTGACCATAGCGGCCTCGGACTCGGCGCTCTGGGAACCGTAAATGAAGGACAGGCCGCCCTCGGTAGCGAGCGCGACACCCATGTCGACGCCCGAGACGGACTGCATGATGGCGGAAACCATGGGGATGTTCAGGGTGATTGCCGGCTTCTCGCCGCGCTTAAAGCGGGTCAGCGGCGTCTTAAGAGAGACGTTGTTGGGGATGCACTGCGAGGACGAGTAACCAGGGACCAGCAGATACTCCGAAAACGTGTGGGACTCACCGGGAAAGAACGTAGCCATGTTTCTCCTTTTTCCATGCGACCGGTCGGCTGCAGGCCTCGTAGGACCCAGCCCAACCTTGGGCGCCCAATACTGGGGAAGTATCTTAACGCACTTTGACTGCTACAATGCATGATTTAAGAAGAGCACACGAGGGCTTGACGCAGGCTTTGCGTTTGCCCAGCAAACACTTTAGCGGGGAGACGTGGAGCGTATGGAGTACAAGACGACGGCGAAACTGGTCATTCAAGCGTGCGACAAGGATCTGCCGGGCGTGTTTGGTCACGGCTGCGTCTTGCTGCTGCAGGGTATTGCCCGCGAGCACTCGCTCAACCGCGCCGCCAAGAGCATGGGCATGGCGTATTCCAAGGCCTGGCGCATCGTGAACGAGGCTGAAGGACAGCTGGGCTGCAAGCTCATCGAGCGCGACGGCGCCCGCGGATCCACCCTCACCCCCGCCGGCGAGCGAGCCATCGCGGTCTACGAGGAGCTGCAGGCCGACATCAACAACGTCATCGCCACAAAAGCCAACGACCTCATCGCCAGCATCAAAAAGTAGACAATTTAGGACGGGGCTTTATAGCTACACAACCCCCTCTCATAAGTTGCGGTGAAATAGGGACTGTTTATGCGGTTAAAGCCGTAAATCAATCCCTATTTCACCGCAACTTATGGAGTCGAGGATGATTTAGCTAGTTGCGGAGGGCGTTGTCTAGGGTGGCGGCCACGATCAGTGGGTTGTCAGCACCGGCAAAGAGGCGGATGGTGCTCCCCTGCTTGCCGCGTGGGGCCGAAAGGCGCGTCGTTGCGCCGCCGGCGGGCGATGTACGGAACTCCCCCGGCAAAGCATCGAACAGCTCACCCGCGCTGCATTCAATAAGGTCAAATTCAACCGCCGGGCCAAAGCCGTGCTCGAGAATTCCCGTTGCAGCCACATGGTCGGGATGCGAACTCAGCCCAGGGTAGCGCACGTTGCGCACCATCTCGTTCGCGGCCAAGTATTCAGCCAGCGCACGGGCACGGTCGAAATGTGCCTGCATGCGGGCGTCGAGCGAGGAAAGCCCGCGCTCCAGCACGTCGGCCTCCTCGGTAGAAAGGTCGAGCGCCGACGCGCCGCACCCCTCGATCAGCGCATGCGCGCACTCGGCAGCGGCATCCACACGATGGCGCTTGAGCTGCGAGCGCGCGACCGAGGCGGCTACGAGCTTGCGTGGAGCCTCACCGGCACACACACGATCGAGTGCCTCAAGGGACAGCACAGCACCTAAACGCAGCGGATCGCACCCAAAGACGCTTGCCACGGTGTTATCCACCACGAGCAGCGCACGGGCCTCGCGAGCCGCGCGACCCAGAGCGCGAAGGTCAGGCACACGCAGACCAAACCCGCCGATGGAGTTGACGAACCACCACAGGTGCGGCCCCTCGACCTCAAACGAACCGGCAAAGCCCTCGGACGCGGCGGCAAACGCTGCGGCCGACGGCTCATCCACCATAGCCACATCGCAGGCATCAAAGCCGCTCGCAAACGCATCGGCAAAGTCATCCGCAAAGGCCACCAGGCGGTCACCGGGACGCACGATTCCCAGCAGCGACAGCGCCGCCGGCACATGCGAAGCCGCAACAAGACGCGCCTCACGCGCGCCGGCTTTCAAAGCCCAGGCATCTTCTAGCTGCTGCACGCCCATACGGTACCGTCCCTTCAAAACAAAAACCCACGATGCGGGTGTTCCCCGCATCGCGGGCAACGGCTGCAGTATAGCGCCGATATGCGACAAATCGCCTAGATGTTGAGCGTGTGATAGTTCACGCTCGCACCCGGAGCGTCAATGGTCACGCCATAGGCCTCGGGATAGATGCGCGTCGAGAATACGAGCGAGCCATCGTTCACAAACACCTCGACCGACGAGGCATCGCCGACAATGCGAACGTTACGAACCTCGTCGACGGGCTCCCAGCGCACGGTACGACCGCAACCGGCAGAAGCGCGACCCTCATCGGTAAATCGCATCTCAAAGCGCGCGGACAGCTCGCCCTCGGCGGGCACAAACGCAAGCTTCAGCTCGCCATCAACGGTCGCGGCAAACGCGCCGTCGACACCGTCAACAACAACGTCAAAGCAGGTATCGCCGGCAACCTCCAACGAGCCCTCCCCCACACGCACCGAGGCATAATGGTGCTCGATCTCGCGCACCGGCTGCTGCAGCACCACGCCGCCGGCACCGGCTGTAAGCTCGCGCGGCACCGTCATGCAGTGCTGCCAGCCGCACACCACGGTGGGTGCGTTGTCATAGGTCGGCTCATCGGGCATGCCCATCCAGCCGATCAGAATGTGGCGACCGTCCTCGGCCGTGAACTCCTGCGGAGCATAGAAGTCAAAACCGGCGTCCCACAGGCGGAACTCGCCCAGCTCATAGGCACCGTCACCACCGGTAATGTCGCCCGATACAGGCATGTAGCCAGCGGCATACACATTGCCGCAGTCCCAACGACCGCCCTCAAGACCTTGGGGCGAGAAGGACAGCCACTTCGCCGGTACGCCGCCATCCGCCTCAAGCTCAAGGTATCCCGGACACTCCCACATAAACCCAAAGCGCTCGGGCGTACACACGCGGGTCTCGAGCCCCCAACTAAGCATGTCAGCCGAGCCGTACACCAAGATCTCGCCCACATCGCGACCGGCACCCTCGCCGTGCATCGCACAAAAACGGCTCTCAATATGCGGCCCATCCACGCGACGACGCGCGCCCAGCACCATGTGATAGCGACCGGCCTCATCGCGCCACACTTTGGGATCGCGCACATGGCACGTCAGATCCTCGGGATAATCCTCGGACGCCAGCACCACGCGCTTTTGGCTGAACGTCTGTCCATCGACACTCTCGACATACACGGTGTCGGCGCGACGGCCGGAGTTGACATAGTCAAAAACGCCGTCCGCATCGGGGAGCTTAACGTTGCCGGTATAGAGCACGCGAATGCGACCGTCCTCGACCAATGCCGAGCCCGAATACACGCCATGGCAGTCGAACGGCTCGTCGGGAAGCAGTGGCGCGCCAACATACTCCCAGTTCATAAGGTCGCGGCTCGTGGCATAACCCCACATCTTGACGCCGCCGTTCACATCAAACGGAGCATACTGGAAGTATGCGTGAAACACGCCATCGGCCTGGCAAAGCCCGTTGGGGTCGTTGAGCCAGCCCGTGGGCGGCATAATATGAAAATGCTGAGCATAGGGCCCGTGGCCACGCTCGGCGGCCGCTACATCCATATTGGCAACGAGCTTGGCAAGATCGCGCTGAAGTGCGTTAGACATGTCGGTATCCAATCGAATTAAATCAACGAACGCTCAAATCAAGGGTTCCAGATAAACAAAACGCCCACAGGATGGAGCCTGCGGGCGTTTTGTTTACGCGAATCCTACGCCTGCTCAGAAGCCTTGGGCTCGTCCTTGTACAGGACAAACGAGATAGCAAAGGAAACGACCGCGGCGACCGCAAACATGATCGCGTACTGCACGGGCTGGGCCAGGCACAGCAGGATACCGAAGATACCGGTAACGCCCGTGCCGGAGGCAGCAAGCGAGGTAAGCGCGCAGACCAGGGCACCGCAACCGCCGCCGATGCAGCCGGCGATGAAGGGCTTAAAGAAGCGCAGGTTCACACCAAAGATGGCAGGCTCGGTAATGCCCATGAAGGCGGACAGGGCCGAAGGAAGCGCCAGACCCTTGATCTTGGCATCGCGGGTCTTAAAGGCAACGGCGAGCGCGGCACCACCCTGAGCGATGTTGGCGGCACTGGCGATGGGCAGCCAATAGGTCACGCCATATTGAGCGAGCTGGCCCAGATCGATGGCGGTGTACATCTGGTGGATACCGGTAACGACCGTGGGAGCATAGAACAGGCCGACGATAAAGGAACCGATGCCGAAGGGCAGGGTCAGCAGGGCCTGGATCAGACCGAGGATGGCGTTCTCGGCCCAGACAAAGATGGGGCCGACGGCAACGAGCGTCACGAGCACGGTCACGAACACCGAGACGAGCGGAGTCACAAAGAGGTCGAACATCTCGGGAACGATCTTGTGCAGGCGCTTCTCGAGGAAGGCCAGAATGGCGCAGGCGATAACGATGGGGATCACATGGCCCTGATAGCCGACCCACTCAAAGCTGTACACACCGGGAATGACGGTGACCATGGTCTGCACGCCCTCGGAGGCAACCGTGTAGGCGCTCTGCAGCGAGGAGTTGATAAACGCACCACCGACGACGGCGCCCAGATACGGGTTGGCGCCAAAGGCCTTGGCCGCGGAGTAGCCGATTAGGATCTGCAGAATGCCAAAGGACGTTCCCGAGACCAGATCGGCAATCTTATAAATAAAGTTATTGGTGTCGAGCGCGATAAAGCCGTTGGAGGCCATAAAGTTGAGGGCGCTCATAATGCCCAGCAGCAGGCCCGAAGCCACGATGGCGGGGATGATGGGGACAAAGACGTCGCCGAGCACCTTAATGGCACGCATAAAGATGTTCTGCTGCTGCGCCGCGGCCTCCTTGACCTCGGCCTTGGTGGCAGCCTCGACGCCGCTGAGCGCAATGAACTCGTCGTAGACCTTATTGATGGTGCCAGTGCCAAAAATAATCTGGAGCTGGCCCTGGGCCTCAAAGACGCCCTTGGCGCCGTCGATATTCTCGAGGGCCTCCTTGTCGACCTTGGCGTTATCGGCAATCACCAGGCGCAGACGCGTGGCGCAGTGTGCGGCCGAAACAACGTTGTCGGCGCCACCGATGTTGTCGAGCACCTCTTGGGCTGATTTGCGGTAGTCCATGACTTCCCTTTCCTCCAACGGGCGCATGTGCACCCGGCCAGCTTTGACACTTACACTGTAATCGTTTTCAGTTTCATATGTCTGTAATCGTTTTCACAGAAGGGTGAACGGTAGGAAAAAGCCGGTGAATGGTAGTTTTACGGCAAAAACAGGGGCCTCAAAGGAGGGCAGACATGCCCAAAGCCTAGACATTCATAAGTTGATGGCCGAGTTTGAGCGTCTTGAGACCGCGCTCCCCCTCCACGCCATCGAGCGTGTTGAGCAACATATTGGTCGCCTCGACGCCACTGCTCAGGTAGCCATAATGCACGGTGGGAATGCCGCCCGTCAGCGCGCGCAAAAACGCGTTGTCGCCAAAACCGCTCACGCGGTGTATACCCTCGCCCATGCCGCGAACCTCATCGATGGCACGCAGCGCGCCCGCCGCCATGGTGTCGGTCGCGCACGCGATAAACGAAACATCGGGGTCGACGGAAAGCAGCTCACGCGCCGCACCATAGCCCGAGTCGAGCGTAAACGAGCCCAGGCGAATCAAGGCGGCATCGAGCGGGTTGCCCGCGGCACGCAAGCCGGCCTCAAAACCGCGACGGCGGTCATAACCGGCCGCGCGGTCTTCTTCGGTAACTCCAATATAGGCAATCTTGCCATCCACACGCTTCGCGAGCGCCTGGCCCAGCTCAAAGGCAGCCTCGTAATCGTCGTGATAGACGCACGCCGCGCCCTCGACGTTTTGGCCGATCAGCACAATGGGCACACGGCAAGACGCAATGGCCGCACGATGTTCGTCGGTAATCATGGTTGCCACGAGCACGATGCCATCGACCGGGTGGTTCTGGAACAGGTCAAGATACTCAAGCTCACGCTCGGCCACGTTGTCAGTATTCGCGAGCAGCATCTGGTAGCCACGGCGACCGAGCACCTGGCCAATACCGGCGGTAATGCGGCTTACGGATTCCGAGTTGATTTTAGGCACGATGACGCCGATGAGCTTGGCGGAACCGGTGCGCAGCGCGCGAGCCTGGCTGGACCGCACGTATCCGGTCAGCTCAATCGCTTGCTTAATGCGCTCGGCCTTATCCGCCGAGATATATCCACCGTTGAGGTAGCGCGAGACGGCGGCGCTCGAAACGCCTGCCAGCTCGGCCACATCTTTCATCTTTACCACGAGCACCCCTGTCATTGAAATCGCTTACACAATAATACCCAACCCATACCGGCAAATTGAGCAAATGGGACGAGCCACATGGATCATTTCAACAGCCCAGGTCAAGCAAACGTCAGCGAGCGCGCAGCTGCCGTAGCGAGGTGCCGCGAAAGAGGAGCGAAGCGTACTTTATGTACGCGAGCGACGGTTTGAGCGGCAGATCGCCCGGCAGATGCGTGCGCAGCGTCGAGCGGTCCGGCGTTCGTCAGAACGCCGGAACATAATAGCCCGGCAGATGCCCACGCAGCGTCGAGCGGTCCGGCGTTCGTCAGAACGACGGAACAAAGTTAGCCGTGGTATTCGCCGTTGTATTGAATCAACGTCAGGTCCTCCACACCATCGAGCGCGCGAATGGCGTCGGCATAAGGCATATCCACACCGTCCGAGAACACCTCAACGGCCATCTCCACCTTGTCGCCGCGCATGGTCTTGGACTTCACCGTAAACTTGGTGCGGCCAAAGGCACGCACGATGTCGTCGCCGGTGGTCTGGCCCGTATAGTGAATGACCATCATGTACACGCGCGCCTTGTCCTGGTGGCTCGCAAAGCCGGCGATCATCGCCACAATCACCACTGCCGTCAGCCCCACGAGTGCATACATGCCAGCGCCCGCCGTAATGCCCGTGGTAATGGCCCAGAACAGATACAGCAAGTCGAGCGGATCCTTGACCGCCGTACGGTAGCGGACGATAGACAGAGCACCGACCATACCGAGCGAGATGACCACGTTCGTCGAGATAGCGAGCGTGACCATGCAGGTGAGCACGCACATGCCCACGAGCGTCACGGCAAAGCTGCGCGAGTACACCACGCCGGTAAAGAAGCGCTTGTACACGCAATAGATCAGGATGCCCATGGCGAGCGCCACGAGCAGCGACAGACCGATCTTGGCAGGGTCGACCTGGCCAAACGCCTCCAAGACGGAGTTCTTAAAAAAGTCCCTGGTGCTCATGGTCTAAATATCCCCTCGGTTCTCATAATCCGATCCCAGTAGTTAAAGCCGCGCAAGTAGGCGGTCTTTTCGTAGCACAGGCAGTACTTGGAGACCGCCGTGAGCTCCGCCGCGCCCGGCGGTACCATATCGCGCACCAGCTGCGGGCAAAACTCCGTAAACTTAACCTCCATCACCAGCTTGCCCGGCTCCAGCACGGGCAGCGCGGGCAGGGTCGCGTCAAAGATATCGAAACTTCCCACAGCCGCGCGCACGTTCATGTCAAACGTGATGCGCACGGTGCCTTCGTCCATCACCCACGGCTCGCGCTCGTAATCCACGATGGTCCGCGGGCGCATCATATTGCAGATGCACTCGATGTAGAACTCACGGCAGAGTTGGTGGGGGCTCCGCAGCAAAAAGTCGTAGTCGCCGGCCAGGATCTGCTCAAACTCACCGCGCGTGAGCGGCGCGTCCTCCTTATAGATCCAGCTGCCGTACTTCTTTTTGCGCTCGAGCTTAATCACCTTGTCGCTGCCGTTATAGATGCGCACGCGATACTTTTTGCGCATGAGAATGCCGGCGTCTTTTTCCTCGTAGGCCGAGTTGCAGTAGTCATCGAAGTACAAGCTACGAATGGTGTAACCGCCCGCCTGCGCATGCTTGTCCAGCTTAAAAACAGGCGCCATGCGGCAGGCCAGCGCAGCGTGCTCGCCCTCGTTGATGAGGTACTTGAGCTCGTGGCGGTAACGCTCCTGCGTGGTTCGCGCGGGCGGAGCCGCCAGACGCTCGAGCAGCGCGCTAGCCCTCCTCATACGTGTCCTCCACGACCTTACCGCCGTCCTGCACGTAAAAACACTTCATGCCGTACTGTTTGCCATCGTCGGTCACATAGTAGTCAAACGCATCTTGCGTATAGCCGTCGGAGTTGGTGGCGCGCACGCGCACAAAGTACTGGCCGGTATCGGGCGCATCGCACGTTACCTCCGGCAGCAGCACGTCCTCGGCCTTAAAGATCACGTCAGTAATGGCGTAATCGCGCGCAAGCTCCACGGTATAGCGAATGTCACGCGCCTTAAAGTCGTACGACGCGTCCCAATTAATGCGCAGCTTGCCGTTATCGATCTGCGGCACGCCAATGTAGAACGGCATGGGCTTTTTATAGCTTTCGCAGTAGCTCTTATAGTTCTCCTCGATCTCGGAAGGAATCGCCGCGGCAATCTGCTCGTATTCATCCTTCGTCACGGGCAGATTCTCCAGGTCGGGCGCAGCAAAGACGAGCGGCTCCGTGACCTCGCGATAATGCTCGACCATCTTGCCCAGACGCTCTTCGGTCAAATACGAGCGCAGGTCCTTGACGGCGCTATCGAGTTCGCTGCGGAACGACTTGCTGCGCAACGCGCGGTTAAACAGCACGTTGCCCCAGTAGTTGCTCACGCCGCGTTCCCAGCTCGCATAATCCGAGAATCCCGTCAGGCTCAACTCGAGCTTGCGCAGCATGCCGTCGTTATCCCAATCCAGGATGTACCAAACCTTGGAATTAAGCGGACTGTACAGATAGCAGTTACGGTTCTGCGTATCGCAATTACCCGTCAAGATCTGAAACGCCATCCAATAGACCAGGTTCTCGGTATCGAAGTAGGTGTCGAGCACATCGTCGATCTTTTGAGCATCGTCGTTGAGCGCATCGAGCATCTCGATCAACTTGGTATGGTCCGAGTCGCCCTTAATCTCGAGCATGCCCTCAAACGCCGTCTGGTTATAGTCGGGGTCATCGGTGAGCTTAATGGTGTCCTCAAAGCGATGGAAATCGAAGCTGTTCACCTTATACAGATGCCCGCTCTTATCCAGACCGTGGGCCTTGAGCGCCGTCTTGTTGAGCTGCTCGACCTGCGTAAACAGACCGTAGTCCTCAAAGGTGTCGTTAGATTTTTCGGTCTGGTCGCACACCCATAAGTGCACAAACTGCGTGCGCAGGCCCATCATCTGGGGAATGCCACGAATCAGATCGTAGGCCATCTTGTTACGAAAGCGCATGCCCTCGCCCATATGCTTGTTAAGCGCAATCGCGCGCTGCTGACGCCACGTGCCCTTGCCCTTTTTGAGCTCCACCTTGTAGTTCTTTTGCGTATAGGTACTCGACGTCTGACCGCGCACTTGCACGGTAGCGTTGGGAGCCTCTTCACCATAACCGACCTCACCGGCAACGGGGCCCTTATCATCGCCTGGCTGCAGCAGGCCCATAACCTGATAGCGTGTCACGCCCATGTCGGCATAGTCGTAGACCGAGTAGGTATTGATCTCGGCCCAGCTATGGTCGGTATTCTCGGAGCTGTTACCGCGCGAGACCGTCAGGTACATACATACGATGCCCGAGTCATCGTAGACCTCGTACAATTCATCCCTGTCGCGAAGGTGCTTGGTCTCGCTAGACGCATCGGCCTTTTTAATCTTGTCCTGCTTCTTGGTCTTTTTTGTCGAGGATTCGTCCTGAGACGAGCAGCCCGAAAGCAGCAGCGCTCCGGCAGCCGCCTCAAACAGGCGACGGCGAGACATCATCCTATCGGTCATCAGGACCTCCCCAACGATTGCGATACACGCGAACCACCATGCGCTCAAACGCACCATGCGGCTCGCCCTCTAGACGCAACTCCTCATAGCGCTGTTCGGCACGGTCGAGCAAGCAGCCCAGCTCCGTAAAGCGACCCGTCTTGTCGGTCGCCACAATGGGCTGCTGGCTCAGAATACGATACGGCAAGTTGGCGGTATAGGTATCGAGCCGCATGAGCGCCACAACAAAAAACACCGCCGCGCCGAGCAAAAAGCCAAAGCCATAAAACTGCTGCGGAAAGAACAGCGAGACGATGGTCGCCAGCCCCGCCACGCCCGCAAACAGCCCAGAGGCAAGCACGGCGCCCTTGTAGTCGGTAAAGTACAGCAAGATCAGCAGAATCGTGTTGCCCACTGCATACAGGCCATAGCCCACGCACAGCGTGCGGAAATACCCGTGCATCAGATTGTTGAAGCCCAGTGGCAGGGCCGAGAGCACCGTGGTCTCGAGCGAGATGACCGCCGCCGTCACAAACAGCTGCTTGAGCGCGCAAAACCGCAGCTCCCGGTTGAGCGTGGCGAGCATTTCCTCCTCGGCCACCACAATGTCGCCCACCACGCCGCCGTCGTTAAACAGGCTGTAGTAGTCGCGGTAGCGCGGATAGAAGTTGACCTCAACCGACACCACAAAGTTGACGGTCGTGACCAGAATGGTCAAAAACGCAAGCAACGCCGGCACATCATGATAGGGCGCGCCGTAAAACAGGCCTTTGACCTGCACGCCAATGGGCCCTGCCCAAATAATCACCAGGTGCGCAAAGAGTCCCAAATTGGTAAATAGGCCCGTGAGCGCGAGCGGCATAAAATGGTCGAGCCAGCGCAAAAAGAGCCAGGGGCTGCGATCGCTCTGAGGAAAATACCGGTACAGCAGCACCACGTCCCAGGCAAGCATCACACCGTAGCCCAGGGCGATCGAGCCCAGCAGGCCCTCGACGGGCGGCAGCACCAGTGCCAGCGCGGCCAGGGCGCACAGGCATGCCACGCCAATGGCCGCGGCAAAGCTGCACAGAATGCCGCGGTAATCCTTGATGGCCGTGAGATAGCTCATGCCGTTCCAGTTGACGATCATAATGTTGAACAGCCACAGGCACAGCAGCCCCTGCATAAGCGTAGCGCCCGAGAACAGCAAAAAGACGCCGTAGAGCACGGTGCCCACAACGAGCATGATGGCATTGGAGCCCCAAAACGATGGCAAGATCTCTCCTTCGCGCTCGGCAAAGAGCATGTCGGCCAAAAAGCGCGTGACCGGCATGGAGAAAAAGCTTGTGAGCGTAAGCGAGGCCAGCAGCGTATAGGTCACCATGCACACCAGCAGGTCCTGGTTGGCACGGCCCACACCGCACAGACCGCATAGCACCAAAATGCCCACCTGCAGCAGCACGCCCAGCAGCATGGGGCCCGTGCACACGATGCCGGCGTAGCCATAGGCGCGCATCGTGGCAAACAGACCCTTGCGCTTAAACAGGCGCTTGAGCTCAAAACCGATTCCGGCCACCGGCTACACCCCCTCTCTGGACAGGTCAAACGCACGAGCCGTCTCGTCGTACAGCGCGCGATAGTTGGCGAGCATCTGCTCGTGTAGGTAGTAGGTCGCCACGCGACGCTGACCGCGCTCCCCCATTTCCAGGCGGCGGGCACGGCTCGCGCACATGCGCTCCATGGCATCGGCCAGACCCTTGCGATACATGGGCGGGCTCACGAATCCAGCCACGCCAAAGTCGTCGCCGGGGGCGCCCTCGAGCAGCTCACGGCAGCAGCCGACCTCGGTCGTCACGCAGGGGCGACGCGCGCCCAGCGATTCCAGCACGCTCAACGGCTGGCCCTCCGAGATACTCGTCAAAATGGTAAAGTCGAGCTTTTCCATGTACTCGACCACATTGACGCGACCGGTAAAGATCAAGTCACGCACGCCCAATGTCTCCACCAGCGCATGGCACTCGGCGCCATATTCCTCGTCGTCCACGCCGCCCATAATGTGCAGGCGCACCTTGGGCAGGCGCTCGTGCAGCTCAAAGAAGGCATAGATCATGGTCTTAACGTCCTTGATGGGCGCCAGGCGCACCACCGCGCCAATGTCCACCCAGCCGTCATCGGGCTTTAAAGGAATGTCCTTAAAGCGATCGAACTGGATGCCGTTGGGGATAACCAGACATTTTTCTGCATCGCATCCCATGTCGATCTGCGTTTTGCGCGCATTGTGGAACAGACTCGTCACGCGGAAGGCGCGGCGGTAGATCTCCTCCGAAAGTAGGTAGAAAAAGCGGATCCAGCGGTCCTTAAACGACGGCACCACCCAGTCGGCGCGAATGATCTCCTCTTCGCGCTCGCGCGTGTAGATGCCATGCTCGGTCAGCAATGCCGGTGCGTGATTCATGCTGGAGCCCAAACTTGCAAGCAGACCGCCGTAGCCGGTCGAAATTGCGTGATACACGTCGGCCACCGGAACCTCGCTGCCCAGTAGATAGAGCACGGGCAGCAACATCGAACGCATGGTGTGGAAGGCATCGGCGAAAGGCGTATACGGGTACTCGGCCAGGCACACGTCGCGGAAGATGTCCATAAACGTGCGGCTCTGCAAAAATGAGAGCGGATGCACGTGGCGGCGCTGGAAAATGTCGAACAGCACGTCCCAGTCCGGATTAGAGAGCGAAACCAGACGGCGCAACGCCTCGCGCTCGCGGTCGTCAAAGTCGACTTCCTCCTGCTCGCCCGAAAGACTAAGGGCATCGTCCAGAAACACCTCGTGCACCTCGACGACGTTGCCGGGCAGCTCATAGACAAACTTGCCGCGGTCTTCGGCGTGAGCGCCAATCACCCACAGCACAAACTCATGCTCGGGCATGGCCGTGATGTAGCCGTGCATCCAGGTGGACACACCGCCGTGCACGTAGGGGTAGCAGCCCTCGAGCACCAAGCAGATTCTCATCGGTCGCCACCCTCCTTGCGCCCAATCGTCACGGTCTTGTCCGTCGCTTTGACTAGGTACAGGTCGCCCGTCAGATGCGTAATCTCGCCACCCGTGACTGTACCCGGCTCGCCGTTGTTGGCACGAAACATGAGCCACGTCTCGTCGTGGAAATTACCCAGGCTAAGCGTCCAAGCATCCGCGCTGGTATCCACGCTCACCGTCACCGACGAAAAGCGCTGGATGGCGCCCGAGCATTCCGAGCCGGTCTGGCGACGCAGGTCGGGCGCAGACTCGGTAAGCCAGTCCAGGTAGTCGGTCAGGCCGCCCTTGTAGACCTCCCAGCCTTGCCTGGCGCCGCGATCGGGATCGAGCAGATCGTCTGGATGCATAAAGTGCGTGCTCACATAGTGCATGTTGAGCTCGGACACGGCAGCCAAGCGCATATAGGAATCGTCGACCATGCCGCCCGAGACAATACGCGGCTGCTCCACAATGCCATCGCTCGACACGCCAAACTCCTGCACGTACGGCAGGTCGGTGCCGTCATCAAAATACGTACTGGCGATGGTCTTAATGCGCGGCACGTCGGTACCGATAATCTTGCGGGCGCGGGCCGAAAGGATATTCGACGGCGGCACGTAGACCGAGCCGTGCGCATTGGGCAGGACGTCGTCTTGGAAGGCGATAAGCTCGTTGAGCGATGCAACAAGCGTCTCTTTGTTCTTCCATGTCTTGTAGTCGTACAGCGTGCCATAGTCGGTGTCCCAGAGTGCCAGCGGCTGATGGTTGTAGCCGTGGAAGCCCAGCTCTCCGCCCATCTGCAGCAGCATGCCGCCAAAGTAGCGGAACTGCGTGGTATCGGCCTGGCGCGTGGGCTCGGTTTGGTTGACCACATCCTCGTAGTTTTCGATCATCACGCCGGTATAGCGAATGCCGTATTGCTGCGCGAGTTTTTGCAGGTCGGGCCACCACACCTTGGCATAAAAATCGGCGATAGAAAGGCCGTAGTCGCGTTTGACGTACGTGCCGTCGCCCGAGGGAACGGGGCTCGGGAAATCGTCCAGGTAAAACACCGCGCTATTGATGACCGGATAGGCCGTGGCATCGCCCAACAGGCTCACGGCCGCGGCATAGAAACCACGCATAACCTTGTCGTAGATACCGATATTGCACACCACGGTACGCCCGGTGCCGCAATCGCTCGACCAAATAAGCGGAGTACCCGTGTCGCCGGTTTTAGCCCACACATGGGCCGTCTCACGCAGCGAAACCGAAAGCGACGAATCGAAGGGATCCGAGAGCTCGTAGCGCTGCCCACCGCCGATCATAAAGTCCTCGCTCGGCACGATGCTCTCTGCCGTCGCATATTCATAGCCGGCAGAATCGATGCCCAGCTTGGGACCGATTGCCTGCAGATAGCTCGAATTGTCCGGCGTCATGGCGAGCATCAGCGAACCGCCGGCGCTCACCCAGCTCATAATGTCGCTCAAGTGCGTACCGAGCCCATCGATCGAAGGCATCAGTAAAATCATGCGGTCGAAGGATGTGAGGGAAGGAATCGCATCAGCACCATCGGTGGCAATATCCACATCCCGGTGGGCAATTTTCATGTCGAGTAGAATCTGGTCAAACTGCTCTTTGACTTCCTCGACGCCATCTTGGCCCGAGTCGGTAATAACCAAGCACGTGGGCTTTTGGCCAAACATCGCCGAGCTTGCCGGCACGGCGTCGTTGGCGGCGAGCATGCCCAGCTTATGCTGCCCGGCGCTGTACTGCACGCCGGCACGCTCGATCAACAGCACAGCGGCCATGGCGATAAAGACAGCCCATACCACGAGCAGCCCTATCCAGCGAAAATGGCCCGCACGCTCGCGGATATGTTGCACCACGCTCATCGGGCCTCCTCTCCTTCACGCCAAAATGCCAGCCTCTCACGATTTTCGGCATTCAAATACACATGCTGCTTGTCGATCGCGTCGATTACACGCCGTACCGCCTGCCCATCGCGACGAATCACAGCCAAGCGCAAGCAGAGCAGCCACACGTCCTGCTCGTCTGACGCATCGATCACCAACTGGCTAGCGACGTCCTCTGCCTTATCAATCTCGCCGGCATCGGCCAGCGCCGTGGCATAGCGAATGCGCAGCGCAGGCCCGTCCTCGCGTTCGCAACGACGCGCGAGCAAGCGTGCATACTGCTGACGCTGAATCTGTGCCACGCGGCCCTCTGCCAAACCCGAGTCCAGATAGGCGCCCAAAAAGTCGCAATACGCATCCAAGTTATGCGAGCTGGGATCGGTCTTAAACGCGCGCTCCAACTGCTGCAGCTTAAGGTCGGACTCCTTGGAAATCTGCGCCACCGCCGTCGCGGCATAGTGCGCGACCTCAACATCGTCGTTGAGTTTTGCAGCCTGCAACTGTGCCAGGTACGCATCCGGATCCTCGGTAAGCATGGAGAGCATCAGACGGCGGCGGTCGCCCGGTTCGTTGACGATCAGTGCTTCCTCGAGCGGCACCACGCCACCATCGCCCTCGCGCCCCTGCACCAGCATGCTGCGATGCATGTCATCGTTAATGCGCAGCGTCTCCAGCGTGGCGTCCTTAAGGTCGTTACCGAACACCGCGCTACGCACCGAGAGCAGCGCCACGAGCAACGGACCCCACAGCGGTACGAGCACCATCACGGCAAGCATGTGCCCTCGAACCGGCAGCAAGCCCAGTTTCATAAGCGTCCACAGCACCAGACACACCAGCGCATGAATTAATAGCAGTACGGCAGCAACGACAAGCGAGATCAAGCGGCCTCCCCCTCACCGTTGCCAGCGGGCGCGATGCGCTGCAGCAGGGCCACTACATCCTCGCTGCCGACGGGTTCCACCGTAATGTGCTTGGCGGCCAAGCGCGCACAAATAACGGGAAGGTCGGCCTCGGTTGCCTGTCGCATAAGCAGGTAAAGCGTGTCGCCATCGACCAGGCCCGCAGCGTCACTCTCGCGAATCGCCGACCCAATGGCGCCGACCAGCTCGCCAACAGGCTCCATGCCCGGTACCACGCGCAGGAGCAAAAAGCTCCCCATCTTGTTGTCCGCAAGCGCTTGCTCGGCGGCAAGCTCCCGGCCAAAGGCATCGTGGTTGAGCACGCACGTGCCGGCAACGCAGCGCTTATCCTGCGCCACGGCCTCGTACTCGAAGGCGCGTCCCAGCGCGCTTTCCACCAAGCCGCATAGGATACGGAACAGGTTTTGGTAGTACAGGGTCATTTGGCTTTCGGCCACGTGACGCACGAAGATCAACACGGCGGGGGCTCCATCGCGCTCGATCGCATAGCCAAACATCGGAAGCCCCGACGTCAGCGCGCGGTTCACACACAAACCCGAGATCGCACCTTGGAACACGGGCGCAAGGTCATCGAGCGAGAGCGAGCGCGGCACATTGTTGGAAATCGCCGGGCTCGCCGCTACCAGGCGCGCAAATGCCCCGCCCGAAACATGGTAGATCGTCACCGAATCGTTCTCGAGAATCTCGCCAAGCAGCTCGCAGCACTTGCGGTATATATCGCGCGGGTTGAGTACGTCGAGCTCCTGCGTGACGGCAAAGATCTTGCCAAAGCTGTCGTGGCGCCCCACAATCTGTCGCTTATAGGCACGCTTGTCCTCAATCGCGTCGTGATAGAGCCGCGTTAGGAACGTGTTGCGGTTTCGCACAAGCTCGTTCTCGTCACGCTCGGCCTTAATGGCCTCGCTGTTGCGCAGCTGTACATAGCCGCACACGGCACCCACCACAAAGTACGCAATAAACGGCAGCCAGTTGGAAGGCTCATAAAACAAGCCCTGAAAGGTATAGCCGTACAGGGCAAAATAACTCACCGCCAGACCAATCGACGCCAGCAGCGCGGCGACCAGGCCAAAGTCGAGCCCGTAGAGCGTGCCAATCAGGACCACATAGAGCAGACGATAGTCGAGCACGTTGAGCTGGGCAGATTGAGAGAACAGATGCTCCAGCACCTCGAACAGCACCCAAGCGAAGCCCGTCTCCAGGCATTTAATAGGCAGCGTGCGCAGCTGAATGCGATCGATGGCCGCACGAAGGGGATTGGCTTTTTTGGTACGGGTGTTAGCCCAGCGGGCGTGGATGGTCGAAAGATCGCGCAGCAGGTCGTAACGCTGAAACCAGCCATAGCGTTTGCGAACGACATCGCCTGCGGGCAACGCATAGCCGGTCGACTCTCCATAGGCAACGGACAGCCCGGGGAACAGACCCTGGAGCGCGCCGCCCAAGTCGCCCGTTGTGCGATGGAAAGCATCTGCAACATCGAGCGTCTCAAAGGTCGCATCCCAACTGTCAAAGACGCGATGCACCAGCACCGCTAGCTCCTCCGCGCACAGCAGGGGAAACGGCGCGTCCGCGGCACCTTGGAGCGCGACCGACCCGGTCGAGCACGCCTCGAACAGCGGCACCAAGAAGGGGTCGTTGAGCGCCGCGGATGCTGTATAGAGATAGGGAGTGCGCAGGATCTTGGCCTGGATGCCATCTTGCGAGGCGTAGTAGCGACAGAGGTCGTTGGCCGCGCGGGCGATAATGCCCTTACCCGTTTGGGCGGCAGCATCTGTGGCATTAGGGGCATCGTCGGCGCTCGCCGCGCCACCGGTGCGTTCCGCGCCCGCAGGACCCGCCACATACAGCAGCTGCACACGGCGGCCCATGCAGGCACGAAACACCGAGCGCAGCAGCTCAATGTCGCCAAAAGTCTCAGTATGCGGAGTGAGATAAGTAGAGAGGTAGACCACACGGTCGAACTCATAAGCCTGGTCCAGGTGGCGCAGCAGCTCTTTCCACGAGCCGTGGGACGATGGCTCGCGCTGCGCATCGTCGGCGGCTACAACCTGAACATGATCGTTGGGGAACGCCTTGGCACAAAAGTCATCGTCAACATACGCGGTATTGCCAACAACCAGCACCTCCACGGCGCGCCCCCTCCCTTAAATTCCACTTTTGCCATAGTCAAACATGCGTATTGTACGCTGTCAACGCAAGCCGAGGCGCCTTTAAGGCTGTGTTAAGTACTTTTTTAGAGGATGAGGGGCAAACAGAAGCAAATCGAACAGGGCGGCTCACGGCACCTTACCGTGAATCGCCCTCAATCGTTGTACTGTTAATCTCGAGGATTTAACCTGGAGCTTTAATACCTCGATAGAATCTCATCTCTATTATCTTTGAGATACTCGTCCAAATCCGGCACAGCAAATTGAACATAGCCCCTCTGAGGCGCCTGGATTACTTCTCGTGAAAGTAGCTTGGCCCTAACAGAACTCAGCTCACTCGTCTTTTTACCAAGGCGTTTGGCTAAATCCGAGGTCTTGGATTGCCTACTATCCTCGCACATGGCATACAGGTAGTTGATTTCATTACGGGAAAGACCCGAAATTGCAGGCTCGTGAACCACGTCGTGGAGACGCGCTTCGGCGAGCAGGATACCCTCATCAACATCGCGCTCACTAACGAGAGTTGATTTTTCCCGATGAAAGTTGGCGCGCTGCCAGATTGAATACCCAACAAGTTGAACTAAATACGCATAACCTTTTGTTGCTCTCGCCGCTTTTGATAGCAAATCCCCGTCGAGAGAAAGACCGGTCGCGTTAAAGCTATCACTCAAAGAAAGTGCAATCTCGATTTGATTGATAGGAGCAAGGTCTTCGGGAACCGCGCGGCGAAGAAAAGTAAGTGCCTTGCCGTTAATGAGATCCATAACGCCCGATGGCGATCCGGCAAAAGCAAGAGCGATGTTGGCTTTCTCCCCAATGAGTAATTGAACTGTTGAGGCAATAATACGCATTTCCTCAACTGGGGCATCTTGGACTTCATCAACAGCGATGAACAGGCCCTTTGAGCCCTGTGCAATCTGCTTTAGTTTTGCCCGAAGGCTCATTTCGCTTGAAGAAATGTCCAACTTGGCAGAAGCAATACCAACGTTAACGCCAAGCGAAGCGGAGGAAAAAGTCAGTTGGTCTTGAATCTGCTCCATAAGATCGTGCGACAAACGCGGACCAGCCGAAACAACAACGGCCTTCCAACCCAGTTCAATCGCTCGGTCGCGCAGATCGCAAAGAAGAACCGTTTTCCCCGACCCGCGCGGGCCTGTGATTCGCATAAGACGTGCGGGAGCGCCAACGCCGGACATGAGACCCTCCACGAACTCGAGAGAGATATCATCACGACCGATGATTCGAGGAGGCTCCGCACCGGCGGTCGGACGAAATGGATTGTAGAACTTGGCTTTGTCCATAACCAGAATCCTCAGGCAAACGTCGTTTATATAGATTTATAAACTAGTATATATGTATATATAGCTTTATAAGCGGCTATACAATCGATGATGTAAAGAGAATTCATCGAATTAGGGGATACATTCAGGCAAAACTAACCCAACGAAACAAAAATGTGGAAATAAATGCTCAATCGTAGCCAGACGATCACCAACGCCGATCCTGCACGTGCAATAAGCGCAGAGATGGCCCTGCTTCGCAAGCAAGGCCTCCAGAACTTCTCGCTTGCTCTCTCCGCGCAACGCTGTGTAATTAAACGTCGTATCGGGGGTGTTGCGTATGGCCCTCTTAGAACAAATCGAACAATCGACCCGCCTCTTCAGGTCGAGAGGATGCGCCCAGAACGGTGTTGAGAATATCCCCGGCATCGCGTCCACGCGTTTCCATAGCAGGCACCGTTGCAGCGTCCTCTCCAAGAATGCGGATGTTACCGCGAGGTACCGACGCAACCACAACAGGTGAATGCGTTGTAACTATAAATTGAACGTTGGGAAATATGCGAACCAGGTCCTCGAGAATCCGCGCCTGCCAGCGGGGGTGCAAATGAAGGTCGACCTCATCGATCATAACAACGCCGTATGGCCAACCACTTCAGACTTCAATTGTGCAGAGAAAAATGGGCAGGAGATAAGGCCTTTCGAGTCAGCGTTAGTGTAAGGATGCCGATGGCTAACCGCCAAACGCAAACGACCCCTGTCTTAGAATCTGAAATTGCTACATAACTCATAAATCGTGGAGCCCGTAGAAACAGAGTAGCTCAACTTCGCATTTGTGAACAAAAAAGCCCAGCAAATGCTGAGCTTATTAAACAAAAGGTGCTCCATGGCGGATTCGAACCGTCGACCTTGGGATTAGAAGTCCCCTGCTCTATCCAACTGAGCTAATGGAGCAAATAACCGCACGCCAAGCAAGCGCGAGCCCGGCAAGCGCAAATAAGTATAACCTACTTGAACTGTTCGCGGTATGACTTGCATCTCTCATCGACCGGGCCGTCCATACGAAGGTCGCCCTTCTCAATCCAAACGCACGCTGGCAGATGCGCTCAACCTGCTCCATGGAATGCGACACGAACAAAACCGTCACGTCACCGCTCTGGATAAAGTGCTGAATACGGGCCTCGCACTTTTGCTGGAAGAACACGTCGCCGACGGAAAGCATCTCATCGACGATCAGGATATCGGGCTCGGTAATGGTGGCGATTGCAAAAGCAATGCGCGCAACCATACCCGAAGAGAAGTTCTTGAGCGGCATGTCGACAAAGTTCTGCAGCTCAACGAACTCGATAATGCCATCAAAGTCGGCATCGATAAATTCCTTGGTATAGCCGACTAGCGCAACGTTCAAATAAATGTTCTCGCGTGCCGTCAGCTCGGGATCAAAGCCAGCTCCAAGCTCAATCAGAGTTGCAATGTTGCCATGAACCTTAACGCTGCCCTCGCTAGGCTCGAGCACACCAGCGATAATCTTGAGCATCGTGGACTTGCCGGAACCATTAGTACCGACCAAGCCCACGACCTCACCGCGGTGAATATCAAACGAGATGTGCTTAAGCGCCCTAAACTCCTCAAAGAACAACTCATGCTTAGCGAGCTTAATAAAACATTCTTTGAGGCTGGTCAGCGAGTCAGACGCCATGTTAAAGATCATGGTGGTGGCGTCGACCTCGACAGCCAGAGGCTGCTCGTTGTAATCAACAACAGATTCAGTCATCACAGCATTCCTTTAGATGTAGAAGATGAATTTGCGCTCGGACTTGTGGAAGACGGCTACATCTCAGGATGCCAGGGCCAAACGGCTATACTTTCTACGATTGAATATCAAAGGAGCATTGAGTGAATACTGAATCTATTGCCGTCATTATCCCCTGCTACAACGAAGCCCTCACGATCGGCAAAGTCATTGACGACTTCCACCGCGAGCTTCCGCAGGCGACGGTCTATGTATACGATAACATCTCGTCAGACGATACCTCGCGCATCGCAACGGAACACGGCGCCACAGTGCGCTTTGAGCCCCGACAGGGAAAGGGCAATGTCTGCCGTCAGATGTTCCGCGATATCGACGCCGATTGCTACCTCATGGTCGACGGCGACGACACCTACCCCGCCGAAGCGGCAAAAGCCCTCTGCGAGCCCATTCTTAATGGTACAGCCGATATGACCGTCGGCGATCGCCTGTCCAACGGCACCTACGCCGAGGAAAACAAGCGCGCCTTCCACGGCTTTGGCAACAATCTGGTTCGTGCCATGATCAAATGGATTTACGGATACAGCTTCGATGACGTCATGACGGGCTATCGCGCCATGAGCCGCCCCTTTGTCAAAACGTTCCCCGTGCTTTCCGAGGGCTTTCAGATCGAAACCGAGCTCTCCATCCATGCCGTCGACCACCGCTGGCGCATCAAAGATGTGCCTATTGAGTACCGTGACCGCCCCGAGGGTTCCGAGTCCAAACTCAACACCGTCAGCGACGGCATCAAAGTTGTCGCCATGATCGGCACGCTGTTCAAGGACTACCGCCCACTCAAATTCTTCAGCCTCGTTGCACTCCTGTTTGCAATAATCGGTCTTGCCCTGGGCTTTCCCATCATTGTCGAGTATTTCCAGACCGGTCTTGTTCCGCGCTTCCCAACCGCCCTGCTCGCCGCATCGTTTATGTTCCTGTGTGGCTTAAGTCTCGCGACTGGTTTTATCCTCGACTCCGTGGCAAAGGTCGAAAAAAAGCAGTGGGAAGTCAATGTGTATAGCAAATACGCCTTCGGTGACTATCGCAACGACAACCCAAACGCAAGGTAAACCGCCATACCGCGCATTTCCATCGTCGTGCCGAGCTACAACGAGTAGGCGCAGACGGCGCTTGGTACGAGCTCGACAACACCGAAAGCCTCTACGCCGCCACGATGGACAAGTGGCGCGCACGCAATACCTGGAGTTCGCCGAGCGCGTCTCATAACCAGTACTCCGGATGTGACCCAGAATGGCGGAAAGGCAAAGCCGCAACCGCCATTCTGGGTCACATCAAGGCCGCACATAACGATGTGTAGCCCGCTCGAGACCACAATCTGCGCAGCCTTGGGGTCGTCCCATATGTTGAACTCGGCGTACACGGTCGCGTTTCCGCCAACCGTGGTGCCGCCCATGAGGACGATGCGGTCGATACGATCGGCACGCCCCGAGTACGTACGTGGGAACAGCGTGATGTTCGTCAAGGGACCGGTTGGAACGAGCGTCATCTTGATATCGTCGGGCAACCCGGAAATAGAGCGGGCCATCTCCACGATTGCCGGCTCATCGGACAGCTTGCGTTCGGTCGCCCCCTCAAGCACGGCCTCGCCCAACCCCGACACACCATGCACTCTCCTATCAGTCCGAGTATAGGACGAGCACACCTCACGGGGGCAATCTACTTCGTGCGCTCGGAGATCAGGCCTCGAATGAGGTCGACGGTAGCCTCATAGGAATGCGGGCGGTCGAACTGTGCCGCCGCGAGCTCGCGCGCCACGCGACCCATGCGCGCGCGTCCCGCCTCGTCCTCGACAAGCTCGCAGATCACCCTGGCGAGCCCCTCGGCGTCACCCGGCACAACATTCACGCCAAAGCCGTCACGCACGACCTTCTCGCGAAACTCAACGTTCATGGACGTGTTAATCATGGGGCGTCCCGAGGCCAGGTAATCGCCTATCTTGGTGGGCACGCTCTGGGGCGCGTTCGCCACCAGCGAGTTGACCACCATGTCGGACGCCTTGAGCCAAGCCGCCATGACACGGTATGGCATGTAGCCCAAAAGCTCAGCAGGCGCCCCGGTTCGCTCAACCGCCGCCTCGACGGATGCGCGTTCGGGGCCATCGCCAAGAATCTTGAGTCTGAGCTCGGGATGCGCCTTGGCAGCTATCGCCACAGCCTCGACGAGCGTCTCCAAGTCGTATAGTGCCGAGATATTACCCGCATAAGCAACCCAGACCTCGCCCTCGGGCTTTTCCACGGAGCCGGCGTTCTCAGCGGCGCCCGCGTCAAATTCCTCGAGGTCGTTACCCACGTACACCACGAGCCTGGGGATATCCTCGGCGCGGTCGCGGAAAGGGCGCGCGGCGTACTCGTCGGACGTACCCACCACGGCGTCCGCCAACGCGTACGCGCGGCGAGCTTGGCGCTCGAACGGAGCAAACGCTATGTCGGAAAGCACCGGAACGTCGAGCGCGATACGAAAGGCCTCGGGCCACAGGTCGTTCACGTCGACCACGAAGGGGATGCCGTAGCGTTTCGCGGACCGTCCCACGGCGAGCGTCACATCGTTGGGCGGAATCTGGCAGTAGATGAGATCGTAGTCGTGGTCCGCATCGAAGTACGCCGTCACGCGCTTGGCCATCACATGGTGCGCCCAGATGCGCTGGGGACACATGTTGGCGGGATAGCTCGGCTCGGCAATGAACTTCACGTTGAACGCGTGCATGCTCGTGTCGAACGTCGCCAAATCACGCTGGCGCTTCTCCCAGTGCTGGAAGCCGCTCGTGATAAAGTCGACATTGAAGCCGCGCTCCACGAGGAGCGTCGCGAGGAACGTGTAGCGCGTGGCACCCTTGACCTCGTGGCCAAGCTTGGCGTCGGCGCTGAATATGGCTATGCGCGGTTTACGGCTCATGGATCATCCCTTGATAGCGTGCTAGTGACGGCGCTTGGAGGCCAAGCGCTTGATGGAGTTGTACGAGAAGCTCAAGCGGTTGAGGAGCATGGCTATACGGTAACGCTGCTCGCCGCGCGCCCACTGGTCTATGTCCGCGCGCCTCAGCTCGCGTCGGAACGCCTTGGCGCGCGCACGCCCACGCCTGCGGTCCTCATCGAACAGCAACGCGATGTTGTAGTGCGTGTCCACGATGAGGTGGACCTTCTCGCGCACGTAGCAGACGGACTCATTCGAAAGCTTCTCCCCGCTCGCGGCGCACACCTCACCGTGCTCGCAGCGCTCAAGGTAGCCCAGGAGCTCCATGACCACGCGGTCGTGATCGTCCCAGCGGCGCACGTAGTTCGCCTGGCTCACGGACTGGTTCTCGTTGCCCACCAGGTACTGGTACACCTCGATATCGAGGTAGCAGATGGTGGAGGCGGGCACACTTGCCTTGACCACGTACTCGTAGTCCTCGTAGAAGGTGTGCTCGAGCAGATGGATGCCGATACCGCGCAGGTAATCAGTACGCGCTGTGAGCGTGTGGATCATGATCTGGAACACGGTGTCGCCGTTGGTGAGAACGCTGGAGAAGTCGAGCACGCGACCTGTGACAACGCCCTTGGCGAGCGGGAACGGAAGCCCCTCGCCAGAAGTCATGTCGATCTCGCGCTTCTTGTCTACCACAAGGTCGCAAACGAGGTCGGCAAGACGCTCGAGCAGCTCGGCCATACCGTCCGCGTTCACCCAGTCGTCGCCGTCCACCACGCGGAAATAGCGCCCGCGTGCCTCGGCCAGGCCGGCGTTCACGGCCGAGCCGTGGCCTCCGTTCTTCTTGGAGATGACACGGATCACGCCATGGCTGCGCGCGGCGAACTCCTCTGCAAGCGCACGGGTGCCGTCGGTGGAGCCATCGTCCACAACGATAACCTCGAGATTGCCCACGAAGCGCGGGTCGAGGTAGGACTCGAGGCCACGGGCGAGGTAGCTCTCGACGTTGTAAGCAGGGACAGCGACGGTAAGCTGCAGCGCGCTTCCGCCCCGACTCTCAACAGCACTCATGCATACACCCCTCTCGCGGCTGACAGACCGCGCGGCATCCTATCCAACCGTCTTAGCGCACGCGTATGCGCGCGAAGACCTTCCCCGCACCACATGCACGCAGCGACCCGCGGCGAGCATGAGGTGCGGATTGCCCCTGGCGAGCAGGGCATGGAGTGCGCGCGAGACGCGTCCCGACCTCGCCGGAGCCTCGACGATGAGTTCACGATACAGAGGGTCTGCCGTGAGCTCGGCGCAAAACGCACGGCGGGCCGCCGCGTCCATGCCCGCCCGCTCGTCGAACGTGCGCTCGATGGCGCTCAGCACATACCGCGCAAACCTAAAGCCCAAGCGCGAACGAGCGTCGGTACTGTCCAGGCCCCAACCGCGCAGCAGCTCGAACAACTCCGCCACGCGCCTGCGGTGCACCTCGTAATAGCGCGGCACGAATTTGTTCGTAAGGTTTACATTCTCGCGTTTCTGATAGCGATAAAGCGGACGACATATCACGGCGGCCGAACCCACACGACGCGCAATCTCGATATTGAAGCAGACGTCCTCGATGAGCGGTACATCCTCGAACGAGAGGCCATCGAGTACCTCTCGACGGTAGACCTTGTTCCAAGCGTACCCGAAGAGCGTGAGCTCCTCGAGGTCGAGAATGCTCGAGCGGTATTCGTCGCGATCCAGCAGAAACGCGCTTCGCCCCGCGGCAAGCTCGATAGCCGCAGGAGAATCCGCCGCAACGACGTGACACGTGGGGGCATCGAGGTCATCCGTGCTGAAGACTGCGCCGTCCAGCGCCGGCACAAGCTCTCGCGTACCCGTAACGGCCCCGTTGTCAGCGCGGTATTCCTCGCGGCAACCAAACACGACGACATCGCACGGGGTATTCGGGCGAAGCGGCAAGCTCGCAGGATCGACGACGCCTCCCATAGGAACACCAGCACCCATGGCTATGGCCGCGCGACACTCCTCGAGAAGCTCGGGGTCGTACGTGTCGTCTGGGTCGGGCATCCATACGTAAGAGCCGCGTGCCGCCGCGATGCCGGTATTGCGCGCGCCGGACAGGCCTTGGTTCTCCTTGTGGCGCACAAGACGAATACGCGCGTCTTGTGCAGCGGCCGCCTCCACGATCCTAGCCACGTTATCGGGAGAGGCATCGTCAACGCAGATGAGCTCCCAGTCCGCACACGTTTGAGCACGGACGCACGCTATGGCATCGGGCAGGTAAGCCGCCACGCCATAGCAGGGCATGATAATGGAAAAGAAGGGGCGGCGCTCGCTCGCGGCCGCCTCGTCGCACGCGCCGGACATATTAGTCGAACTGCGCCTTGTAAGCCGCGCAGACCTCGTCCACCGGGCCGATCATGCGCTCGTGGCCCTTCTCGATCCACACCGCGGAGGTGCAGATGCGCTCCACCTGCTCGATGGAATGGCTCACGAACAGCACAGTCACGTTACCGGAATCTATGAAGCTCTGGATGCGGCGCTCGCACTTCTCCTGGAAAAACACGTCGCCCACGGAGAGCGTCTCATCGACGATGAGGATGTCGGGCTCCACCACGGTGGCGATGGCGAACGCGATACGCGCGACCATACCAGATGAGTAGTTCTTCATAGGCATGTCGAGAAAGTCGCGCAGCTCGGCGAAGTCCACGATCTCGTCCAGGTGACCCTCCATGAACTGCTTGGAGTAACCCAAAAGCGCACCGTTGAGGAAGATGTTCTCACGCGCCGTGAGCTCAAGATCGAAGCCAGCGCCCAGCTCGATGAGGGGCGCGATGTTGCCACGAACCGTCACGGTGCCCTTCGTGGGCTCGAGCACGCCGGCTATAATCTTGAGCATGGTGGACTTACCGGAACCGTTGGTTCCCACCAGGCCGATGACCTCGCCCTTCTTAACCTTGAAGCTCACGTGCTCCAGAGCATGGAATTCCTTGAAGAACAACTCGTGGCGCACGAGCTTGATGAAGTACTCCTTGAGGGAGTTGAGCTGCTCGCTGGCCATGTTGAAGACCATCGTGACATCGTCGACCTCGATGGCGTATTCGGTGTTGGTAGCGTCTGCCATGGTGCCGCCTTAGACGTAGAGAATGAACTTGTGCTCGGTCTTCTTGAACACGAAGATACCGATGATGAGCGCGATGATGGCCCACGCGATGCACATGAGGAGCACCGTGGGCGTGGGGTTCTGCTGCCACAGGAAGATGTCACGCATGAACTCGAGGTAGTTGTACATGGGGTTAATCTTCACCAGCATGATGATCCAGTGCGGGGCACCCTTGTCGATAAGCAGGGAGAGGTCCCAGAAGATGGGCGTGAGGTAGGTCCACGCGATAATGACGACGCTCCACAGGTGGATGATGTCGCGGAAGAAGACGGAGAGCGCGCCGATGGCCATGCCCACGCCAATGCAGAAGAGCATCAGCAAGAACAGGCACAGGGGCAGCCAGATGAAGTGCCACGTGGGCATAACCTGGAAGAACAGCATGACGATGGCCACGGCGATGAGCGAGAAAGCGAAGTTCACGAGCGCGAACAAGACCTTCTGCACCGGGAATATGTACCGGTTGACCTTGACCTTCTTGAGCAGGGGCGCGGCGTTGATGATGCTCGTGAGCGCCGCGTTGGTGGAGTCGCTCATGAGCGAGAACGTGACGTTGCCCACGATGAGGTAGAGTGGGAAGTTGGGGACGTTGCTGCCAAACATATAAGAGAACACGATGGACATGACGATCATCATGAGCAACGGGTTGAGAACGCTCCACAACACGCCGAGGAAACTACGACGGTACTTGAGCTTGAAGTCCTTGGTGACGAGCTGTTCGAGGATGAGCAGGTCCTTCTTATACGGACGCGGGACCTTTTCGGTTGCGAGAGTCTGTGAGGACACCGATGACGCCTCCCTATTAATTGCACGTTAGCGGCAGATGCCGCCCTTGCTGGACAACGTATGATAGCACAGGGACACTTGCGCGATTTCTCGCCTCGACGAGCTGCATACAATCAGGAGAGTCGGGTGCGCGCTTGTGGACAGGCGCGCTACATTCCAAGGTCTATCTCGGAAACGCGTGACAGCGCGGCCAGGGCTGAGGGCGCAGCAGCGCCCTCAGCCGAAGGTTCTCGGAGCGAGCTACAGCCCCTCTAAAGACCCTTCTGATACGTCGCCTTCAGCAACTCCGCTCAGGGTAACAATATGCCAATGCGCCCGAAGCCCGCCGATCGGGGCGGAAAACGATGCCCGAGGGTACCCCTACCCCTTCGCGTTCTCCTTCGCGCGGGCGCGGGCGACCTGCTTGCCGCCCACAAAGCCGCCAACCTTGTGCGCCAAACCGGCCACGCCGTTGGTGCGCACGAAGAACGCCGCCTCGCTCGAAAAGTACCTCAGTCGCGGCCACACCGACACGCGGCGGCCGGTAATGCCCATCTGCTCCAAGTAGAAGCGCTTGCGCTTGGGCGAGAGCTTGGGGTGCCCGAGCACGATGTCGGCATCCATGCGCGAGAACACACGGCGTGTGCCGTCCTGCACGATGGGGTTCTCCCAGCCATCGTCCACGATTCCGCCGTGGATGTAGTTGAAGCCGCGCATGTAGTGCGCCTCGAGGATGCCGCGGTCGGTCACGTGTAGGCGCTCGAGGATGTCCATCATGTCACACCAGCGGTCGAACGGCAGAGCGACAGCCGCGTCCTTCTTGTGGTTGTACGTAGCGCCGGGCAAATCGCAGCGGTAATGGTAGAACGCCTCGTCGAACGTCATGATGGCCTTGGCTTGGCAGAATGCCTCGATGAGGAACGGGTTGTCCGCCCAACCAGCGCCCGGGTACGGAACAAAGCGAATGCCGTACTCGTTCAAGAAGTCGCGACGGTAGATGGCGCTCCAGATGCTGGGGTGCTGTTCCACCATGATGGGCAGGTCGGCCAGGGTCACGGGACGCGTGGTGTTGGGCAGACGGTGCGCCAACACGCACTGCTGCTCGTACTGCGTGTCCGGATCGTCCCAATCGTGCACATCGATCCAAGGACACTTTACAATATCCACGGGGACGTCCACCAGCGCGGCACGGCTGAGCATGCACTCGTACATGACCGGATCGATCCAGTCGTCCGGCTCGACAACAGAGACCCACGCGCCATGGGCCATCTCCAAGCCGCGATTACACGTGGCGCCGTAGCCCTCGTTAGGCTTATCGACAACGATCACACGCGAATCGCGCGCCTCGAACTCGCGCAGAATGGCGAGGGAGCCGTCCTTCGAGCCATCGTTTAAGCAGATGACCTCTAGCTCGCGGTGCGTCTGCGAGCAAATACTCTCCAAACATTGAGCAAGGTACTTTTCCACGTTGCATACGGGGATGATGACGGAAACGAGCGCGGAAGCGTCGGATTTCATGCAGGACGACCTTTCATAGGGCATGGTTAAGCTGCAGCAAGTCTTAATGAACAGCAGCCTTCCTAGAACCCGAAGTCATATTCATATCAGAAGTAGGATACCAAGGATACGCCACCAACGTGCCCCCTTTGCTATTATTTTAATCGCAACGTCATACTTTAGGGGATGCAGGCATTTCGCCTCGCCCGCGACGCCTCGCCACCCCATTACTCCTTAGCAGATCGGATTCCCCATGGCTGCATTGCCCTTAACCGCTAACATCTCCCAGGTTTTCGAAGCCGAGCACGGTCACGTGGTCTACCGCGCCGAGCTTCACGGCTGCGGCACCGGCGCGGACGTGCAGCTTCCCAACCCCGCGGACTTTGCCCTCACCGGCAAGAACGGCGCCCCGCTTGCCGCGAACGCACACACCCGCTTCTACATCCTGGAGCCCCAAACGCCCGGACGCGCGCCCATCCTGTCCATTCTCACCACCGGCTCCACCGCCAATTTCACCCTTACCTACCGGGGCATTTCGCTCGACACCATGACGGGCCACCGCCGCGAACGCATGCGTATCCGCCGCGACCTCGACATGGTGAATCCCAGCATCGACGGCGCGTACGCGAGCTACCCCAAGCCCCAGCCCCTGCCGGAGGGCTCCATCCCCCAAGACTTCCACCCACTCGTGAGCATCATCTGCCCCCTGTACAACACGCCGCTGCCCTACCTGCGCGACATGATCAACTCGGTGCTCGCGCAGACCTATACCACCTGGGAGCTCGTGATGGTAAACGCGAGCCCAGACAACGAGGGCATGCAAGAAGCACTGGCCACCTACGCGGACCCGCGCATCAAGACCATTGACTTCCCCGAGAACCTAGGCATCGCCGGCAATACCAACATAGGCATTCGCGCCGCCACGGGCGACTACGTGGCTTTTGCCGACCACGACGACACGCTCTCGCCCTACGTGCTCGAGCGCTATATGGCTTTCGCGGCCCAGCACCCCGATGCCGACCTGTTCTATTGCGATGAGGACAACTTCGAGAAAGACGATGACGCCGGCTACGCACCGCGCTTCAAGCCGGACTTCAACCGTGACCTGCTGTACTCGTATAACTACGTGGTGCACATGCTCATGGTGAGCCGATACGTGCTGGGCCGCGTGGAGCTTTCGGGCGACGAGATGTCCGGTGCGCAGGACTACGACCTTTCGCTCAAAGCCGCCGAGCATGCCCGCCGCATCTGCCACATTCCCGAGGTCCTCTACCATTGGCGCGTGCACGCCGGCTCCACCAACGGCGGCGTTATGGAGTCAAAGCCCTATGCCATCGCCGCCGGCGAGCGGGCGCTCAACGCGCACTTCCACCGCCGCGGAATCTCCGCGACCGCCCACGCCACGGACATCCCCTGCGTCTACCGTGTGGACTACGCGCCCAACGGCAAGAGCGTTGACGCCGTGGTCATGAGTCTAAACACCATGCGCACCGAACGCGCCCTAGCATCCATCGAGCACCTAGACGGGATTGCGGGCACGATCGCGGTCGCGCACCCCAAGAGCCTCAAAGCAGTGGCCGAGCACGCGCTCGACGCGCTCGATAGCGAGCTCATCCTCTTCGCAACGGATGCCGTGGAGTTCACCGACCCCGTCTGCGCAAAGACCCTCGCAACCTACTTCTGCCGCAAGGAGGTGGGCGCGGCCTGTCCCAAACTCTTCTACCCCGACGGCTTGGTGGCCCAAGCCGGCACGGTGCTTCTGGACGACGGGTGCCCGGTAGCGCCCAACCGCAACTTCGTGGACAGCATGGGCGGAGGCTATGCGGGCCTCGCCGAGGTGACATACGATACGAGCATCTCCACCCCGGACGCCTTCATGGTGCGCCGCGCAGACCTGCAAGCCGTGGTAGACAGGATGCGCGAACACGGCGACCTGCTCACCGAGGCTATGGAGCTCTCGTTCCTTCTACGCGAGATGAACCGGGTCGTGGTGAGCACCGCGCATGCACGCGCCACCACCCATGGCAGCTCCTACATGGAAGCCCACGACCTCAGCGCCGCCTACGGAAGCACCCACGCCCTACACCGCCTGTGGCGCCGCTGGCCCTCCATGCGTGCCGACGTACTCGCGAATCCCAATGTTGAGTATACGAGCGGCTATCCGCGTCTCAACATCGAGCGAAACGAGGACGCCGAGACCAAGCGAATCTACACTAGAGGGGTCCTCTCAAGCATCAAACACCGCATCTTGGGATAGTCACGCAATTCCACCATCACCAAGTTCAACCTCATGACCCCTGGTCGCGATGACGTGGACACCGCCGCAGAGCACGCGGTCAGGATCATCACGCTCGTCGTGGCCGACAACCCCGTTCCCGGCAGGAAGGCGGCGTGACATGGGCTGGAATGACGGCGTTCTAGGTGGTCCTCGGTTCTCGGGCAGCCTGCGGCTACCCTCGAGAAAATTGTCGGATTCACTTAAGAAGTCGGCGCGATATCTATAATCGCCGCCAACGTTTAGAATGCCAAAAAAATCGGTCCCTCGAGACTCCTCGAGGGACCGATTCGTTACACTGTTAGCGCCGGGCGATTTTAGCCGCTAATAGTCAAACTATTTTGACCAATCCC